>JAJZCY010000296.1 GCA_021828835.1 Acidobacteriota bacterium | reverse complement strand
AAGAAGGACCTGCTCAATAACGGCGATCTCTTCTCCATCACCCAGGCGGGAATGATCTGCGACATTCATCGCCGCTTTCTGGAGGCCGGCGCGGATATTCTGGAGACCAACACCTTCGGCGCTACCACCATCGCGCAGAGCGAGTTTTTTGTGGATGATCCGCGCGAGCACGGCGGCCGCAAAGATCCGGCGTTTTACCAGACGGTGATTGAGAACAAGTTTCTGCAGGATCTGGCCTGGGAGATCAACGAGACCTCGGCGCGGCAGTGCCGGGAACTGGCGGACCGCTTCACCGCCGAGACCGGCCGGCAGCGCTTTGTGGCAGGCGCGATCGGGCCGTTGACGGTGTCGCTGTCCAACTCGCCGGATGCCGACGATCCGGGGTTCCGGGTGGTGACCTTCGACCAGGTGAAGACCGCGTATGCCGAACAGGCGCGCGCGCTGCTGGCCGGCGGGGTGGATGCGCTGCTGGTGGAGACCATCTTCGATTCGCTCAATGCCAAGGCCGCGCTGGTGGCCATTCAGGAGGTCTTTGACGAGACGGGCAGGGAAGTCCCGGTGATGATTTCGGCGGCGGTGGGCCGTGGCGGCGAGACGATGATCTCCGCGCAGACCACGGAGGCCTTCTGGAACGCCGTGCGCCATGTGCACCCGATCTCGATCGGCCTGAACTGCTCTCTGGGTCCGGACCTGATGTATCCGTTTCTGGCCGAGCTTTCGGAGAAGGCGGATGCGGCGATCTCGTGCTACCCGAACGCAGGATTACCCAATCCGCTGGCCGAGACGGGTTTCGATCTTGGCCCGGAGGACATGGCGGGAGCGCTCAAGCGCTTCGCCGATGCCGGTCTGGTGAACATCGCCGGGGGCTGCTGCGGGAATACGCCGGAGCATATTGCCGCGATTGCCAAAGCACTGGAAGGCCTGCCGCCACGCAAGCTGCAAGACGCATTGACCGGGAGCCGCGCATGAGCACGCCAGGGAACGACCAGCTTCTCGCCAATTCTTTCAAGCCGCTGCGCCTGTCCGGTTCGCAGCCGTTCACGCAGCAGCAGGGCGTGTTCATCATGATCGGCGAGCGCACCAACGTGGCCGGCTCGCCCAAGTTCGCCAAGCTCATCAAGGAAGGCAAGTACGAAGAGGCGGTGGCGATCGCGCGCCAGCAAGTGGAGAACGGCGCGAACGTGCTCGACATCTGCATGGACGAGGGGATGATCGACGGCGTGGCCGCCATGACGCGCTTTCTGCAACTGCTGGGCAGCGAGCCGGAGGTTGCGAAGGTCCCCTTCATGGTCGATTCCTCCAAGTGGGAGGTGATCGAGGCCGGCTTGAAGTGCCTTCAGGGCAAAGGCATCGTCAACTCCATCTCTCTGAAGGAAGGCGAAGAGAAGTTTCGCGAGCATGCACGCGCGGTGCGTAAGTACGGCGCGGCCGCGGTGGTGATGGCCTTCGACGAGCAGGGCCAGGCGGCCAGCTTTGAAGACCGCATCCGCATCTGCGAGCGCGCCTACCGGATTCTGGTGGACGAGGTCGGCTTCCCGCCGGAAGACATCGTCTTCGATCCCAACATCCTCACCGTGGCCACCGGCATGGAGGAGCACAACAACTATGCCGTGGATTTCATCCGCGCCACGCGCTGGATCAAGGAGAACCTGCCCCACGCCAAGGTGAGCGGCGGCGTCTCGAACATCTCCTTCAGCTTCCGGGGCAACAACAAAGTGCGCGAGGCCATGCACGCGGCGTTTCTCTATCACGCCATCGCCGCGGGAATGGATATGGGCATCGTCAACGCCGGCATGCTGGAGGTTTACGAGGAGATTGAGCCGGAGCTGAAAGAGCTGGTGGAGGACGTGCTGCTGAATCGGCGGCCGGATGCGACGGAACGGCTGGTGGATTTTGGCGAAAAGCTGAAGGCCGCCGGCGCGGGCGCAGCAGAAAAGAAGACCGAAGAATGGCGCAACGGCAGCGTCCAAGAACGGCTGGCGCACGCGCTGGTGAAGGGCATCGACGAGTACATCGAACAGGACGCCGAGGAGGCCCGCGTCAAGCTGGGGCGGCCGCTCGCCGTGATCGAAGGGCCGCTCATGGATGGCATGGGCATCGTGGGCGATCTGTTCGGCGCGGGCAAGATGTTTCTGCCCCAGGTGGTGAAGTCGGCGCGCGTGATGAAGAAGGCGGTGGCCTATCTCACGCCCTTCATGGAGGCGGAGAAGGCCGCGTTGGCCGCTGCCGGCCAGGCAGTTAAAACGCAGGGGAAGATTGTTCTCGCCACGGTCAAGGGCGACGTGCACGATATCGGCAAGAACATCGTGGGCGTGGTGTTGGCCTGCAATAACTATGAAGTCATCGATATGGGCGTGATGGTGCCGGCCGAGAAGATTCTGGAGCGCGCCAAGACCGAGAAGGCCGACATCATCGGCCTCAGCGGGTTGATCACGCCGTCGCTCGACGAGATGGTGCACGTAGCGCGCGAGATGGAGCGCCAGCAATTCAAGCTGCCGCTCTTGATCGGCGGCGCGACGACCAGCCGCGCGCACACGGCCATCAAGATTGCGCCCAGCTACAGCGAGCCGGTCATTCACGTGCTCGACGCCAGCCGCGCGGTGCCGGTGGCGAGCAGCCTGCTGAGCGACGAAGCCAAGCCGGCGTTCATCACTCAGCTCCGCGTGGAGTACGAGAGCCTGCGCAAGCAGCACGCCGGGCCACGGCAGAAGCTAGTGGATCTGGCCACCGCCCGCGCGCGGCGCACGCCCATCGAGTGGCGCGCCGAGGATATCGCCACGCCCTCCTTTACCGGCGTGCGTGTGCTCGATAAATTTTCGCTGGCTACGCTGCGCGAGTTCATCGACTGGACCCCGTTCTTTCATGCCTGGGAGCTGAAGGGCGTCTACCCGCGCATTTTTGATCATCCGCAGTACGGCGCGCAGGCGCGCCAGGTGTTCAGTGAAGGCAACGCGCTGCTCGACCGGATCATTGCGGAGAACTTGCTTACCGCTCGCGGAGTGTACGGGTTCTTTCCGGCCAATGCTGTGGGCGATGATGTGGAGCTACTCCAGGATAAGAACGGCACCAAGTTTCACTTCCTGCGCCAGCAGGCCGATTGGGAAGGGAACGAGCCCTGTCGCTCGCTGGCCGATTTCATTGCCCCCGCTGAGACCGGCCTCCGTGACAGCATCGGCGCATTCGCGGTCACCAGCGGTATCGGGCTCAAAGAGCTCTGCGCCAGCTTCCGCGCCCAGCACGACGACTACAACGCCATCATGGCTGAGGCGCTGGCCGATCGTCTGGCCGAAGCGTTCGCCGAGTGCCTGCACAAACAGGTCCGCGAGGAGTGGGGCTACGGCTGCGAGGAACACCTCAGCAATGCTGAACTGATCGAGGAGAAGTATCGGGGCATCCGTCCGGCACCCGGCTATCCCGCGTGCCCTGACCATACGGAGAAGGGAACGATCTGGCAATTGCTTGATGTGGAGAAGAGCGCCGGAATCCAGATCACCGAGTCCTTTGCCATGTGGCCGGGCTCCAGCGTGAGCGGGCTCTACTTCGCGCATCCGCAGTCGCGTTACTTCGCGCTGGGCAAGATCGGCAGGGACCAGGTGGCCGAATATGCCGCGCGCAAGGGCATGAGCATTGTCGAGGTGGAACGCTGGCTGGCGCAGAACCTCAACTACGATCCAGCGAGCGGCCCTAGTTGACGGAAAAGAGGGCGCAATGCGCCTCGGAAGAACCGTGGCTGGCTGTGCCAGGCCGGTGAGGGGCGAAGACCCGTGCCCAGGAGCCCCAACTGCTTCGGCCCTGGTGACTTCCCGCCGCATCGCGCCGGAGATGGGGTGCGAGCAGCGCACCTCCGGAGGGAAGTAACTGAGGCCGCCGCGGGCAGACTCTGGGAGGGCGGGCCTGGAATCGCCGGCTGCTTTGGGATTATCCCTAGGGAAACCATGAGGTTACGGCTTGAGCCGGGGCACAACTAAATTCCTGTACAAATCCATCTGAATGGTAAGATGGTTAGGATGGCTATGCCTTTGAAAACTCTCTTCCTCAACCCTCCCTCGTTTGAAAACTTTGACGGTGGAGCGAGTTCGCGGTGGCCGGCGACCCGCGAAATCGAATCGTACTGGTACCCGGTGTGGCTCACCTACCCGGCGGGCCTGCTCGAGGGATCGCGTCTGCTGGACGCGCCCCCGCAC
>JAJZCY010000295.1 GCA_021828835.1 Acidobacteriota bacterium | reverse complement strand
CTCGCTAATTATGTTTCGTAAAGTCCTCATCGCCAATCGCGGCGAAATTGCGCTTCGCGTCATCAATGCCTGCCGGGAGCTGGGCGTGCGTACCGTCGCCGTCTACTCCGAGGCCGACCGCAACTCGCTGCACGTTCGCTTTGCCGACGAGGCCATTTGTATCGGCCCGCCGCGACCCACTGACAGCTATCTCAACGTGCCGGCCGTCATCTCCGCTGCCGAGATCGCCGATGTGGATGCGATTCACCCCGGCTACGGGCTGTTGAGCGAGAACGCCAACTTCGCCGAGGTCTGCCGCGCCTCCAACATCAAGTTCATCGGACCCCCGCCCGAGGTGACCCGGCTGATGGGTGAAAAGGAGAAGGCGCGCCAAGCCATGAAGAAGGCCAAGGTGCCCATCCTGCCCGGCTCGGACGGCATACTGCCCACGTTGGAAGAGGCGCTGGCCACCGCCGAGCAGGTCGGCTACCCCGTCATCCTGAAGGCCAAGGCAGGCGGCGGCGGACGCGGCATGCGCATCGTGCGCAGCCCCGAGGAACTGCCCAACCTCTACCATGCCGCTCATGCCGAGGCCGCCAACGCCTTTGGCAACGGTGAGCTCTACATGGAGAAGTTCATCGAGAACCCGCGCCACATCGAGTTCCAGGTTCTCGCCGACGAACACGGCAACGTGGTCACTCTCTTCGAGCGCGAGTGCTCGATCCAGCGCCGCCACCAGAAGCTCATCGAGGAAGCGCCCTCGCTCCAGGTTACGCCCAAACTGCGCGAGGAGATCGGCCGCACCCTCAGCCGCAGCCTCGCCGATATCGGGTACCAGAACGCCGGCACCATCGAGTTCCTGATGGATCCGAAGGGCAATCTCTACTTTATCGAGATGAACACCCGCATCCAGGTGGAGCACCCGGTCACCGAAGCGATTACCGGCATCGATCTGGTGAAGGCGCAGCTCCGCATCGCCTGCGGCGAAAAGCTCTCCGATATCCTGCCGCCCAAGCTGGAGATTCGGGGTCATGCCATCGAATGCCGCATCAACGCCGAGCACCCGCGCAAGTTCACGCCCTCGGCGGGCAAGATCACTGCGTTCAATGTGCCCGGCAGCAACGGCGTGCGTGTGGATACCGCGCAATACGCCGAAGGCGTGGTGCCGCCGTATTATGATTCGCTGATCGCCAAGCTCATTGTGCACGGCAAGGACCGCGCTGAAGCCATGGCCCGCATGGAGCGCGCTCTCGGGCAGTTCGTGGTGCAGGGCATCGACACCAGCATTCCTCTGCACCAGGAGATCTTCCAGGACGAAGAGTTCCGGGAAGGGAAGTTCGATACGGGCTTCATGGAGCGCTTCCTGGCCAAGCGTAACGCTGCCGCAAAATAGCCGTTCCCGGCGCGGCAGGTTTGTAATCTCCAGGTCCCCGGCATCGGGGACCTGAGCACTCTTTCTTCACGGCTGAGTTGCTGCCGTCTTCACGCATCTTCGTAGCGCTGATTTCACGGCCGGCTCGACGGTGGGTCTCCCGGCCCGCACGCCGTCCTACAATGAAATGGCATTGATCGCGCACTCCAGCAGACCTAATCGACATCACGGGGAAATCTTGTATGGGTGATTCGCACGCGGGCTCTTCGTCTTCCCTTTCTTCGCGCCGGGATTTCCTGATGCGCTCTGCCGCCGCAGCCGCGGCGCTGCCCGCGCTGAGTGGCACGTCCCAGGCGGATCCAACTCCCAGGAAGCGCCCGAACATCGTCGTGTACATCGCCGATCAGTTTCGCTGGGACTGCGTGAGCGCCTACGGCCTCAATCCCATGAAGGTGACGCCCAATCTCGACGGCGTGGCGGCGCGCGGGGTGGCCTTTCAGAATGCGGTTACCAATCAGCCTCTGTGCTCGCCGTCGCGGGCGTGTCTCTTCACCGGAATGTATGCGACGCAAACCGGCGTGTGGACGCTGACCACTCCGGAACTGGGCCTCAAGCCCGATGCCGTCACGCTGGCCACGGTGTTGCGCTCCGAAGGCTACTCGACGAACTACATCGGCAAGTGGCATCTGGCGCCTGGCGGCCGCGCAAAGCCGGAGAGCATGGGGTTTGTTCCGCGCGAGTATCGCGGCGGATTCCTCGACCTGTGGGAAGGCGCGAACGAACTGGAGAACACCTCGCATCCCTACGAGGGCACGATCTGGAATGGCGACGGCGAGGCCATGCACTACCAGGACATCTATCGCGTGGACTACCTGACCGACCGCGCGGTGAAGTTTCTGCGGCAGAAGCAGGAGAAGCCGTTTCTGCTGGTGGTCTCGCAACTGGAGCCGCACTTCCAGAACGACGCGAACGCGTTTGTGCCGCCCATGGGCTACCGTGAGCGTTATGTGAATCCCTTTGTCCCGCAGGATCTGCGCTTCTTTCCAGGCGACTGGGACGAGCAGTTGCCCAACTACTACGGCGACATCAAGAGTATCGACGACTCGGTGGGCACGATCCTGAAGACCCTCGACGAACAGGGCATGACGGATGACACCATCTTTCTCTTTATCAGCGATCACGGCTGCCACTTCCGCACCCGCAACGAAGAGTACAAGCGCAGCCCGCACGAAAGTTCGATCCACATTCCACTGCTGGTGCAGGGGCCTGGATTCAACCAGTCGCGCATGGTGCGCGACCTGGTGAGCATGATCGACGTGACGCCGACGCTGCTGGACGCCGCCGGCGTGAAGGCGCCCTCCACGATGGTTGGGCGCAGCATGCTGCCGCTGGTGAACGATCCGGCGGCGCGCAAAGCATGGCGGCAGGAAGCGTTGATTCAGATCAGCCAGTCGATGGTGGGCCGGGCGCTGCGCACCGACGAGTGGACCTACTGCGTCGCAGATCCCAGCATCTCCGGCAAACATCCATACAGCCGCAACTACGTGGAATACCAGATGTACAACCTGGCGTCGGACCCGCACCAATTGCTGAACCTCGCCGGTCGGCGCGACGTGCCCAAGCTGGTCCATTACCTGGGTGACCGCCCGGACATGGAGGTGGCGGATTATCTGCGCGAGCGGCTCCTGGCGCACATGGCCGAAGCCGGCGATCCCCCGGCCGAGATCAAGCAGAGGCGCCTCTACCCGTAAAGGGGAGTGGTTGCGCAGGGGCTGAAGCCCAGATGCTTCGGCGAGCGGGATTGGCACGACTGAAGGCGTGCCCTGACACTTCGCACCGGCCGGAAAGATGCCGGCTGGTCCGGCAGGACTGAAGTTGTGCGCTGGCAGTTGAGGCTTGAGGAGTGCTGGCTGCGACGGCACGATGGAAGGCGTGGCCCGGGCGTTGGTGCTGTCGCACAAACCTTGCGGATACACGAAGCGGGGCTTGCGCCCCGCTTTCGATTCCCTGATTTCTGATCCCTGATCTCTGTCCCTCGATCCCTGTCTCAGCTACTGGATCTCGATCACGTCCTTGGCGGCGGCAGCGGCCGCATCGGCACGCTCCTTCACCTTTTCCGCGACGCCAAAGAACTCGGCGGCCTGGGGGCTCTTGGGACCGGCCAGGGTGACGGGCAGGCCGCGGTCGCCGCCCTCGCGGATGGCGGGGATGAGCTCAATGGAGCCAAGGAAGGGAATGTTGAACTGCTTTGCGGTGCGCTCGGCGCCGCCCTTGGAGAAGATGTCGATCTGCTGCTGGCAGTGCGGGCAGGTGAAGTGGCTCATGTTTTCGACGATGCCGAGCACTTCCACGTTGACCTGACCGAACATCTCGAGGGCCTTGCGGGCGTCTTCGAGGCTGACGTCGCTGGGGGTGGAGACGACCACGGCGCCCGTGAGCGGCACGGTCTGGACCAGGGAGATGACCACGTCACCGGTGCCGGGAGGCAGGTCGATGACCAGGTAATCGAGCTCGCCCCAGTTCACCTGTTGCAGAAACTGGCGGATGATCTGGTGCAGCATGGGGCCGCGCATCACCAGCGGCTTGTCGCCGGGGGAGATGTAGCCGATGGAGATGGTCTTGATGCCGTGGGTGAGGTTGGGCTCGATCATCTGCCCGTTTACCCGCGGCTGCTGGGTCGAGCCCATCATCAGCGGCACGTTGGGGCCGTAGATGTCGGCGTCGATCAGGCCGACCTTGTGGCCCATCTTGGAGAGCGCGATGGCCAGGTTGACGGCGACGGTGGTTTTGCCCACGCCGCCCTTTCCCGAGCCGACTGCAATGATCTTGGAAACGCCGGGCAACGCCACCGGCTGGGGC
>JAJZCY010000294.1 GCA_021828835.1 Acidobacteriota bacterium | reverse complement strand
CCTCCACCGCCACCACCCGCTCGCCCGCCGCGCGCAGCAGGCCGGCCATATCGGTCAGATAGAACTCGCCATGCGGATTGGCGGTGGTCAGTTTGTCCAAATGCGCCAGCAGAGGCTCGGTACGAAAGGCGTAAAAACCGGAGTTGATCTCGGCAATCTTCTCTTGCCCCGGCATCAGCGACTTCTGCTCGACGATCGCCTCCACTTCAGAGCTGCCCGCATCCTTGCGCAGCACGCGCCCGTAGCCGAAAGGGTTCGCCGGCCGGGCAGTCAGAATGGTCATCGCCGCCTTCTCATCGCGATGAAACTGCTCCAGGTGCGCGAGCGTATCCGGCCGGATCAACGGCGCGTCCCCGGAGAGCACCAGCACATTCTGATACCCCTGAATGGCGGCGCGCGCGCACTGGATGGCATGGCCGGTGCCGCGCTGCTCCTTCTGTTCCACGAATTGCACGCCGGTCGCGGCCACCGCCGCGCGCACCCGCTCGGCCTCGTGGCCGATGACCGCATAGATGTGTTCCGGCGCCACCACCTGGCTGGCCGCCGCGATCACATGCGCCAGCAGCGGCTTGCCGCCGATCTCATGCAGCACCTTGGGCCGCTTCGATCTAAGACGTGTTCCCTTGCCCGCGGCCAGGATGACCACGGCCAGGTCCGAAGTTTTCGTCTTCGCAAGCTCACTCACTGCTGTTTCTCCGCAAAAAATTAAAGCCATCATAAATCAATCGGGGTGTGCGGAAACGATCACCCCGCCTTGACCCCGCGCGGCAGCCTTCACTATGCTGCAAGCGGCTGTCGAGCCGTTGCGCTGCTTCAAACCAATTGCGCGCAGTGCAAAATACCGCCGTCTGTATTCCTTTCCTAACCGTCGCGCAGGGAGATTTCGCATGAGCTCCGCCGCAACCGCTTCCATCGCCACACCTCGCCGTAACGCGCAACCGCTGCTGGTCCGCCGCGCCGCCGTCCTCGGCGCCGGCACCATGGGCTCGCGCATCGCCGCCCACCTGGCCAACGCCGGCATCCCTGCCCTGCTGCTCGATCTGCCCGCTAAAAGTCCCGGCGAGACCTCACTGGCGCAACAAGCCGTTGCCGCCCTCGCCAAATCCAAGCCTGCCGCCCTCTTCGAAGCAGCACGCGCGGGGCTCATCACTCCCGGCACTTTTGACGACGACCTGCCCAAGCTGGCCGAGTGTGATTGGGTGGTGGAAGCTGTCACCGAGAACCTGGAGATCAAGACCGCGCTGCTGGAGCGTGTGGTTCCGCATCTTTCTCCGCAAGCCATTCTCACCACCAATACTTCGGGGCTGCCCATTTCCAGGATCGCCTCCACCCTGCCCGCCGCGCTCCGGCCGCGCTTCTTCGGCGCGCACTTCTTCAATCCGCCGCGCTATATGAAGCTGCTGGAAGTGATCCCGATGGCCGACTCGGACGCCGAGATCGTGGCCCGCTTTGCCGCCTTCGCCGGGCGCATGCTGGGCAAGCAGGTGGTCTACGCCAACGACACGCCCAACTTCATCGCCAATCGCATTGGCGTGAACCTGGTCTTCACCGCGGCCAACCTCATGCTCGACCGCGGCTACACCATCGAAGAAGTGGACGCCCTCACCGGCCCAGCGCTCGGGTTCCCGCGCACCGGCACCTTCCGTCTCGCCGACCTGATCGGCATCGACGTGCTGGCCCACGTGGCCCGCAACTTTCCCGAGCCGGCTACCGGAGGCAGCTTCGCCGCGCTGCTCGACGAGATGCTGAAGCGCAACTGGCTCGGGGACAAGACCGGCGGCGGCTTCTATAGGAAGTCCCGCGGCGCGGATGGAAAAGAAGAACGGCTGGTGCTCGATCCCGCGACCATGGAGTACCGCCCGGCACAGAAGCCGAAGCTGCCGCAGCTCGAGATGGCGAAAAATGGCGGCACTGTCGGCGAGCGGCTGAAGGTGCTGTTGAGCACCGATCCCGCGCGCGACCGTGCTGCTGGCTTTCTGTGGCCGCTGCTCAGCGGGTTGTGGAACTACGCGGCCGACCGCATCGGCGAAGTGGCGGCCGACGTGCCCTCCATCGACGCCGCCATGCGCGCCGGCTTCAACTGGGAGCTGGGCCCGTTCGAGCTGTGGGACGCGGCCGGCCTGCCCGCCACCGTGGAGCGCATGAAAGCGCTCGCGATACCGGTCAGCGCCAAGGTTCAGGACCTGCTCGACGCAAAGTGCTCGTCGTGGTATTCCACTGAGAGCTACGCCTGCTTCAACCCGGCCAGCGGTTCGATGGAGCCGATGACAACGGTTCCTGGCCACGCGCGCGTGGCCGGCTTCCGCCGCCAGGGCAAGGTGCTGCGCTCCAACTCCGGCTGCTCGCTGGTCGATCTCGGCGACGGCATCGCCTGCATCGAGATGCACTCCCTGAAGAACGCCATCGGCGGAGACGTCCTCAACTTCATCGTCTCCACGCTCGATGCGCAGTCGGAGGCGGTGCGCAACTTCGCCGGCTTTGTCATCTCCGGCGACCGCGATAACTTCTCGGTCGGCGCCAACCTGATGCAGCTCCTGCTGGCGGCGCAGGAGGGCGAGTTTGACGAAGTCGCCGCCATGATCCGGCTCTTCCAGCGGATGACCGCCGCGGTGAAGTTCTGCCCGCGCCCCGTCGTCGCCGCGCCCTTTGGACTGACGCTGGGCGGCGGGGCCGAGATCGTACTGCACGCGGCGCGCCGTCAGCCGCACGCCGAGTTGTACATGGGGCTGGTAGAGGCCGGCGTCGGCCTGATTCCCGCCGGCGGCGGCACCAAGGAGTCGCTCCTGCACGCCATCGACCTCGCTGCGGCGCTGGCGCCGCCGGACCCGAAAGATCCGCCCTCACGCTTCGCGCAATCCGCAGAGATGATGACCGCCCTCAAAAATCGCCTGGAACTGATCGCTATGGCCAAGGTGTCAACCTCAGCCCCTGAGGCGCGCGCCATGGGATTTCTCTCGGCGGGCGACCGCGTCACCATGAACCGCGACCGCCTGCTGCTCGACGCCAAAGGCCAGGCGCTGGCGATCGCCGGGAGTGGCTACGCACCGCCGCAGCCGCGCACGGTTCCGGCCCCGGGCGCCAGCGCGCTGGCCCTGATGGAGACCGCTGCCTTCCTCATGGGGGAAGCCGGCTATGCCAGCGAGCACGACCAGAAGGTCGCCAAATGGATCGCCTACATCCTCGCCGGCGGCCGCGTCACGGCGGGCACGCTGGTGAATGAAGACTATCTGCTGGGCCTGGAATTGGAGGCCTTCCTCTCGCTGGTAGGCGAGCACAAAACCCAGGAGCGCATCGCATTTACACTGAAGACAGGCAAACCGCTGCGGAACTAGGAAGTTTTGGGACAGATCACGGCTTTTGCCGTGCCGCATATTCCGACATGAGCTTCAAGGTACGGGCGAAAGCTCGTACCTTGAAGCTCAAAATTGAAGGGCTTTAGCCCCTGAGGGCCAAAACGAATGGCAGAAGTCGCAGGTCCACACACCACCGGCAAGGTCCGGCTCCATCCCACCCAGAACGAAGGGCTGCTCTTCGAGAAATCCGCCCCCGGCAAGCGCGGCTACAAGCTGCCGCCGCTGGATGTGCCGCGCGTGGATGCCGCAAAGCTCCTCCAAAAGGAGTACCGCACCGAGTCCGCGGAGCTCCCCGAGCTCTCCGAGATCGAGATCATCCGCCACTTCACGCGACTCTCCACGTGGAACTACGCCATCGATCTGGGCATGTATCCGCTGGGTTCCTGCACCATGAAATACAACCCGCGCGTCAACGAGTTCGTCTCGCGGATCGAGGGCCTGGCCGACGCGCACCCCTACCGGCCCGAGTCCCTGGCCCAGGGCATCCTCGAGGTCATCGACCTGCTGCAGCGCTGCCTCAAGGAGATCTGCGGCATGGAGGCCATCACGCTGCAGCCGGCCGCCGGCGCCCACGGCGAGTTCACCGGAATCCTCCTCGTCCGCGCCTGGCACGAGTCGCAGGGTAATCCGCGCAAGAAGATCCTCATCCCCGACTCCGCGCACGGCACCAATCCGGCGACGGCTGCGATCTGCGGCTATCAAGTGCAGAATTTGAAGTCGAACAGCGAAGGCATGGTGGACCTGGCGGAGCTTGAAAAACTGGTGGATGATGAGACCGCCGCGCTGATGCTTACCAATCCTTCGACCATCGGCGTGTTTGAAAGCGAGATCCACAAGATCGCCGACATTCTGCACGCCAAGGGCGCGCTGCTTTATATGGACGGC
>JAJZCY010000293.1 GCA_021828835.1 Acidobacteriota bacterium | reverse complement strand
CGGCGGCACCGTGGTCCGCGCCGGCTTCGGCATGTACAACGACTTGCAGGACGCGCTGGGCTACCGCATGGACCAGAACGCGCCGTTCAATCCCTCGTACAGCGTCAACAATCTGCCGCTTGCCAGCCTGCCGGTCTCGGCGGGCCATGTGCCGGCCGGCGCAGTGATCGCGCCCGCCGGGGTGCAGCCGGACATGCAGACACCGACGCTTGTTTCGTGGTCGCTGCGCCTCGAACAGCAACTCTCGCCAAGCACCACGTTCCTGCTCGGCTACGTTGGCTCGCATGGATATCACGAGATGGTCAGCCTGGACGACAATGAGCCCACGCCCGTGATCTGTCCTGCGCCTTCGTGCCCGGCCACCTATCCGATCGAGGGCGCGGCGCCCGCGGGCGCGTACTACATCGCGCCCGGCACGCCGCTCGCGAATCCGGCGCTGGGCCCCGGATGGACCTGGGATTCGATCGGGGTGAGTTCCTACAACGCGCTACAGGCCGAACTCAATCGCCGCATCAGCCGCGGGCTTGCCTTGAGCGCCGCCTACACCTGGTCCAAAGCGCTGGACGATGGCGATTCGCTCAACGCCACCGCCGCTGGCAACGCGCCGGGCCTGGTTGCGAATCCCTTCGATCCCCAAGCGGACTGGGGACCGGCCACCTACAACCTCGGCCAGGTCTTCGTCTTCAACGGCAGCTACCAATTGCCCTTTGGCACACACCAGCTCTGGCTCAGCGGTTCCCATGGCGGCCTTTCCACGCTCGCCTCCGGCTGGACCGCCAACTCCATCCTGACCCTGGAGTCCGGCTTCCCGTTGACGCCGCAGCTCAGCTACAACCCCTCCAACAACGGCGACAGCAAGAACCCGGTGCGTCCCTTTGTGAATCCCGGCTTTCGCGGCTCGCCCATCGAGGGCAAACCCACGCAGTGGTTCAATCCAGCCGCGTTCGTTGCGCCTCCCCCGGGAAGCGGCTTTTACGGCAACCTGGGCCGCGACTCGCTCTCCGGCCCGGGGCTCGCCACCTGGGATTTTTCCCTGCTCAAGCAAACGCCGCTGCACGAGAAAACCTCGCTCGAGTTCCGCGCCGAGTTCTTCAACCTGCTCAACCGCGCCAACTTCAACACGCCCAACCTGGTGGTGTTTACGCCCGCCGGCGTATCGCCGACGGCCGGCGTCATCACCAGCACCGCAACCACCTCGCGCCAGATTCAGCTTGCGGTGAAGCTGCTCTGGTAGCCGCCGGAAGCTTGTAGGCGAAATGGAGCGCCGGTCTCCTGACCGGCTGGCCTGGCGGCGTCCCGACGCCAGATGCGTCATTTACGGACCAGCCCATCGCTCCAACGCGCGCAGCTATCATCTACTCGATCCTGGCTCCCGGCTCATGGCTTTTCTGCCTCCGCGTCTAACCCCCAGGAACGGTATTCTGTTCGAGATCATGCGTGTGCGCGTCGTATCGTTCGGTGTGTTGAAGGACTGGCTGGGCGGCTCCGAGCGGCAGGTGGAGCTGCCGGAGGGCGCCACCGTCGCCGACCTGCTGGCCAGGATCGGCGCGGAGTCCTCGGACGCGGCGCGGCTGCGGGGCATCGCCGTGGGCGTCAACGCCGAGTACGCGCAGGCCTCGCACGTCCTGAACGACGGCGATGAGGTCGCGCTCCTGCCCCCCGTCTCCGGCGGCGCTGGGCACGCAGGCGATCGCTCGGCTGGGCTCAAGAGCGAGCCGATGCACATTGCCATCACCCGCGAGGTGATTGACGCCGCGTCCCTCGCGGCCGCCGCCAAGCGTCCCGAGGACGGGGCGCTCGTAGTATTTGACGGCATCGTGCGCAACAACTCCCGCGGACGGCAGACGCTCTACCTGGAATACGAAGCTTACGAGGAGATGGCGCTGCGGCAGATGCACGATCTGGCCCAGCAGGCGCTCACCCGCTTTGGCGTGCGCCACGTAACCATGGTGCACCGGCTGGGGCGGCTGGAGATCGGCGAGTCCAGCGTGCTGATCGTCATCGCCAGCGCCCATCGCGCGCAGGCGTTTGAAGCCAACCGCTGGCTCATCGACACGCTCAAACAGACCGTCCCGATCTGGAAGAAAGAGATCTTTGTGGACGGCGCGGTATGGGCTCCCGGCGAGCCCTTCCCCGCTCCGTTGAGCATCGATCCAGCGGAGCGGGCATGAAGTTTTCTCATCGGATGTCGGCCTCTCTCGTGTGGCTCCCTCTGCTTCTGTTCGCCGCGCCCGCGCTGCGCGCGCAGCAGGACTCCGGCACCACCCTCAAGCTCGACGTGCGGCTCGTGGATGTATTTGTCAGCGTGACAGATAACAATGGCGCCCTTGTGGGCGGGCTCACCAAGGACGATTTCGCGCTGTTCGAGGACGGCCGGCCGCAGACCATCGCGCTCTTCGACCGGCAGTCGAAGGTGCCGCTGGCGCTCACGCTGGCCGTCGATACCAGCGGCAGCGTAAAGAAGGATCTGGGCGCGGAGGCCGCGGCCGCCAAGCACTTCGTGCGCGCCGTGCTTCGTCCGCAGGACCAGATGAGCGTCCTCCAGTTCGCCACCGAGGTCAGCGTGCTGACGCCCTTCACGAACAAGGTGTCGCAGATCGACCATGGCCTGAATCACCTGCACACCGGATGGGCCACGGCCTTCTACGACGCGGTCTGCGCCGGCTCCGAGGCGCTGGGCCACAAGCAGGGGCGCAAGGTGCTGGTGGTGGTCTCCGACGGCGACGATACCGTGGAGAACTCGACCTATGCCCAGGCGCTCCAGGCAGCGCTGCGCAATGACGTGATGGTGTACGCCATCATCGACGTACCGATTGCCGCCAGCGCCGGGCGCGATACCGGCGGCGAGCATGCCCTCATCACGCTCTCCGAGCAGACCGGCGGCAAGTACTACTACGTGAGCGAGGGCGGACTCGACAAGATCTTCGCCAAGCTGTCGGAAGACCTGCGCAGCGAGTACCTGCTCGGCTACTACCCCAAGAATCAGGTGCGCGGCGTGGACTTCCACCGCATCACCGTCACCATTCCCCGCGCGGCGCCGGGAGCCTTCCACATCAGCCATCGCGTCGGCTACTACGCCGACAGCCCGGGGGTTTCCTCGTTCCCGCAGGAACACCCGTGAGGCGGTGATCGAGATCGTGGCGGCAGCATTCACGACCCAAACACCACGGCCCCCGAATCACGTCCCCCGCTATCCCCTGTGCAAAACTCCTGCCTCCGCCGCCCCGACTCGGCCCCGTGTTCCTGCATCTAAAATGGAATCATGACTCCACCATTGGCTTCCCGCCGACGCTCAAAGACTCCTCCGCCCGGCGAAACCGGCCAGGAGGCGCTCTATCTGCGCTCTCTCAGCGACCGCCAGGTCATCGTCTCCATCAAGCTGCGCGACGGCGACACCGTCCGCGGCTGGATCGAATACTTCGACGACGCCATGCTGCGCCTGACCCGCGAGGGCCATCCCAACCTGTTTATCTACAAGAACCAGATCCGCACCATCAGCGAGGTGGGCCGCCGCTCCATGCTTCGCACCGGGGCTCGCACCGGCCGTGAGGCGATCTCGTGAGCCATTCCGTCGAACCGGCTGCCGCGCTCGATCCGGCCCTGGTTCCGAAAGCTGCACAGATCGCACGCGAAGCCGGAGCACGCCTCCGGGAGTTCTACGCCCAGGGCGTTGAGACGGAGTACAAGGGCGACGTGGATCTGGTCACGGTCGCCGACCGCACGGTGGAGAAGCTGATCCGCGGCCGCCTCGCCGAGGCCTTTCCCGAGCACGGAGTCTACGGAGAAGAGGGCACCCGCGACCGTATGGAGGGCGAGTACCGCTGGTACGTCGATCCCCTGGACGGCACCACCAACTTCGCTCACGGCTTTCCGCAGTTCTGCGTCTCGATGGGCCTGGAGCACCGTCCTGCCGGCCTTGCCGCGGACGGCGACGGTCCGCTGGCGGCAGGCGTGATCTACGACCCGCTCCGCGACGAGCTGTTCACGGCCCAGCGCGGGCAGGGCGCGTACCTCAATGGCAAGAGAATTCATGCCTCGCGCTGCGCACATCTGGCCGAAGCCCTGCTAGCCACCGGCTTCCCGAGCCGCAAGCGCCATGTCAGCCCGAACATTCACTTCTACCATGAGTTCACGCTGCGCTCCCACGGCGTCCGCCGAGCCGGCTCTGCCGCGCTCGACCTGGCCTACGTGGCCTGTGGCCGGCTGGAGGGTTTCTGGGAGTTCAACCTGAACCCCTGGGACACGGCCGCC
>JAJZCY010000030.1 GCA_021828835.1 Acidobacteriota bacterium | reverse complement strand
CCTCCAGGGCGTCAAGGGCTTCCTGAAACAGGTCCAGAGCGCTACCAGAGCCTTGTACGATGTTGCTCCCGCTGCCCTGCTGGTGGCGGCACTGCAAGGCTTGGGGGATGCCATGAACATTGGGGAAATCGCCTGTATTCGCGCCCAAGACCAGCATTCCTATTCTGCTGAGCATGATCGCCCCTTCCGCGCCAACTACGATGACTTCTTTGTGGAATTGGGGGCGCGCAAGAACGAAGCGGAAGTCTACCTGACTCGAATCCCTCTGCCCGAGAAGTCGATGCTGCAGGTCAAACAGGGACACAAACTCCGCACCCGGAAGAAGAGAGAGTTCAAGCATGAGGTCGCCGGAAAGGCCGAAGCATGGGCGCGCGGAATGAGCCGCCGAGGACCGCACCCGAGGGGACCATTCTCCCTCATGCCGGTGGCCGAGATCGCGTAGGGAAGCGAGGCGCGCCCGGGCCCAAACGCGGATGCCTGCGGTTTGACGAATCCTGCCCACCCGAAGGACAATAAAGAAGTTGTTACCCGCCGTGTGGGCCTGTGGCGCAGCTGGGAGCGCGCTTCCATGGCATGGAAGAGGTCGTCGGTTCGATCCCGACCAGGTCCACCAAGAAACCCTATAAATCAAAAGCTTAGTGGCTCATACTCCCACCGGGTATGCGGGGCGTTTGGTGTCAATTGGTGTCAATTTTGCGTTTTGGCGCACAGGGCTGCATCGTTTTTTGGCGCGCAGATTCGCGGCGATCTGGCGGGTCTTATCCACTGCCGTGCAGGGCTTCCGCAACTCGCCGTGGATCGAGTCGACCATCTCCGCGACGCCCTCCGGAATGACCTGCTGGTAGATACTGGTAGATATCGGTCGTGGTGGCGCCCCGGGAATGCCGCATCATCCCCTGCGTGGCCTTTGCATGTCCCTTGGTCTGGCTCAGCGTCGCGATGGTGCGGCGGATGATCTGAGACGTCAGGTTGGGCAGATTCAGGGTATCGGCCAGCTTTTTCTGCACGTGCTTGCGGTAGTTGCCAGTGTCGAGAAAGCGCGACTTGAGGGTCGCATGTCCTTAGGTTGCTATCGGCCGGAATCGTCGCGGGAACAGCATGAAGGCCCGTGCAGGGTAGAGCGGTCTCGCCTGGAGTGTTCTGTACTGAATCATATAAAAGAGGTCGCAGTGGCTAGTAAACGCTCGCTCGGCCATGGACTCAAAGGCACCTGGGAGCGCCGACAGGTGTAACAGCGCTACTTGAGCGACACCATCAACAGCACTGAATTGGCGGAATGGGGTCGGATCGTATACCACAGGGTCCTGGAAGATTCTGAGCCAGCAGGTTCGAGAATGACCGGAGCGTTTCTGCCGCACGATCTGAAACTTTAGAGTTTTAGACTAGATGGCAATAGTTGACGGAATTCATGACAAAGCGCCAGATGAGCTCCGGCCCGACACGACTCGTTGCTGCGTCAATCGGGCCTGTTCGCCCACTCACTCACCGGACTCTCAGGCATACTGAGCCGTTCTAGGATCCGTTCCTTCGCCGCTAGGCGTTGATCGCCATCCCCTGTACGGAGGCGTAGGCATCCAGCAGCGACTCGCTCAGGGTCGGGTGCGCGTGCACCGTGAACATCATCTCTTCCACGGTTCCCTCAAGCTCCATCACCGCCACCGCCTCGGCGATGATCTCCGTTGCCTGCTGGCCGATGATGTGCACGCCCAGAATCTCGCCGTACTTCGCATCTGAAACGATCTTCACGAAGCCCTCGTGGCCGCCCACGATCGTGGCCTTGGAGTTCCCCGCAAATGGAAATTTGCCCACCTTGACCTCGTAGCCCTGCTCCTTAGCCTGGGCTTCCGTGAAGCCCACGGACCCAATCTGCGGCTCGGTGTAGGTACAGGCGGGAATCCGTTCGCGGCGCAGCGGCCGATAAGGCTTCCCCGCAATCTGCGCCATGGCCACCATGCCAGCCATCGATCCGGAATGGGCCAGCAGCGGCATGCCGCAAACAATATCGCCGACGGCGTAGATGCCCGGCTCAGCGGTCTCCTGCCATTCATTGGTTTTCACAAATCCGCGGTCCATCTCCACCCTGGTCTTTTCCAGCCCCAGGTTCGCGGTGTTCGGCGCGCGCCCCACAGCGACGAGCACCTTTTCCGCTTCCTTCGTCTGCGGCTTGCCGTTGCCATCGGTAAAGCTCACCTTCACGCCATCGCCGGTACGCTCCACCTTCTCCACTTTTGCGCCCGTATTGATGTCGATCCCGCGCTTCTTCAACACGCGGGTCAGTTCCTTGGAGATCTCTTCGTCCTCAACCGGGACGATCCTCGGCAGGAATTCCAGAATCGTGACCTCGGCGCCGAAGCTCCGGAAGATCGAAGCAAACTCCACACCCACCGCGCCGGCCCCAATCACGATCAGCGACTTCGGCGGCTGCGCCAGCGAAAGAATTTCAATGTTGGTCAGGACGCGATCATCCGCTTTCAGCCCCGGTAGCATCTTTGCCTCGGAGCCCGTCGCCAGCATGATCTTCTTCGCTTTTACCTGGCTCTTCGTCCCGTTCGCTTCGACCTCAACCGTGTGAACGCCGTTCTGGGCGGAACCCGTCACGCGCCCATAGCCGGGGATTACCGTCACCTTGTTCTTCTTCATCAGGAACTCGAGGCCCTTGACATGCTTCGCGATGATCCCGTTCTTGCGCTTCTGCACCGCATCCCAATCGAGCTGCGGCGTGCCGATGCCGGCGATGCCCAGTTCGGCCGCGTGCTTCAGATGCTCCCAGATCTCCGCATTGAAGAGCAGCGCCTTGGTGGGAATGCAGCCAACGTGCAGGCAAGTGCCACCCAGTTTGGAGCTGGCATCGATGAGCGCCACCTTCAGCCCGTACTCCGCGCCGCGAATCGCCGCCGTATAACCTGCGGGACCGCCGCCCACCACCGCTACATCGAAAATGTTGTCAGCCAATGCCCGCTCCGTTCCGAAGCATGCGGGGATCTGGAACTGCATGCTCCACCGGCTAGTTTAAATCCCTCCAGGCGCGGGAACGCGTGCGAGCAGAAGAGCCCCGGGGCGATTCCGCGGCAGAGACATCAGGCGGTGCGGAAGGAATTCTCAGGAAGCAGGGCTGGGCGCAGCATCGGGATGCGCGGCCGCAGGCTCGTCATTCATCAGTTCCAGATCGGCGGCAAAGACCCGGAAGATCGTGCCGGTGCGCGGCGGGTGGTCCGAGCTGCGCACGCGAATCCATCCGCCATGCTTCTCCGCGATGCCCTGGCTGATCCACAGGCCCAGCCCGGTTCCGGTTTCCCCTTTGGTGCTGAAAAACGGCTCGAAGATCCGGCGCAGAACATCCTTGCTCATGCCCCGCCCGTTGTCGGCCACGGTAAACACCACGCCCTTGCGCCCGTTGCGCCAATCCGTAGCATTCCTCTGGCGCAGCAGGATACGGCCTTTCGGCAGAGTTGCTTCCAGCGCATTGCCCACAAGATTGGCCAGAATCTGCCTCAACTCTCCATCGAGAACCGTCACGGGAGCCACCGCCTTGTCTCGCCGTTCCAGCCGCACCTCCGTGTTTTGAATGCGGCGCCGGTAGAGATCGCAGACGGAATCGAGGATCGTCACAGTATCGATCCTTGCCGGCTTGGTGTTCTGACGATAAAAGCGCAGGGTCTGCGTAGCGATCTGCGTAACCCGGGCCAGTTCGCCCTGGGCGAGCTCGATCAGATGGCGGCAGCTCTCGCTCATCGAATCATCGCACTGGATCAGAAACAGCAGGTTGGTGATGGCTTCCAGCGGATTGTTGATCTCATGCGCAATGCTGGCAGCCAGCCGGCCCACCGCGGCCAGCTTCTCATTCTGCCGCAGTGCCTGCTCTGCGCGGACCGTATCGGTCACATCCACGCCGAGCGCGATGACACCGGAGATGGAGCCATCCGCTTCGCGCATGGGCTGATACACAAAGGTGAGAAATCTGCGTTCCAAAGGCTCTCCGGGATGTCTGGCCACATCCACGGGAGCGGCAACTGCGCGGTAGGGCTTGCCGGTGCGATAGACCCGATCGAGGATGGCAAGGTACCCCTGCGATTCCGATTCCGGAATCGCCTCTGCCATCGGCCTGCCGATCAATTCACGGTTGCCGACCAGCTCGAGATAGAGTGGATTCGCCATTTCGAAGATGTGAGTGGGCCCGCTCATCCAAGCCATGAACGCTGGCGCCTGGTCGAATAGCCGCGCCAGCAGCAGCTTCTCCTGCCGCAGGATCTCCTCTGCCTCGCGCTGCGCCGTGGTCTCGAACACGATGCCGAGCAGACGCGCCGCTCCGCCGTCAACGCCCTGAATCGACTTGCCCCGCCCCTGCACCCAGTGCACCGATCCATCCGGCCAGATCACGCGGAATTCGTAGGCGTACTCGCCATTCTCCTCGATGGCGCGACGCAGCTTGCGGGCGGTCGGTTCCCGGTCCTCGGGATGCACAACCGCCAGGCACGCCTGCACCGTTGCCAGCTCTTCCACCGGACGACCGAAGAGCTCTGCGCTGCCGTGTACCCAGGTGACGCTGCCGGTGCCCGCATCCCACTCCCATGTGGCCAGCCGCGCGGCCTGCTGGGCCAGGCGCAGCCGTTCCTCACTCGCGCGCAATACCTGCTCGGCCTGATAGCGCTCGGTTACGTCGCGTGTGGTTCCGGCCACGGCCTCAACTTCGCCGTTTTCGCCCAGCACCGGGACGAAGATATAGTCGTAGAACCTGCGTCCGTGCGTGCCGGTGAACGGTACCACCCCGCGAATGGGTGCGCGCGTGGCAATCACCTGTTCGATCTCGCGGTCGTGCATCGCCGCATGCCAGTCGGGATAGCCAAGCTCCAGGCAGTTCTTGCCGATCGAGTCTTCCCAACTGCGGCCCCACATCGTGAGCAGAGCTTTGTTGGCGTAGGTAAAGCGATGGTTCAAATCAAAGACATACACCAGATCGGGCGTATTCGAAAGCGCCGCCTTGTAGGCGCGCTCCACCCGCGCCGCTTCGACCTGTATCCTCTTGCGCTCAGTGATGTCGAGAAAGTAGACGGCCAGTCCGATTTCACTCGGGAAGACATGAATATCCAGCCACTGCTCCACGCCGTCGCTGCTCACCGCGTGATGCTCGAAGTGCTGCGCCGTCGCGGTCGTCACTGCGGCGCGGTAGCGCGCTTCAATCTCCGTGCCGACGGACATGGGCCAGACCTCCCAGCAGGTCATTCCCAGCACCTCATCCGCCCGGGTGTGCGAGATGCGCTCCGCTGCCGGGTTCATATAGAGGATCCGGTCCTCGCGATCCAGCAACACAAACCCGTCCACAATGCGGTCCAGCGCATACTGAAGCGGAATCTTCGTCAATGGGGATGATTCAGAGAGGCTCATAGATAGGGAAAGCAAAACTCAGGGAACCGTTGAGCCTTCATTCTACGCGCGATTCAAATGGCCCGTATGCTGGGGATGCGTAGGAATTTTCCTCCCGCAAACAGGCAACCTCCCCGCCACTGCTTGGCATCTAAGCCGCACGTCCACAGCAGTGTTTGAATTTTTTGCCGCTGCCGCAGGGGCAGGGGTCGTTGCGGCCGGCATTCGCGAAGGCGGCACGCGCCTCCTGTTCGGCCACCCAGCGCATCACGTTGGCCGGCGCGCGCCCGGCGGCCAGCTCCGCCGCCATAAAGCGCATGTACGGGTCGATGTGGCGGAAGAACATCTTGTAGCCCGCACATAAGTAATTCAGCCCGGCCTCGCCATCGGAAGTCTTCAGGAAGCGGTGCTTGGGACACTCGCCATTGCAGGCAAAGCGCACATCGCACTCGCGGCAGTAGCGCGGCAGCAAAGACTCCTTCTCTTCGCCAAAGCGGTGCTGCTGTTCGCTCTCTACCAGCGCCTCGAGCGGCGACTCCATGATGTTGCCCAGCCGGTTCTGCGGATATACAAAGTGATCGCAGGAGTAGACGTCGCCGCAGTGCTCGATGGCCAGCGCCGCGCCGCATTGCCGCCGGAAGACGCACAGGCTGGCCTCCATCCCCGTCCACATCTCCAGGCTCACGTCGAAGATCTGCACGAAGGTGCGGCCTACGTCCTGCCTCACCCACTCGTCGAAGATGCCGCAGAGAAAGCGCCCGAACTGGCTCGATCCGACGGACCACGGGGCCACCTGCGCTTCGCCCATGAAGTCAGGCTTGATGAGTTGCAGGCCTTCTTCGGTCACCTCGTGCGCAATCCGCTCCACGATGGGGATGAACTGCATGAATCCGCTGCCGTTCTCCTTGAGAAAACGATAGACCTCAAGCGGATGATCGGCGTTGGCGCGATGCACCGTGGTGAGCGTGTTGAACTCGATGCCGTTGCGCTTCAGCATCTCCATGCCGCGCATCACCTTGTCGAAGGTGGGCTGGCCGCCCTTGTCCACGCGGTAAGTGTCGTGCAACGCGCGCGGCCCGTCGATCGACAGGCCGATCAGAAATCCGTTCTCCTTGAACAGCTCCGCCCATTCCTCGTTGAGCAGCACCCCATTGGTCTGAAATGCATTCTGGATGGTCTTTCCGTTGGCGTATTTCTTTTGGATCTGGACGAGCTTGCGGAAATACTCGACGCCGAGCAACGTGGGTTCGCCCCCCTGCCAGGCGAAGTTCACCACCGGCGTGTCATGCGCTTCAATGTACTGGCGGATGTAGCTATCGAGCACCTCTTCGCGCATGGCCCACTTCGAGACCTGCGGATAGAGCGATTCCTTTTCCAGATAGAAGCAGTACTTGCAATCCAGATTGCAGATGGGCCCAATCGGCTTGGCCAGCACATGAAAGTTGATGTTGCTCATCGTTTTGACCTCGCGGGCCCAACGCTCCGCCCTGTTGCATGCCGACCGGGAAGCTTGTCGGTCTGCCTCGATTTTACCTGCGTAGTTACTCAACAAACTTCTTCCGTCCCGTGCGCCGGTTCGATAGACTCGATGGACACAAAGTCCTGCATCGTCTGGAGGCCCAAATGTCACTTTCAAGCCGACGCATGTTCTTTCGGCCCTTCGCTGTCGCGCTGCTTGCCGCCTTGGCTCTCGTCCTCGCGCGGCCTGCAACCGCACAAACAGCCCCCCCGCAACCAGCCCTGGCGCAGGCTGCCCCAGCCCCCGCAGCCCCGGCCCAAACCTCCTCGGCTCCGAGCCAGCAACAGGCCTACACCCTCTCCCCCGACAAGCTTGCGAAGGCCATCGCCCTGAGCCGCATCCGCAATATCCTCGCCATCATGGGCGGTATCTGGGGCATCCTGTTTCTCTGGATCCTGCTCGCCACGCGCGCCTGGGCACACGTGGAAGCCTGGGCACAGCGCCGCACCCCGCGCAGATGGCTCCAGGGCGCGCTCTTTTTCTGCGCCTTCTTCGTCTTCACCACCCTCGCCAGTCTGCCCCTCGACATTTACGCCGAGCACGCCAGCCGCGGCTATGGTGTCAGCGTGCAGAGCTGGCCAAGCTGGTTTGGCGATCAGGGCAAAGCCCTGGCCATCGCGCTCGTCTTCGGCACGCTCGTCCTGCTGCTCTTTAACTGGATCGTGCGCCGTTGGCCGCGCCGCTACTGGTTCGGCCTATGGCTGGTGACCTTGCCGATCCTGGTCGCCGTCATGTTCGCCGAGCCGGTGCTCATCGAGCCGCTCTTCGACAAGTTTCAGCCCTTACAGCAGACCGACCCCGGACTCGTGCAACAGCTTGAAAAGGTGGTGGCGCGCACCGGAACCGACATCCCGCCCAGCCGTATGTTCCTGATGAAGGCCAGCGTCAAGACCAACGGCCTGAACGCCTACGTCAGCGGCATCGGCGCCACCAAGCGCATTGTGGTCTGGGATACTACTGCCGGCCGCATCCCCGATGACGAAGTTCTCTTCATCTTCGGGCACGAGAGCGGCCACTACGTGCTCAATCACATCCCCAAGATGCTGGCCGGCACCGCCTTCGGGCTCTTCTTTGTCTACTGGGGTTGCGCGGTTCTGGCCGACTGGATGGTGCGCCGCTTCGGTCCCGCATGGGGCACGAATGAGGTCTCCTCGCGCACCGGATTCATTGTCCTGCTGTTCGTGATTTCCATCGCCAGCTTCTTACTTGAGCCGGTCAGCAACGGCTTCAGCCGCTACTTCGAGCATCAGGCGGACATTTACGGGCAGGAGGCCATCCACGGCATCGTGCCCAATCCGCAACTCACGGCCGTTGCCGCCTTCGATCACCTCGGCGAAGCCTGGCTCGAAGAACCAAATCCCAGCCCGTTCATCGAATTCTGGCTTTACAACCATCCCTCGGTGGAGCACCGCGCCAACTTCGCCGCCCACTACAACCCCTGGGCAAACGGCGGCCACGGCCAGTTCTTTACGCATTAGAAATCAGGAGCAGGCGAAAGAGCTGGCCGCCCTTGCGCTCTTTCACCTGCTTCGTCATCAGGAGGCGGCGGCGAACTCCACCGGCATGGCGCGGTGCGTGCCCTTGCGCGGGCCGCGCTTGCGGGCGCTCATCACCTTCACACGCTCCAGCAGTTCCTGCGGCGAGCAGTTCTTCTTGGCCAGCATCGCGTCCGCCACATGCATCTCGCCCGCCATCGACTGCGGATCGCCGAGCAGAACCATCGGCACATGCGGCGCCAGGCGCTTCAGCCGATCGGCCAGTTGTTTGCCGTTCATCTGCGGCATGGAGTAATCAGAAAGCACCAGGTCGATCTGCACGCTGTCGCTCAAAATCGCTAGCGCCTCCTGCCCGCTCGTAGCAGCCAGCACGCGATAGCCGTTCGTGGTCAGCATGAACTTCAGCACCGAGAGGTCCTGCTCGTTGTCATCGACACAAAGAATCACTTTCTTGGGGCGCATGTCTTGTCTTGCTCCTTAATCAATTTTCCTGGCCTCCGGATGGCCGCAACTTTCCTGTCCCGCTCCGGCAGCGGGTTCGGTCGACGCATAGGTCGGCGCATGCACACGGCTGGCGCTGCCCCTGGATGCGCTCCTTCTCGATGCGCGCACGCGAGATTCGCGTAATGCGCGAACCGGGTCATCTTCCAGAGGCCGGCTCTCGTTCGCAGTCAACCTTCATGCTGGTTGAAGAACCGAATGAGCGTCGAATGACGTTGCTTCGATGAAAGGGAGATTACGGGCGACGGAGCGTCAGGAAAAGAGAGAAAGAGAAGCGAAGATTGCGAGGAAAAGATGTGCGAAACCCCGCCCGATCACCTAGCGTGTACACCGGCTTGGACTTGCCCTGTTGAAGCTTTGTTGAAAGGGTGTGTATCAGGGCAGGAAAAGCTGCCCTTTTGCAACAGGAACGGTGCTGCCGCCGACACGCACATCCGTGACCCTCGCCGCCTCGTTGCGCGCAGATAAAAACAGATCGCTGGGCCGGCCGATCTCCACCCCCTGCCGCACGTGAGCGGTCTCGCCCGAAGCGGCCGCGCCCTGCTGCACCAGATAGCTGATGGCGCATCCCGCCGCCGACCCCGTCGCCGGATCTTCGCCCCCATAAAACTGCATCCTCGCCCGCTATGCCGCGCCGCTCTGGCTTTGGCCAGACGCGGGAGCAAGTACGTAAAACCACCGTGCCCCCACGTTCCGCAGAAATCGCGTCGCCTTCTCCTGGTCGACGCGCAGGCGCTGGAGCGCTTCCACCGAACGCAGCACCACAATTGCGAACGCTGTTCCCGTGGAGACCACCTGCGGGCGCAGATGTGGATCCAGATTCTCGCGTCGCAGTCCCGCGAGCTGTGCTACTTCCGCGGGATCCAGCTCCGCTCCGAACTCCGGATCGCGCTGCGTCATCGTGCCCCGGGCGCCCTCGAAGCGCACCGGCACCGCGCCCACGTTGAGCGCCAGCGTCACCGTATCCTCCCGCACCGTCTCCGCCGCGTGCAACTTGAGCACAGTCGCCGTGCCCAGCGTCGGGTGCCCGGCGAAGTTCAACTCCTCATGCGTGGTGAAGATGCGCACGCGCACGCCCTCGGCCCGCTCCACCGCCGCATCGCGCCGCTCCACGAAGCTTGTCTCTGAAAGATTGAACTCCTGCGCGATCGCCTGCATCTGCTCGGTCTTCAGCCCGCATGTGTTCATCACCACGGCCAGCGGATTGCCCTCGAGCGCTCTCTGGGTAAATACGTCCACCACGAAGTAATCAAGCTCGGCCATTGCGCTTCCCGCTCCCTTGCTGGATTTCTTTCCACCAGCTTATCCGGCTCCGGCCGCATGCGCACCGTGCGCAGTGCCCCGAGCTCAAAAGAAAGGCCGCCAGATGCATGGCGGCCCAAGGCAGATCCAGGGAGAGGAGAGAACGGAGAGACACGAAAACTACAATGCCGGCGGCTCCGATCGTGTTCGCGCGCGGTCCAGGAACAGGCGCATCCGCAGCGCCTCGGCGCGCTCAACCGCAACGAGACGCATCTGCCGGCGAATGTGATCGACGTCCTCGAGCCCGGCAACCTGCGCCTCGTCGCGCGCGGCGTCCTGCTCCAGCCGCACGATCCGCGCCTCGATCATGTTGCGAAAGCGGGGACTGATTTCGACGCAATCCTGAGTTGTGCAATGCACCGGCATGGAGTCCACCTCCAGTGGGAAGGCTCAGACCCGGAACTTCTCTTCCAGCCCTCAAGTTTTCCCCACCTGCGCCGATAGTAGCGAAGAGCCCATGTGCGCGCCAGATTACCGCTTTGCGCACCAGCGGTAATCGGCATGTCCGAAAACCGGTCAAAGCGAAGAGCGGCTCAGAATTCTCCTCCTCGACTCCCTTCGGTGAACACCCTCTTTCGCAGACGACCACCAGCCCCACGCACATCCTGACCCGGAGCTTGACCGCATCGCTGCGGATCATCGCCGAACAGAAAAGGGACCAGGAGAGCAGGGCCCGGCGGCCCTCGTTCCCCTGGTCCCTTCGCTCTCGTTCCCTGTGCTACTGCGCTGCCGCCGCAATGCCCAGCAGCATCTGCGTGCCGGACTGTAGCTGCACGGTGCGGTTCGTTGCCGTCAGCACGCCCGCTGCCGCACCGCTCGCATCGCCGCTCAGCATCACGCCCGGAATCGCGGTGGCATGCGCCACCATCGCGCCGCTTCCCGCCAGCGCTCCATTGGCCTGCCCATGCAGCAGGCCGGCGCTGCTCCCGGCCGCGTTGCCGGTGGCACCGAAAGCGCTGTTTGCCGTCGCGCCCACTCCCCGGCCCATACGCCCGGTCGCGCCAACCGAGTTCTGCATCGCACCGCCGGCCATCGCAGCGCCGCCGCCCACCATACCGGCGCCGCGGCCAACCATGCCGGCTCCGCCGCCTACCAGGCCACCGCCGCCGCCCAGCACTCCACCGCCACCCATCATGCCGCCGCCAACTGGGCCGCCCATCATCCCGCCGCCCATGCCGGCATCAGCGCTGCCGTCCGCCATGGCATTCATCATCGCTTCGCTCGGCGGCGGAGCAAGCGACTCGATCATCGAGTGGATGGGAATCGTCCGCCCTTTACGCAGCTCCGCGCGGTCGAAGACGATGCCCAGCGCCGACCCCTTGTGGTGCTTGGTGTGCGCCTGCGCCTCGGTCACATGCCCCAGCAGCCGCGTTCCCTTGGGCAGGACCGTACCGTCCGCCGTGGTCATCTTTTGCGTGGTCTTCACAATCACCGGATCGCCGGGCTTTGCCTTATTGGCGTCCAGCTTCTTCAAAAGCTGCCCGCGCACCGGGCGAAAATCCACCGGCCGCATCGCCGCCGAACCCGCCGCCGCGCTATTCGCCGCGCCATTGGCCGAACCGCTGGCCCCGCGCCGTCCTCCCGCCACCGCGCCATTGCCCAGCAGGCTGCTCGCCGAGCCAGCCGAGGCGTTGCCGCGCTGGCCGCTCAGGCCTGCCGCATTCTCTGCTGTACCCGCTACCGAACCATTGGCGTGCCCGCCCTGCGCTGCGCCGCTGCCCAGCAGACCGGTTGCCGAATGCCCCGAAGCACTGCCGCGCCGGCTGTGGGTGGGATGTTCCTCTCTGCCCCTCGCGGGCTCCCGTTCGTCCCGCCTTCCTTCCGCACTGCCGCTGCCCAGCACACCGCCCGCCGATCCGGCAGAAGCGCTGCCATTCCGGCCGCTGGCACGCGCCGAGCCGTTTGCCGCGCCGTTCGCGTGGGCTTGGCCGCCGTTGACGCTGCCATTGGCATTCATCCCCGATGAGCCGTTCATCTGCGACTGGCCGGCGCTGGCCGAAACATTCTGCTGTCCGTTCGCACTGGCGCTCGCCTGCTGCGCCGTGAGGGAAATACTGGTGAAGCTAAGAGCCGCTACTGCAAGCAATTGAACCGTCTTCATCGCATATCCTCCTTAACCGTCTGCGCGATTCCTCCTGCCACGTCCGCGGCTCTGCGGGAATCATGGCTGCTCCCCGGCCGGGAAAGAGCCGGTCCGCCGTAACATACAGCGGCATGAAGCGCCAACGGGGGAAGCCCGAAGAGCAATTCGCCTGGTGCAGGCTTAGTGTGTTTGGATGCGCAAATTTGTGCATCCGCTGTGCAGTCAAATGCACAATCTCCGCCAAAGTTGTGGAAGATTTGCACAGCCGGAGTCCCGCCGTAACCCAGAGTCACGTCAACTCATTGAAAATAAATGATTACAAATGGCAATAATCGCGCTGACACACATGTGCGGATTATTAGCGGCGCGGTTCCCGAATCACGAATCGGGACGCCAAACAGGGCCATCACTTGGCCCGGAAAGAGGGCTAGGTGAATGAAAAGCCTTTGGATGATTGTTTCGATGTTGGCCTTAGTCTCAGTGAATCTCGTTGTGCTTCAAACAGGTAACGAGAAGTGTTTTTCCGTCAGGATGGTAGAGGCACCAATCAGACCGGTATCGTTTCTTGCCAACTTCGTCGAGGTATTCGATGCGGGCGACGAACCAGTGGGGCCATTTAGCCACCCGGATCACTACAGTCCAGATGCGCCGCCACCTTGGGATGGCATTCTGGCCGCTGCTGTCGGGTTGCTGTGTTTGGGGTGGAGCACTTTCAGGCAAGGAAAGGATTGGAGTGCGTTGGCCCTCTTGATCGGCGTGGTCATCTTTGCTTACGGCTGCATTGTACTTCTCCCTTGGCTGGCTGACCACACCTTCTAGTTGGCGCAATTCGCTCTCTATGCGGGTTATGGCCCGTTCGAGTTTATCTATGCGATTGTTCGTTCGACCGTCGGCCACAGGACACCGGAGGGGAGTAAACTTGAAGCGTGAAACACGAATACCACGAAGGACCGAAAGCTGGCGAGAACTTTCAGAAACTAGCGACCGCTATTCTTCAAGCCAAAAAGACAGTTGTACCGGCAAAGCCGCAGCCAAAGAAAGGCGCGACTCGCGGCAAGGCTTCCGGCAAAGACAGGGCTTAGAGCGGTTTCTCTGGCCCCGTCCCTGCCGCTTGCTAGCACACGGTATCTGTGCCTTTTCCGGTCAACTGCGCGTAGGTAAGGCGCTTGCCAGCTACCTGCGACATGACCAGCGCCCAGCGGTCAGCATCGGTCAGCTTATTGTCTTTCGTTGCCCGGTTGTTGAACCTGAAAACCTGCTCAGCAACGTAGCTCTGCAAATGGAACGGCTCAACGCTGACGTAGGTTCCATTCAGTCCCCTCTTGAGCAAACTCCAGAAGTTCTCAATTCCGTTCGTGTGGATGTGGCCATTCACGTACTCGATGGCGTGATTGATCACCTCATGGACGTAGTTGTTTGCGGCCACGAATGGGTAGCTGGTGAACTCGTCCGTGATGATGTGGGCACCGTGCTGAATGTTCTCTTTCATCGCGGGGGCGATATTCACCTTGCTGCGGTCCTTAACGACCTTGGCGCGAACGCGGCCACCCCGCTCCAGCATCCCGAGCACTATCGCCTTACCTTTGCCGCCCTGACTTGCATCCTTGGGACGGCGGCTCTTGTGCATGTTCTTGACCTTGCCGCCTACAAACGTTTCATCGATCTCAATGGGTCCGCTATCACCGCCGAGCTTGGCGAGGGTTTCGTCCGAGAGGGCCTCACGAATCCGATGGAGCATAAACCATGCGGACTTCTGATGGATGCCAAGGTTCCGGGCAACCTCGTAGCTGCTGATCCCGTTCTTGCAGTTTGCCAGCATCCACATCGCCGTCATCCACTTGTCAAGGCCGATAGGAGAGTCCTCCATTACCGTTCCCACTTTGACCGTGAACTGCTTTTTGCAGACGTAGCAGAACCACAGTTTGCGGGTTTTCACAAACGAATGTTTCGCTCCGCCGCAGCGCGGGCAACTCACGTTTCCACCCGGCCAGCGAAATTCAACCGCAGCCTGAAAGGCGTTGTCAGGATCGGCAAAGTAGGCAATCGCTTTTTGCAGTGTCTCTGGCGCTTCCATGATTTAAATACTACACTATGCACACATGTGTGTCAAGTCGGTTATTGCCTTACAAATCTTCGAGGATCGGCTCTTGGGAGTATGCAGCTTGAGCTCAAACCGCAGCTCGACCTGGGAATTTCCCGGCGAGAGGTGGAAAAAATTTCCTGGTGGGGTCGCGATCCCTGCCCTTTTGCTTAGCCTTTGGGCGCGAAGTAGCCCTTGCGCACCTGCACCTTGTTGCCTTTGCCGCAGTTCACGGAGATGCGCCGGAAGGTGCCGTCCAGCTTGCTGTTGCTGGGAACATAGCTGGCCACGTATTGCGTACGCAGCTCATCCTCGATCTGCTCGAAGGCCGCCTCCAGCTTGGTGCTGTTGTTGCCTACATCGATCAGCCGTCCGCCGGTCTCGTCGGCGATCTTCTTGGCCGCGGAGTAGCCGTAGTAGCCCATCCCCGCGTTCCAGTAGCTCATCTTATCGGCCATCAGGATAATGTAGATCATCACGTTGTTTCGTTGCGCCGCGGCAATGGCGTCCTGAATCTTTGTCGTGCTGCCCTCGTCCTCACCGTCTGTCAGAATCACCAGCGCCTTGCGACCGGTCTCCGTACTCAGCTTCTGCGCCGAGGCCAGATAGATGGCGTCATAGAGCAGCGTCCCCTTGGGATCGCTCACCGGCACCGGGCCGCCGCCCATGCCGGGAATGCCGCCACCGTTCCCGCCGGCGGTGTTGATCTGCGCCTTATTGAGAGAGTGTGCCAGGTCGCGCGGACTGTTCGTGAAGTCCTGCAGCAGGTCAACATTCACGTCGAAGGAGACCAGAAAAGCCTCGTCCTTGGGCCGCATCACGCGATTCAGAAACTCGGTGCCCGCCTCCTGCTCCATGGGCAGCAGCCGGTACTGGCTGCCCGAGGTGTCCAACAGAATGCCAAGGGTCAGCGGCTGATTGGTCTCGGCCACAAAGCTCTTGAGCTTCTGCTGCACGTTGTCCTCAAAGACCTTGCAGTCGTTCTCGGTCAGGTGCGGCACCAGCTCGCCGTGGTTATCCTTCACGGTGAAGAACAGGTCCACCAGGTTGACGTTCAGCTTGAAGGTGGCGACCGGCGTCTGGTCCTCGGGCACAGCCGGAGCCGTGCTCACCGGAGGCGCGTCCGGATCCGGCTCGAGCTGGGCGTGGGCCACAACCGCGCTGAGCGGCAGCGCGAGCAAAAGAACGGCAAGTCCGGTACGCATACGCATGTTGGCCAATTAGACGGTTTCCGCTAGCCTAAGGTAGCTCTCAATCCCGGGAGCAGCCCTCTCTGCAACCGGTAACGCCTGTCAGTCAGCGATGAGTAGCGCCGGCCTCCAGGCCGGCTGTCGGGCGGCCCTGCCGGCCCGCCCATGCCCCCCCTGACGCGAACGCCCCAGCACAGCCTCTCCCCAGAAAGCGCCTACGCCGCCGACTCCGCCTCGATCCGCATCGAGATATCTGCCGCCCTGGCCGAGTGCGTCAGCGCCCCTACGCTGATAAAGTCCACGCCCGCCTCGGCGTAGGCACGGATATTCTCGAGCACAATCCCTCCGGAAGCCTCGATCGAAACCGCCGGTCCGCCGCGGGCAAAGCTCTCCTTGCGGATCCGCTCCACCGCTTCCTTCACCTCGGCAGGCGTCATATTGTCCAGCAGGATGGACTCCGCCCCACCCGCCAGCGCCTCGTCGAGCTCCGCCGTCGTGCGCACCTCCACCTGGACCGTCTGCCCCGGCCGCCGCGCCGCCAGCGCTCGCTTCAGCACCGTGGGAATCCCCCCGCCCAGGGAGATGTGGTTGTTTTTGATCAGGATTGCGCTGGCCAGATCCATCCGGTGATTCGTGCCGCCGCCGCAGAGCACCGCGTACTTCTCCAGCACGCGCAGCCCAGCGATGGTCTTGCGCGTATCCAGCACGCGCGCTTTGGTGCCCTGGAGGGCATCGGCGTACCGCCGCGTCAACGTGGCGATCCCGCTCAGATGCTGCATCAGGTTCAGGATCACGCGTTCACAGCTCAGCAGCACCTGCGCGTTGTGGCGGACCACCGCCAGCGCCTGCCCGGCCCGCACCCGTACCCCGTCGAAGATCTCCGGATGGCTGACAACCTCAAAGCGCGTCTGCGCCTGGGGCCGGTGGTCAAGCCGCCTGTAGAGCTCAAGAAAGCGCGGCACCGCGCCCAGCCCGCAGATCACCAGGTCCTCGCGGGCGAGGATGGTAGCCGAGGCGCGCAGGTTGGGGTCAATCACCCCGTTGGTGGTCGCGTCGCCAGCCGCCTTGTCTTCCTGCAGCGCCAGCTCCAGCAGTGCGTCGATGCGATGGCTCTTCCAGTCCATAAGCAGCTTCTAGCTATCAGCTCCTAGCTTCCAGCTCTTTGTGCTTGCTTCAGCACGATTGGGGGTGCCCCAGGTCCCCCGTTTGCGGGACCTGGGAAAGCAAGAATCTCAATATACCGCTGTCATCCTGACGCTGAGCGCAGCGAAGCGGAAGGATCTGCGGTTGCCTTTCTCTGCTACTTCCCAGACAGCGCATCCAGCGCCGCCCGCGCCTTGTCGAGCAGCATCTTTGTCTCCGCCGCCTGCTTCTTCAAACCTTCCACCACCGGCGCGGGGGCCTTGGCCAGAAATCCCTCGTTGCCAAGTTGCCGCTCGGCCGCCGCCAGCCCTTTTTCATATTTCGCGATATCCCGTGTCAAGCGCTCGCGCTCGGCCGCTACGTCGATCTTTGCCTCGTATTGAATGACAACGGTAAAGCCGACCTCGACACGAGCTTTCACGCCAACTGGGGCCCGTTCCATTTTCAACGTAAGATCAACACGCGCCAAGGCATCGCAAAGTTGTCGGTTGGCTTCCTCAACCATATATCCCGCGGTTAAGGAGCCATCTTCTTCCGCACAAAAAATGACGGCAGGAACGCGCTCCTTCTCTGGAACACCAAGATCCTTTCGGTGCGAGCGCAGCGCAGTAATCACGCTCTGGATGACTCGCATTTCCAAAACCGTGGAGTCATAATTGTGACGGAATGAGATTCTTGTGGAGTCTCCTTCGTAGGAGCTCGTCTGCGGGTACTGCGTCAGCGCAATCGACCTCTCCGGAGGCTTGCCCTCATACACCGCATGCCACAACTCCTCCGTCAGGAAGGGCATGAACGGCGAGAGCAGCCGCAGCGCCGCCTCAAACACGCCTACCAGCGTAGTCAAAGCCGCTTCCGGGCCGCGGACTGGCTGCGTCTCAAAGTTCAGCCGCAACTTCACAATCTCCAGGTACCAGTCGCAGAAGCTGCCCCAGAAGAACTGGTAGATCGCATTAGCCGCATCATCGTACCGGTAATTCGCCAGCGACTCATTCACGCGGGCCGCGGTGGCGTGCAGCTCCGCCACGATCCAGCGCGCCTCCAGCGGCGCATCCTCGCCAACGGTGGGCATGGCCCCAAGCACCGAGCGGTCAACTGAAATCCCCACCTCCGCCGCCTTGTCCACGTTCATGAAGATGAAGCGCGCGGCGTTCCATATCTTGTTGGCGAAGGCGCGATAGCCCTCGGTGCGGGCCACGTTGAAAGCAATGTCGGTTCCCGGAGAAGCCATCGAGGCCAGCGTGAAGCGCACCGCATCCGTCCCGTACTGCTTTACGATCTCGATCGGATCGATGACGTTGCCCTTGGTCTTCGACATCTTCTCGCGGTTGGCGTCGCGCACCAGCGCGTGGATATACACCTCGCGGAAAGGAACTGCATCCTTCAACTCGCGCGGGCTCCCGTCGGCCATGGGCACATCGCCCCCGAACCAGCACCCCAGCATGATCATGCGGGCCACCCAGAAGAACAGAATGTCGAACCCCGTGACCAGCAGACTGGTGGGATAAAAGGCATCGAAGTCCGCCCGGGTTTCCTGAGAAATCTTCGGCCAGCCGAACACCGAAACCGGCAGCAGACCCGACGAAAACCACGTGTCGAGCACGTCCGTCTCCTGCGTGATCTTCTCCGAGCCGCAGTGCGCGCACGTCGCCGGATCCTCGCGCGCCACCGTCACCTTGTGGCAATTCGCGCAATGCCAGGCGGGAATCCGGTGGCCCCACCACAGTTGCCGGCTGATGCACCAGTCGTGGATGTTGCGCATCCACTCGAAGTACGTCTTGGCGTACATCTCCGGCGTGAACTTGATGTGGCCCTTCTCGACCGCCTCGATGGCCTTGTCGGCCAGCGGCTGAATCTTCACGAACCACTGCGTCGAGAGCCGCGGTTCCACCACCGTCTTGCAGCGGTCACAGTGGCCCACGTTGTGCACGTGATCCTTGATGCCCGCCAGGAGCTGCCGCTCTTCCAGACTTTGGACGATCTCTTTGCGAGCAACATAGCGGTCCAGCCCCGCATACTTCCCACCGTTCTCGTTCACATGCCCGGTATCGTCCATCACGTTGATGGAGGGCAGGTGGTGCCGCTCGCCCAGCGCAAAGTCATTGGGATCGTGCGCCGGCGTCACCTTCACCGCGCCGGTGCCGAACTCGCGGCTCACCCACTCGTCGAGGATGATGGGAATCTCACGATCCACCAGCGGCAGGCGCAGCTTTTTGCCGTGTAGATGCGTGTAGCGCTCGTCGTCGGGATGAATCGCCACCGCCGTATCGCCCAGCATCGTCTCCGGGCGCGTCGTCGCCACCGTCAAAAATTCGCCGGAGTCCTTGCCATCCTCGCCGATCACCGGGTACCTGATCTCCCACAGATGCCCCTTGTGCTCGTCGTAGACCACTTCGAGGTCGCTGATGGCCGTCTGGCAGCGTGGGCACCAGTTCACGATGTACGCGCCGCGATAGATCAGCCCCTGCTCGTGCAGCTTCACGAACGCCTCGCGCACCGCCACCGACAGCCGCTCGTCCATGGTGAAGTACTCGCGGCTCCAGTCCACGGAGGCGCCGAGACGCTTCATCTGGTCCAGAATCGCGCCGCCGTAGTGCCGCTTCCACTCCCACACGCGCTCCACGAACTTCTCACGGCCCAGTTTCTGGCGCGAGCTGCCCTCCGACACGACCTGGCGCTCCACCATCATCTGCGTGGCGATGCCCGCGTGGTCGGTGCCCGGCACCCACAGCGCGCGATCGCCGCACATGCGACGCCAGCGGGTCAGGATGTCCATCTCCGTCTGGTTGAGCATGTGCCCCATGTGCAGGCGGCCGGTCACATTCGGGGGCGGCAGCAGGATCACGAAAGACTGATCCGCATCGTTGCCTGGCTCCGGCGTCGGTTGGGCGAAGAGGTTTTCGCGGACCCAGAACTCCGCCCAGTGATCTTCGATGGCGGTCGGGTCGTAGGTTTTTGGCAGCTCGTGAGGCATTGGGATCGCTTGAAGTCCCCGCGGAAAGTGCGCCAAACCCGCCCTGAATCAGGCGTTTTCGCGCCAAAGGGGACTGCTTTCAGGGTAGCAGATGCGGCAATCGCCGCACCCATACGCAAAAAGGGCCGCGTCCCAGCCGGGTGCGGCCCTTCCCTCGTTCCCTTGTTCTCTCGTTCCCTGTCCCTAGAACGGGTTCAGCTTGCCCAGACCCTTCTTCTTCTTTTTCTTGCTGGACGATTCCGAACTCAGATCGGTCTTCGGCTTCTTCGCCTTTACGCCCGGCTGCTGAACCGGCTGCGGGGGCGGCGGCGTCTTGATGTCGTTGATCTGCACCGGAGCCTCAGCAGGTTTGGTGGCCGCAGGCAACGCCGTGTTGGTGGATGCCACCGGCTTCACCAGCGCATTCGGATCGGTCTGCGACGTCCCGGAAGGCGCGGAGATGACCTGAACGCCCATTCCCGTACCGCTGCCCGGGACCATCCTGCCGGCCTCCGGCGCGGCTGACGGCCGGTCGCTGCGTGGCGGCTCATTGGCGGGGGTCGGCGTGGCGGCCGCTTCAACCGGCGCCGGCTTGCCCTCGTCCATCGCCTCCTTGAACATGGCCACGTTCTGCCTGCTGATATCGGTGGCCAAGGTGCGCTTGGGATCGCTCAGGGTGGGCTCGCCTACGTGCACAGCCTCCACCACGGTCGGTCCCCGCTTGATCAATCCCAAGGCAAAGTCAGTAAAGCGCAGGGGCTGCTCACTGCGCTGCTCGGCATCGCTCTGCGCAATGGCCGTCTGGCTCGGCGTCGGCACCGGGCGGTTCATCGCCACCAGCCGGTCGCGCGCGTCTTCCACGTGCGGCGCCATCGGATAGCGGGTGATCACCTTGTCGTAAGCCGCCGCGGCCCGGTTCTCATACATGGCCTGCAGCCGCTCGCGCGCCGCTCCCGGCATGCGGGTGGCCAGCTTCACCTGCTGTGCCTCACCGGCGTAGCAGTCGCCAATCGCAATCCACACCTGGTCGCTCTTGGAGTAGAGGGGATACGTGTCCGCAACCGTCTGCAACCGCGCGATCGCCGCCGCGTAGTTCTCGCGGCTCTGGTAATACCAGCCGATCTGCGCCTCGCGCTCGGCCAGCACCTCTTCCACCTCGCGCAGCCTCTGCTTGGCGCGGGGAACCAGGCTCGAATCCGGGAACATGTTGATCATCTCCCGGTACTCGCGTTCGGCCTGCTCCGCGTTGGTGAAGTCGCGGTCCGGCTTTTCCATCTGCTGGTAATAAATGTCGGCCACCTTCATCTTGGCCTCGGCCGCCTCGGGAGCGTCCGGAAAGAAGGTGATGAAGTCCTCATACTCGGCCTCGGCCTGGGTCAGCGCCGCGGTTCCGCCTTCCTTGTACCAGGTATCGCCGACCGCCAGCTTGGCGCGCATCTGGTACTCGGATTCCGGATAGGTGTTCAGCAGTGTCTGCAGATCGAGCCGGGCCACGTCATAATGGCCCTTGTTCATGGCCTTCATGGCCTTGTCGAACAGGATCTTATCGGGCTGCTCCGACTTCACGTTGGCCAGCGGATTCTTGCTCAGGTTGAAGTCTTTCTTCTTCTGCCTGACCTTGGCCTGGGCCGTCAGCCCACTCAGAAAAAGGCCACCAAGGGCCACGACTGCGATCTTATTCGAATACCGGTTCATGCCACCTCATTACAGCACCCGGAGCGCGCCGGCTGCCTGCCCACTGCCACGATGGAACGTGAGTCGATTCTACTCTCTCCGCGGCTTGCCCGTCCGCAGGTTGTTTGCAGGGCCCGGCGCCTAGACGGAGATCCGAGCGGCCTTGCGCGCCGCCTCCAGCAGGTTCCGCCCGTCCCGCTCCGGTTCCCCGGCTCCAAAGACGGCATTCCCCGCTACCAGCAGTTCCGCACCCGCTTGGACGACCTGGGTGACGGTGTCGTGAGCCACACCACCATCCACTTCAATTCTAAATCCGAGCCCCATTTCCCGCCGCATCTCCGCCAGTTGCCGGATCTTCTTGAGCGAGAAAGGAATAAACTCCTGCCCGCCAAACCCGGGATTCACGCTCATGATCAGCACATGGTGCACCATCGGCAGAATCTCGGTGATCAGGTCCACCTTGGTCGCCGGATTGATCACCACACCTGGCTTCACTCCGTGGCTCGCAATCAGCTCCAGCGTCCGATGCAGATGGGGGCAGGCCTCGTAGTGCACGCTCACCCAGTCCGCGCCCGCCTCGGCAAAGGCCGGAATATATTCGTTGGGATTCTCGATCATCAGGTGGCAATCCAGCGGCAGTCGGGTGGCCTTTCGCAGGCTCTTCACCACCGGCGGCCCAATCGTGATATTCGGGACAAAGTGACCGTCCATCACGTCCACGTGAATGACCGTCGCGCCCCCGCGTTCGGCCGCCGCCACCTGCTCGGCCAGGCGGGCGAAATCCGCCGACAGGATCGATGCCACCAGCTCAACCATTCACAACTCCTTCGGCCTCAGTCTACCAGTGGCGCGCCCGCCCGGGCGCCGCTACAATCACCCACGGAGCCTACTCTTGCCCAGCCGCCGCAACGGCCTCTCCCAACCTGCCGCCCACGGCCTTTCTGCCGCCGAACTGCGCACCTTCCGCGCTCTCAATACTCCGGTCCGCATTCAAAAATTCCTCGACGAGCTCCCCTACCAGTACGCCGACACCGCCTGGTCTCCCCGCCGCGTCCTCCGCGAGCGCAAGGGGCACTGCCTCGAAGGAGCCGTCCTGGCCGCCGCCGCCCTGCGCGTCAACGGCCATCCCCCCATCGTCATGGACCTCGAGGCCGTGCACGACGACGACCACGTGATCGCCCTCTATCGTGAGCGCGGCCTGTGGGGCGGCATCGCCAAATCCAACTTTGCCGGCCTGCGCTTCCGTGCGCCCATCTACCGCACCCTGCGCGAGCTCGCCCTCAGCTATTTCGAGCAGTACTACAACCTCCGCGGCGAGCGCACCCTGCGTTCCTACTCGCTGCCCGTCAACCTTGCCCGCCTCGATCCCCTCCATTGGATGACCGCCGAAGAGGACGTGTGGTGCGTTCCCGAAGCCCTCATCGCCGCCCGTCACTACCCGCTCTTCCCCGACAAAGTCGCGCGCCGCCTGCCCCGCCTCGACCGCCGCAGCTTCGAAGCCGGCATGCACGGCTGGGTCCGCCACTAGCCTCAGCCCCATATCGGAATCTCCGGGCCGCCGGTGCCGCGCCTCCTCCGCGCCCGCAATGTGCGCCATCCACGGGAGATCACCCCATCGCCCCACCCTCCGGCAACCCGCCCCAACCCACTACAATCAAGGCATGCGAGGATGGTCGATACCACTGGGCCGGTGGATGGGTGTGGAACTCAGTATCCACCTCTTCTTCCCCCTGCTCATCTTCGTCTTCGTCGGCATCAGCGGCACCGCCACTTGGCAGCGCGGCGCGGGACTCTTCCTCGCCCTGGTCGCCGCCGTCATTGTGCGCGAGACCGCGCGCCTGCTGACCGCCGCATGGCTAGGCCTGCGCCTCCGCGCCGTCATCCTGCTCCCCTTTGGGGGCCTCTTCGCCTACGCCAACCCCGAGAGCCAGGAAGCCGCCAACGACGGCCCCGGCCAGTTCGCCATGGCCTTTGCCGGTCCCATCGGCAACTGGCTGGCCGCACTCATCCTCGCCGCCGCCATGCTGGGCGCAAGCCCGGCCATCCATCTCCTCGCTCGGCCGCTGTTTACCCCCGATCATCTGCTGCGCAGCCTCGTCTGGATGCAGGTACTGCTCGGCGCGCTGCACCTGGTGCCCGCCTATCCGCTGGATTTCGGGCGTCTCATCCGCGGCGGCTTCGCCCGCGATCACGGATTTGCGCTCGGCAACCGTGCCGCCTCCGGCCTTGGCCAGGGCATTGCCCTCGCCTTTGTCCTCAGCTACGCCATCCTGCATAACCCCTGGCTCGCGCTGGCCGGCGTCTTCATCATGATCGGCGCGCAAATCGAGGATCAGGGCGTCTTCTTCCAGTCGGTAGTCGATACCGTGCGCATGCGCGAGGTCATGCTCACCGACTTCGCCACCCTCTCGCCCTCCGATACGCTCGCCGACGCCCTCACCCGCTGCGTGCACTCCCTCCAGGAAGACTTCCCGGTGGTGCGCGGACCGCAGCTCGTCGGCATCGTCTCCCGCCAGCGCATCGTCGATGCCCTGCGCCACGAGGGCAACGGCTATATCCAGTCGGTCATGTCGCGCGCCTTCCAGGTAGCCCGCCCCGAGGATACCCTCGGCACCACTATCCGCCGCCTCTCCGCCGGTCATGGAATGTCCCTCATCCCCGTTGCCGAGAGCGGCCGCGTCGTCGGCATTGTCAGCGTCCAGAACCTGATGAGTTCCATGGCCCTGCTGGCCGAGCAGCGCCGCTTCGAGCACCAGGGAGACTGACGCCATGCGCCAGGATCGGCCTTCTTCACCGGCCCAGGCTTCCTGCGCACCGGCCAAGGCAGAAGACTACGAACCGGCCGTCCCGGACCTCGCCTCTCCTCTCGCTCCGGGCCTCTATCTCGTCGCTACCCCCATCGGCAACCTCGGCGACATCACCCTCCGCGCCCTCGATGTGCTGCGCCGCGTGGAGCGCATCGCCTGCGAGGACACCCGCCAGACCCAGAAGCTGCTGAACCACTTTCAGATCGCCACGCCCACGGTGAGCTGCCACGAGCACAACGAGCGCCAGCGCGCCCATGAGCTGATTGCCGCGCTCCAGGGCGGCGCGCGAATCGCGCTGGTCTCCGACGCCGGTACCCCCGCCGTGAGCGACCCCGGAAGCTGGCTGGCCCGCGCCGCCATCGAAGCCGGTGTGCCGGTCATCCCCATCCCCGGCGCCAGCGCGGCCATCACCGCCCTCATTGCCTCCGGCTTCTCCACCGCCGAGTTCCACTTCCTCGGCTTCCTGCCAGAGAAAGCCGGCGCCCGCCGCACGCGCCTGGAAGAACTCGCGCGCGAACCCCGCGGCTCGGCGCGCACGCTCATCTTCTACGAGGCTCCCCATCGCATCCTCGACACCCTCGCCGATTTCGAATCCGTCTGGAGTCCCTCGCTGCGCGTCGTCCTTGCCCGCGAGCTGACCAAGCTGCATGAGGAGTTCTGGCGCGGCACGGTGGCCGAATTGCGCCGCGACCTTACCGCGCGCGCCCGCATCCGTGGCGAGATCACGCTGCTGGTCGAAGCCCCGCCACAATCCCCGGCCGGCAGCGGCTCGCCGGAAGCGCGCGCAGAATCGCTCGCCGCCCGCATCGCCCGCCTGCAATCGGAAGAAGGGATTGAGGAGAAGGAAGCGCTCAAGCGACTGGCACGGGAAAGCGGGCAATCCAAAAGCGAGCTCTACCGCGAGTTGCAGCGCGAACGCGCCCGCCGCCGCTAGGGCCTGTTCACACTACGCGGAAGGCGGCGCCGGGAGCCGATTTTTTCCGAGTTCAAGAAGGGAGGAGCGACGCATGCCGGGGTCCCTGCGGACGGATTTTTGTCCGCGGGGTGGATACCGGGTGTCTGCTAGCGACGACCGACACAGAAATCGGGAAAATCGGCCCCG
>JAJZCY010000292.1 GCA_021828835.1 Acidobacteriota bacterium | reverse complement strand
AACTGTTCGTAACTGGCGGGCTCGTCCATCCGTTCCGTCAGATGGGCGCGCGCGGCAAAGGCATCAGGCGGCATGGAAGCGCATCATCTCCGCGACCATTCCCGGGCCGAAGGACAGCGCGCAGCCGCGTTGTCCGCCGGCGGCCTCGCGCATCATCTGCTCCAGGACAAACATCACCGTCGCCGAGGACATGTTGCCGAAGCGCGACAGCACGCAGCGCGAGGTGGCCAGCGCATCGGCCTCCAGGCCAAGCCCGTCTTCGACCGCGTCGAGCACGGCGCGACCACCCGGATGCACCGCCCACAGATCGATTTTTTCTTGCCCGCTCACGTCGGGCGCGTGTTCGCGCATTCCTTTGGCGATACGCGACGGCACCTGGGTGGAGAGAAACATGTCAAAACCCATGTCGCCGATGCGCCAGGTGATCAGATCGGAGGAGTTATCGAGCCGCAGCGCCTCGAAGCCATCCAGTGCAAAACCTTGGGGATCTGCGCCCACGAGGGTGGCCGAGCAGCCGTCGCCGAAGAGCAGGAACGCCAGCACTTCGGTCAGGTCCTGCGACTGGTGAAAGTGCAGCGTGCACAGCTCCAGGTTGACCACCAGGGCCAGCGACTCCGGCTGCGAGCGCACATAGTGGCGTGCCAGCTTCAGCGCGTTCACAGCCGCGTAGCAGCCCATGAAGCCTACCATAGTGCGCTCGGTGGAGCCGGGCAGGCCCAGATGATTGAGAATGTCGAAGTCGAGACCCGGCGCATAGAAGCCGGTGCAGCAGGTCACAAAAACATGGCCGATGCGGCCGCGCTCGGCCGGGGTGAGCGCCAGCTTGTCGACGGCGCGCCGCATCAAGAGCGGCGCCGCTGTTTCAAAGACGCGCATGCGCTCCGCCGTGGAAGGGAAGCGGCCTCTCTCGTAGAAGGTGTGCGCGTCCATCGCGAATCCCTGGCTGGGGCCGCCGTTGCGCAGGCAGGAGTAGCGGTGGCGGATCTCGGATTTGGCCACCAGGCGCTGAAAGATCGAGCGGGCGCGTGTGTCCTCGAGCATTCCACCGGCGAAATCGATAAAGCTCTCGTGAATGTCGTGATCGGGAACCGCTGTGGCGATCCGCTGGAGATGCGCCTGGGTCATGGTTTGCCTCGCGCGAAGGGGTAGGGAAGAGCCCGGCAGAGCGGCGGCGGGGATGGGACGCCGTGTACGTCCATTAGATGCCCTGCGCTGCCGGCCTGCAAGTCAGAAGCAAACTCTGCGCGATTCGACGGGCCCTAGTTGGGCGTCGCGGCAGTCCGGCTGTGAAACTCCAGGCGCACGTAGGCGGCACGGTAGATGCCGATCGGCGGCTGGCTGGGGTCGCCCGTTCCCCACTCGTAGTGGACGTGCTGGAATAGATTCTGCCCCACGATTTCGACCGTGAAGTGCTGTCCCAGGGCCCGTTCCGCGTGCAGATCCATCGTCTGATATGCGGGAACCTTCTGCGCCGGCAGGGCGCTGACGAAGCGGTAAAGCGGATCGAAATCGATCTTTCCCGGCAAGTTGATCATCGACTGCACGCTCACCATGTGCTTGGGACTCGACCCGTCGTAGGTTTGCACCGAGCCCGTGGAACTGATGTTGGATGTCGGGCCATTGGCGCTGAAGTTTGAGTTCAGGTAGGAGTAGTTGGTATCGAGCCGCCACCACGGAGCGAGATCCGCCTCGGTTCCCAGTTCCACTCCGCCGGTAGAGCCAGAGATCTGGTTGGAGTACTGGATGGTGACGGTGGGCTTTCCGCCCACTATCGCCAAAGCAGGCGCGGTGAAGCTCTGCAGCCTGCGATACCTGTTCCAGTAGCCGGCGGCGTCGAGGAAGAGCTTGCGACCGATCAGCCGTCGGTAGCCAGCTTCATATCCGATCACGGCTTCGGATTTGAAGTTGGGATCGCCGAGCACCTGAATGGTCAGGGCAGGCGTGGAGCCCACCAGATGAAAGTGCTCCTCGATATCGGATGGGGTGGTGACGGCGCGGGTAATTCCAGCCCACAAGGCCTCGTGGGGACGCCGCAGCCACAGCACTCGCCCCGACGGCTGAATATCGAAGCCGCTGTAGTTGTTGTGCTGGAGCTTGAAGCCGCCGGTGATCGTGAGCTTATTGGTCAGCTTCCAATCGTCCTGCACAAACGCGGTGTGCACATGGTCGGTGTTGCCGGCAGGAACCAGGAAGCCCGCGGGGTAGGTCACATACGGGCTCCAGCGCAGACCGCCACCATAGGTGAGCAGATTCCGATCGCCGGCCTGCCAATGGGCCACGCCTTCCACATCGAAGGTATCGCGGGTTTCATTGATCTCGGCATTGGTACGCAGCGTCCGGTCCACATAGCCCTGGAGATAGAAACCGGAGCGCGTGGTCACATCGCGCTGCCAGCGGAAGTTGAGATCCCCCCCCGTGGTCCGGTCTTCGTGCGGAGTCCCGCCGACGATGTGGGGCGAGGTGCCGCCGTAGATCTGGCCTTCCAGGAAATAGGAGTCTTCGCCGCGAACGCCATCGGCGCGAAACCCGAACCGCTCCTGGTGCCAGTTGTCGTCGTTGATGCCGTCGGAATGGTATTCGTGGCGGCGCGCAAAGCCGCGGCCGAAGAAGCGATAGCTGAAGGCGGACCTTCCGCCGCCCAATTCCACGTCATCGAGTGTGCGGTCCTGATTGCCTGCCAAGCCATCGGCTTCAACCCCGCGTGTATCGACGGAGTTGCGGGTGATGATGTTGATCACGCCATTGGCCGCATTCGGGCCCCAGACCGTGCCTCCCGGCCCGCGAATCACCTCGATCCGGTCGATAAGGTCGAGCGGCATGTCCTGCACGTCCCAGTACACGCCTGCGAATAGGGGGGTGTAGACATTGCGTCCGTCGATCAGCACCAGGACGGACTTGGAAAAGTTGTTCTGCAGCCCCCGGATGCCTACCGCCCAGGTGGTGGAGGTCATGCGGCCCACTTCCACACCAGGCGCGAGCCGCAGCGCGTCGGCGATGTTGGTGACGCCCGAGCGGCGAATCTGCTCGCTGGTGATCACGTAGACCGCAGCCGGGGTATTCCATAGCTCGGTGGGAAGCTTGCTGTAGGTGGTGACTTCAATTTTGCCGAGCTGCTCCAGGGTCAGGTTCTTGAGCGACGCCGGGCCATTCCCGCCGTACGGCGCACCCATCTTGTCGGCCCAGCCGGGCAAGACGGTCAGCGCCAGCAGGAGCAGGAGAACCATTCCCCGGCAGTATTCAGGTCGGCCGAGCTTCTCCGGACCTATGCCGGTCACGGCAACGGAGCCAAAATCGGAATCTGCACGGGCCCGCTTCGAATTTAGTTTGTGTAGAGGGGCAAGTGTTCGCGCCATGTCTTCTCGTCGGAGCGCTTTTGTTGGCAAACAGACCTAGGGCAGTGATGCTGAACAGTTAGAAGCTTTTCCTCGGAGAAAAGTTGCCTGGGCGCGGGGCAGAAGACTCTTTATTGAGGAGAAACATTTGCCGGGTGCGAATCTGGTATCGGGTACATGGAAGGGGAAAGTGAATTTCGAGGACCGCGCGCTCAGGCGGCGGAACGCTCGAGGGTTGGCTCCAAGCGCTCCTCGGCATCCAGCAGGATGCGGTCAAGCCCAACCAGGCAAAGCACTTCGCGGACATGGCGGCGGGTGCCGGAGACGGTGAAGCGGTGGCCGGAGTTCGTGGCTTCGCAGTAGAGCTTGATCAGGGCGGAAAGGCCCGCGGCGTCGATCCTCTCCACCGTGTCCATCTCCAGTTCGAGATCATTCTCGCGGACCAGCGGGATCAGTCTCTCCAGGAAGAACTGCTCATTGCCCCGGGTCAACTCGCTTGGGACGAGGCTTCCTGCCTCCACGATCTTCGAAGTCGTGTCCAGGGAGGTCGCGTCCAGGGCCGGTGCGGATTCCATCTGATTGCCGGTCATAACTCCTCCTCGGCCGGGTTCCTTTTCCGGTGTGCGCGTTGTGCCGCGCGTACAGGCCCCGCAAAGCAATCGCCGACATAGAGTACGGCGGACGGGGATCGTTGGTTCCGTTGAAAAGCTGCCTTCATCTGGATAGACGCAGCCGCGATGGTGAAAGCTTACGCCCAAATGTTGACGGAAAAGCAAAAGAGCCGCCCCGGCGGGCGGCCCTGGTGTTCCGATCGGCTGCGGTTAGTCGCGGTGGGCCAGGCCTGCGCCCTCGCCGAGAGCGCCCGATTTTTCGGCCAGCACCTTTTGCGCGTGGTTCGCGAGCGCCTGCGCCTCGGGAAGGTAGG
>JAJZCY010000029.1 GCA_021828835.1 Acidobacteriota bacterium | reverse complement strand
AGGACAGCGGCGGGCCGGGCCACATTCTGGTTCCGCTCAGTGAGGTAGCGGGCAGAGAACGGCCCATTCCCCGGCAATGGATTGCGGATGGACTCTCGACGCTCTCCCCTGCACTTCGCGAGTATCTGAAGCCTCTGATGGGCGAATTGCCAACCTATATCACGCCGTTCGAAACCATTGAACCGGAGAAGGAGTCTTCTGCTCATGCCTGACGCTTCCCAGCAGGTCAACAAGAATCTCGGCATTCTGATCTTCGGACGCAAACGACCGGGCTTCGATCAGGAATGGAATTCGATGATTCGCACCCAGGTCCTCGATTTCGTGCGCCAACTGGGGTTCAATCCTGTGGGCGCGGCCGCCCCGGTGCTGGACGATGAAGGAATTCATGCCGCTCTCGATTCGATCGAGCAGGCAAAATGCGATGCGCTGATCATCATTCAGCCATCGCTGACCGACGGCCAGTTTGCGTTCACGATTTCGCAGCGGTGGCAGGACCCGCTGATTCTGTGGGCTACGCCCGAGCGGCCGACGGACGGGAAGGTCAGTTCCTGCTCGCTGGTGGGGCAAAACCTGTGGGCATCGCTTCTCCGGCAGGCGCATCGGCCTTTCGAATTTGTCTACGGCGCTCCCGGGGCGGTCAGGGACGAATTGCTTCGGGCCATCGCGCTGACCAGTGCGGTTCGCAAGCTGCGCCGCTCCAAAATCGGTGTGGTGGGCACGCATGCGCCCGGCTTTATCGATCTTGCTGCCGATCCGTTTCTGATCCGAAAGACGTTTGGCATGCAGTTGCACTCACTGAGCATGCCGCAGTTCATCGATCGAGTTCACCAGGTTCCCGACGCCGCGGTGCAAAAGGATCTCGCGAAGGTACACAAGCTGGGCTTGCTGCAGACGGGGACCAAGTCGGCGCCCCCCGATGAGATGTTAGCTCCTGACTCGCGCTTCTATATCTCAATGACAGAGCTGATGCAGGAAGCGGGGCTCGACGCGCTCGCACTGCAATGCTGGCCGGAGTTGCCCAATATCTTCAAGCAGTGGCCGTACTTCGCGATCTCGAGGCTGTCGGCGGAAGGGCGCGCAGTTTCCGTGGAAGGCGACATCGACGGGGCTCTCGCGAGCTACATCTCCACGCTGCTGGGCATGGGGCCGGGTTTCCTGACGGACTGGCTGGAACACGACGAGGAGACGATCTTCTTCTGGCATCCGGGCATGGCGCCGCTGGATATGTGCAACGGCGTGGGGACGGAATGCGAGCCGACGCTGGGCGAGCACTTCAATGGAGCGCGTCCGTCCGTTGTCGATGGGCCGCTCCAGACCGGAGGTCCGGTGACGGTGAGCCGCATCTGGCGCTGCGACGACCGTTACCACATCACCGCATTTGAAGGGCATGCCATTCCGCCGCGGCGCAATGTTTCGGGCAACAGCCTGCTGATGGAGGTTCCGGGCGGCAAGGTGCCGCAGCGGTTCGAGAAGCTGATCCACGCTGGGCTGCCGCATCATGTGATTCTGCATTTCGGCCACTGGGCCGACAGCTTCGAACGTCTGGCACGGCTTCTCTCGCTGGAGTGGCACTCCTAAGAAGGCAAGAATTCGATCCCGCCCGGATCGGGCGGGACGCGGCTTACAAGCATGCTGGAGGCAGGAATGGCGGGTCCCGAAGCTTCATACATCGCGGGACGATGGAAGGAAACGGCGACGCGGTTCGACGTTGTGAACCCGGCAACGGCGCAGCCGTTCGCGCAGGTAGCATCAATCCAGCTTGCTGACCTCCAGGAGGCTTTGCAATCGGCAGGGCGGGCCTTCCCCGCGTGGCGCGGCAAGACTGCTCGCGAGCGTGGGATTCTGTTGCACCGCGTCGCAGATGAGCTGGTCCGGCGAAAAGCGGAGATTGCGCGCCTCATCACGATGGAAAATGGAAAACCTCTCGCCCAAAGCGAGGGTGAAGTGGCAATGGCGGAAGACCATCTGCGCTGGTTTGCCGAAGAGTGCCGCCGCGTTTACGGACGCACCATTCCCCATCACATTGAAGGCAAGCGGCACCTGGTTCTCAAGACGCCGATCGGGGTCGTGGGCGCGATCGCTCCCTGGAATTTCCCCTTGGTGCTGTCGGTCAGGAAGGTTGCGCCGGCGCTGGCAGCCGGTTGTCCCGTGATTCTCAAACCTGCGAGCCAGACGCCGCTCTCGGCGATTGCACTGGCACAGTGCTTTGAAGCCGCGGCCTGCCCGGAGGGCGTCTTCCAGTTGGTGATCGGCAATGCGCAGATGATCGCCGCCGAGCTGTTGTCCAACGACATCTGCCGCAAGATCAGCTTTACGGGTTCCACCGGCGTGGGGCAGGAACTGATCCGCGGCGCGGCGTCCTACGTAAAGCCGCTTTCCCTGGAGCTCGGAGGCCTTGCGCCTGTCCTGGTCTTTGAAGACTGCGATCTCGATCAGGCCGTGCAGCAGACCATTATTGCCAAATTCCGGAACACCGGCCAGTCCTGCATTGCCGCCAACCGGATCTTCGTGCAGAAGACGATCTATGCGCAATTTTTGGAGCGCTTCACCGCGGCGGTGGAAGGACTGAAGACCGGTCCGGGGCTTGAGCCGGGCATGGATGTCGGACCACTGGTCAGCCAGAAAGCTCTGGATGGCGCTCTGATGCAGGTTGGCGATGCGCGAGCAAAAGGCGCACGCCTGCTGACAGGCGGAGAGCGGATGAAGGATCTCGAGGGATACTTCCTCAAGCCAACCGTGCTCGAAGCGGTGAGCGACTCGGCGGCGTGCATGTGCGAAGAGACATTCGCTCCGATCGCACCTATCGCCAGCTTTGAAACTGAGGACGAGGCGATTGCCAGAGCCAATGCGAGTTCCTACGGACTGAGCGCATACGCCATGACAAGAGATATGGGCCGTATCTTTCGGCTGGGGGAACGAATCGAAGCCGGCACGATTGGAATCAACGACGGCGCGCCAACCGTAAGCCAGAGTCCGTTTGGGGGAGTGAAACACAGCGGATGGGGACGCGAATTGGGCACGGAAGGACTCGACGCGTTTCTAGAAACCAAGCACCTCTCGCTCGGAGGCATTTGAGGCCGGCGCGGGACTACAAGAAAGGGAGCGTAACACATGATTCATTTCCTTGTTCACGATCCTGCGGACAACGTCGGCGTAGCAGTCGTCGATATTCCCGCAGGGACTGATTGCGTGGGGAGAAATCTTGAGAACAACCAGACCCTGAAGGCCCGTACGGTCGAAGCAATTCCGCTGGGGCACAAGCTGGCCTTGAAGGATCTCTCCGTAGGCGACACGGCAACAAAATACGGGTGCGAGATTGGCAAGATCGTTCAGGCGGTCAAGGCGGGCTGCCACGTGCACACGCAGAATCTGAAGACGAAGAGGTGGGCATAGCCATATGACAAATCGCAAGGTTCTTGGATATCGGCGTGAAAACGGCAGGGTGGGAATTCGCAATCACGTGGTCATTCTGCCCGTGGATGATATTTCGAACGCGGCATGCGAGGCTGTGGCCAACAACATCAAGGGCACGCTGGCCCTGCCGCACGCCTACGGGCGCCTTCAGTTCGGCGAAGATCTGGACCTGTTCTTCCGCACCATGATCGGCACCGGATCGAATCCGAACGTAGCTGCCGTGGTGGTGATCGGCATCGAACAAGGCTGGACGCAGCGCATCGTGGATGGCATCGCCAAGACGGGCAAGCCGGTAAAGGGCTTTTCCATCGAAGGAAACGGCGATATTCGCACCATTGCCTCTGCCTCCTACCAGGCAAAGGAGTACGTGCAGTGGGCCTCGGAGCTTCAGCGTGTGGAGTGCGACCTGAGCGAACTCTACATCAGCGTCAAGTGCGGCGAGTCCGACACCACCACCGGTCTGGCCAGCTGCCCGACGGTCGGCAACGTGATCGATAAGCACTGCGCCGCCGGCGGTACTGCCTCCTTTGGCGAAACCAGCGAGCTTACCGGCGCGGAGCACATTGTGGCAGCGAAGGCGGCGAACGAAGCGGTCCGCAAGCAATTCATGGCCGTCTTCGAGGATTACACGAAGCTCGTCTTCGACCAGAAGGTGGATGATCTCTCGGAGTCGCAGCCGACCAAGGGCAACATTGCGGGCGGCCTGACGACGATCGAGGAAAAGGCTCTCGGCAATGTGGAGAAGCTCGGCAAGAAGACAAAGTTCGTTGGCTGCCTGACACCGGCAAGCGCTCCCAGCGAGAAGGGCTTGTGGTTCATGGATACCTCCAGCGCCGCGGCCGAAGCAGTGACTCTGTGGGCCGCCTCCGGCGCCGTTGTGCACCTGTTCCCGACAGGCCAGGGCAACGTGATTGGCAATCCCATTGAGCCGGTGATCAAGCTCTCGGGGAATCCCAAGACCGTTACCACCATGCACGAACACATTGATGTGGACGTGTCTCCGATTCTGCAAGGAGAGATGACGATCGACCAGGCCGGCGATGCATTGCTGGACATGATCGTCCGCACGGCCAATGGACGTCTGACGGCAGCGGAGGCTTTGGGGCACCGCGAGTTTGTCATGACCAAGCTGTACCGCAGCGCGTAGTCAAAGCATCCGGGTATGCCGGAAAGGGTCCATCCACTCCATGGCACGATACAGATCGGAAGAGATCGAGCATCTGGCAACCCGGCTTGCTGTTGCAGCCGGCGTGTCAACCAGCGACGCGCAGATCCTGGCGCACTCGCTGGTTGACGCGGATCTGAATGGCACGTCAACTCACGGGCTTTCCCGTCTCGGAATTTACCTGCAAAGGCTGCAGCGCGGATTGATCGACCCGCGGGCGCAGCTCACTGTCGACCGGCGATCCCCTGCCGTCCTGGCGCTCGATGCCGGCAACGGGCTCGGGCAGGTCCAGGCGGTCAAGGCACTGGAACTCCTGAAGCCGATGGCGCGGCAAAACGGAATTGCCGCCGCCACCATCCGCAACTCGCAACACTTTGGCGCGCTCTCCTACTATTGCCGTCTCGCCGCGCAGGAAGGCATGATCCTGCTGGCCATGTCCAACTGCGAGCCCGCCATGTCTGCCGCAGGCGGCTTCGAGCCTTTCTTTGGGACCAACCCCATCGCGGCTTCGTTTCCCACCGGCAAGGGATTTCCCATCAAAGTGGATCTGGCCACCGCGATTGTGGCGCGCGGCAACATTATTGCCGCCCAAAGAAAGGGCGAGGCAATCCCAGAGGGATGGGCTTTAGATCCTCAGGGCGAGCCCACCACGGACGCGCAGCAAGCCCTGCTGGGAACGGTTCTCACCATGGCCGGCCATAAAGGCTATGCGCTGGCGCTCATGATTGAGATGTTCAGCAGCGTTTTGTCCGGATCTGCGATCGGCTCGGATATCGGCTCCATGTACAAGAACCTGGATCGCAAGCAGGACGTGGGCCATTTCTTTGTTCTTCTGAATATCGCCGCTTTCATCGAACCATCCGAGTTCCTTCGCCGAACCGATGACACCATTGATCGCCTGAAGGGCAGCAAGCGCAGAGCCGGGGTAGAGGAGATTCTGATTCCCGGCGAACGTTCCGCCCGCAAACATGAACAAAATAGCCGCGAGGGCATCCCTCTCGCGGACGAAACCGTCGCGGAGCTCAAACGCTGGTGCCGCGACCTCGAAGTGGAATTCGATTGGACCGAGGTAGCGGCGTAAATGATCTCCAACATTCTGATCACCGAAAACATCCAGGGAGAAGCAGTCGGCCAACTGGCTGCGGAATTTTCTGTCACGTTCCTTCCCGATCTCTGGAAAAACCCTGCCAAGCTCTCCGAAATGATCGGCAGTTTCCGCGCGCTCATTGTGCGCAACCAGACTAAAGTGACCGCGGAACTGCTAAGCAAGGCCACGCGCCTGGAGGTCATCGGACGAGCCGGCGTCGGCCTCGACAACATCGACCTGGACTCGGCGACGCGGGCGGGCATTCTGGTTACTTCCACGCCTGATCAAAACGCGATCAGCGTGGCGGAGCTGGCGATGGGCATGATGCTGTCGCTCGCGCGCAAGATTCCTGCCGCGACGGACGATACGCGGCAGGGGAACTGGAACCGGCAGAAATTCATCGGTACCGAGTTGCACGGAAAAACAATTGGCATTGTCGGGGCTGGGAAGATCGGATTCCTGACCGCTCAACGCGCCAAGAGCTTCGGCATGCGTGTGGTGGCCTACGACCCGTTCATCAGTCCGGACAGCATTCTGCTCAGCGAGCTGTGCGCGGAACTGGTGGAGATCGATGAGCTGCTTGCGTGCGCTGATGTCGTATCCTCGCATCTTCCCGCTACGCCTGAGACGATCGGCTTCTTCAATGCGCAGAAGTTCTCAAAGATGAAGCCAACTGCGTTCTTCATCAACACTTCGCGTGGGGAAGTCGTTTCAGAAGAAGATCTGCTCCAGGCATTGAAGGCCGGACAGCTCGCAGGAGCGGCTTTGGATGTGCGCAGTCATGAGCCTCCGTTCAAGAGCGAACTGGAGACGCTGCCCAATGTGGTTCTGACGCCGCACATTGCCGCCTTCACCTATGAGGCGCAAGTACGTGTCACGCGAGCGATTTGCGAAGACGTAGGCCGCGTACTGCGAGGCAATACCGCGCGCAATCCAGTGAACCGCCCTCAGAACAGAAGATCCGTGCCGCGCCCGCAGGCCGAGTTGTCGCTCTGACCCCGGAGAAGGACATGGGCAACGTGGCTAACGCCTTCTCCTGGCTGCCGGCCAGGACAAGGCGCTAGCGCAATACAACCTCCCAAGATGGTCATGGAAGGATAACTTCGCGTTCAGCGCTACGATGCGGGATGAATGCGCGCATCGCGGGCGGTGAAGCGATGCGCTGTGAATCCGTAGAGCGCGACGGCCACGTATCCCAGCAGGGGAACGACGTATCCATGTGCGACGCTTCCTGTCTGCCGGGCAATCCATCCCAGGACTGGCGGAAAGACCGCACCCCCGGCCACAGCCATCACCAGGAATGAACCGGCGAGCTTGGTATTGGGGCCGAGCCCTTTCACGCCTAGCGCGAACGTGGTCGGGAACATGATGGAGAGGAAGAAGCTGCTGAAGACGATTGCATAGGCGCCGTGCATGCCGGGGTTGGTGATGGCGTAGGCAAGCAGCGCGATATTGAGGATGGCGTAAATGCCCATCAGCCGGCTGGCGGAGATGAAGCGCATCAACTGTGTGCCGACGAAACGCCCTGCGGCCATCGCCACCAGAGTCGCGGTGAGGTACCCGGCGGCCATGCGCTCGCTGACCCCGGTGTATTGCTTCATGTAGGGAATCAACGCACTCCAGGTGGAGACCTGCGCGCCCACGTTGCAGAAGTTGGCGGCAACCGCCAGCCACAGATGCGGGTAGTGCAAGAGCGCGCGAAAGGTTCCATGATCGCCGGACTCGTTCTCATGCTCGCTGGTGATGGAGGGATACTCCATGCGCGAGAGCAGCACTGCGAAGGAGAGGGCGATGAGTCCGAGCACGATGTAGGTGGGGACGACCCGCATTCGCTCGGAGTGCAGATAGGCCGCGTAGGCTCCAGCCCTGCGCATGGTGGCGATCTGCGATCGCTTGAGCTCAATGCCAGAGAAGATGAAGCGGGCGCCAACGATCACTCCGAGGATGGTTCCCGGCGGATTGAAGGATTGCACCCAGTTCAGACGCCGCTCCGAGGTCTGGGGCGGACCAAACTGCGCCATGAAGGGGTTGCAGGAGGTCTCCAGCATGGAGGCGCCGCAGCCGACCATGAACAGCGCAAAGAGAAAGGGCACGTAGACGCCGCTCATGGCCGCCGGCCAGAAGAGCACCATTCCGGTTCCGAAGGTGGCCAGGCCGGCGATCATGCCGGTCTTGTAGCCCCAGCGGCGCAGGATCAACGCGGCCGGAATGGCCATGCAGAAATAGCCCAAAAAATTTGCCGTCTGGACGAGCTGTGCAGTAAGCTGCGTCAGCTCAAAGGATTTCTTGAATTGCTGCACGAGGATGTCGGTGAGGTTATTCGACATGCCCCAGAGGAAGAACAACACCGTGATGACAGCAAACAGGATGCGGTGGCGGCTGGGGAACAAGGACGCCTTGTCGGCGGATTGCGAGTTGGCTGGCGCGCTTCCTGGAATTTGGGATGAAACCTGCATGCTTTTTGGGAACCGTATCCTCTGCGATAGGATGGGCGCGCACTCAATGGAAGAACACGATGGAGTGCGTCGCCTTGATTGGAAGCTGCCAATCTGGCAAGCAGTTTCACCAGAAGCCAGGCTACTGGTTTACGTCGACTGAATCAACGAGCGGCAGGATCGTACGGTCCAGTTCATCATCCGTGATTGCTTTGAGATTTACGTTTTTGAAAAGGCCCCAGTGTTCGACCAGTTGCACGGTCTTGCCGGGCGCAACTTTTGCGAGAGGTCCCAGGGTCTCGACCTCGAGAAACTGATCGTTGGTGAAGGTCTCGAAGGAGCAGCCGAAGTCGGGATAGGTGGCATGGGGATCGGCCGTGGTGCGCTTCACAAACATCTCGCCGTTCAACAGGTAGGCGGCCCAGGTGTTCGGGTTGAACAGGCCCAGCTTTTGCGCGTCGCTCACGTGGGGGTCCTGGCGCAGGGTGAGATATTTGCGCGTGAACTTCCAGCGGGGATCCGCAAGGTTGGTGTAGGCCCACATGGTGAGCGGATTGGTCGCGGCGAGAGCCTGGTCGTGAGTTCCGCGCGGGGGGAAGCCACTGATGACCATGCCGCCCTGGGCCATCTGGGTGAGAGCCCAGGGAGCGAATTCGATCGTAAACAGTCCGCGGTTGGTGATGCGGTGCGAGACGGTGACCTGAGTGCCGGTGGGCGCCAAGCTCACCTCGATTTCTTTCTGCAGGTGGGTAAGCGGCTCAACGGGTTCGCGGGCGATGACGCCCGTGGGCGTGATCTGCACGGTGACCGGAACGTTATCGGGCGCCCAACTGGCGATGGGGTCCTCAGGGGCCATCCACACACGGTCTCCGCCGCGCGGTTCAAAGGTCTTTTCCCCGCTCTTGCCTAGCTGGTCTGGAAATTCTTTGAAGATGTTGTGGCCGCCGACGAAAGCATAGCGAATCACCCGGGGCCCCACATCGCCGGTTACGATCAGTTCAACCTCGCCGTTACTGATCCGGTAGCAATCCTTCCAGCCTTTGTACTCCACCTTCTGAACGGTCACACTCGCCCTCGCAATGGTCGCTGCACAAACCAGTATTATCAGAACCGCGCACCTGCGAATCATCTGTTGATCCCCCATTCGGTGGTATGCATCCGGACCAGTGTTGACTGGCCGCTGCGGATTTCGGCAGGAAACCGCCGCATAGAGGCGGGGCATCCGAGGGCGCAGGCCACATATTTTTCAAAGAGCCGCAAGCGGCAGAATCTGCCGAGATTTCTCGGCGCGATATTGAGTAGGTTTGTAAATTGCGACCGGCGGGAATGTCAAGCGAAACGTTACGATATGGAGTCGAAGAACCGCTTAGATTATCCCGATTGTCTTTGACATAGAGCGAATCTTGCTTTGGCATTCCCATTATCGAAACGTTATGATCGGAGAGCGAGTTCCGGGGCAATTTACCCTGATCCATCAGGAGAGGCGAAATGCCCGAGCAATCGAAATGCACGATGCGCGATGTGGCTCGTCTTGCGGGCGTCTCGACCTCGACCGTATCAGCGGTCATCAACGAGACGGTTGCGGTCAGTCCGGAACGCAGGATGCGCGTCCTTCGCGCCATGGAAGTACTGGACTATCAGCCCGACGCCATCGCCCGAAGCCTCAAAACTGGAAGGACGAACGCGATCGGAATCATCGTGCCGGATATCACCAATGCCTTCTACCCTGAAGTGATTCGGGCGGCAGAAGAGGCTGCCCAAGAGGCCGGGTATTCGGTTCTGCTCTGTGATTCGAGTGAAGACAGCAACTTGGAAGAGCGGCATCTTTCCGCACTGTTTTCCCGGCGGGTGGACGGCATTCTTCTGGCCTGTTGCGTGAACTCGCGGGCGCAGCAGACCCTTTCTCGCCGTAGAGTTCCGGCGGTTTTCGTCGACCGGCTGCCGCCGGCATCGATGGTCAATACCGTATGCACGGACAACGTGCAGGCCGGGTCGCTGGCCACGGAGCACCTGATCGGTTTAGGGCATAAGCGGATTGGTCTGCTCGCCGGGCACACGGCCCTTTCGCCTCATCACGATCGTCTGGAGGGATTCCGGAAGGCGATGCAGGAGGCGCACCTGCCGATTTTAGATGAGTACCTGATGACGGGCGATGTGCAGTTTGAAGACGGTCTCGATGCAGCCCGGCGCATGCTCCATCTGCCTGTTCCGCCCACAGCCATCATGGCCAGCAACAACAAATTGCTGATGGGGGTGCTGCGCGCAGCCGAAGAACAGCATTTGCGCATTCCCGAGGATGTGAGCGTGCTTGGATTCGACGATTATCTATGGAACGAACACTTCAATCCGAGCCTCACGGCCATCGCGCAACCGGCCCGGGAGATCGGCCGCAAATCGTTCGAACTGCTTCAGCAATTGATCTCAGGTCCCGCTGAGGCGCGAGACTCTCCGCTTCACGCGGTTTTCCCGGCGGAGCTGCGGGTGCGCCGCTCGACCGGCGCACCCCGGGGCTGATGGCCCGGTTCCGAGGGCGCAAAGCAATGGAGAAAGCATTTCCGGATTGCATTGCAGTGCATCATTGTGAAATCGTAACGGTGCAAGTTATCGGTGTCTACAGGCGGATTTGATCCCCAAAGAGGTGTGTCGAATGTCTTCGTCCGTATTTCTTCTTGCCAGCGGCGATCTCCGTCCCTCGGCAAATCAGATGTGCTGGCCTGCCCAAAAAGCAGCGGAAGAGGCACTTACAGAGGCAATCGAAAGGCTCGGCTACCAGGTGCAGCGAGCTCATCCGTTCGTGGCGGACAAGGGACATGGATTCATCGACAGCCAACGATACGGACTTGCGATCTTTCAGGACATACCGGCAACGGCGCCGGTAATCGTGCTCGAAGCGGTGTGGCAATACAGCCACCATGTGCTGGGCGGCCTGATGCACCACCGCGGGCCTATCCTGACAGTGGCGAACTGGAGCGGGCAATGGCCCGGACTTGTGGGGATGCTGAACCTGAATGGCTGCCTCACCAAGGCGGGGGTCTCTTATGAGACGCTGTGGAGCACAGATTTCCGCGACGGGCTGTTCCTGAAGAACCTGGAGACCTGGCTGAAGGGCGGACGGATCGAGCACGACGCGTCGCATGTAAAGGCCTTCCAAGCGGCTTCGCTGCCGAAACGTGCTGAGCAGGCAGGCCGTGCCGTTGCGCAAGAGATCCTGCGCAAGAAGGCGATTATGGGGGTATTCGATGAAGGCTGCATGGGCATGTACAACGCCATCATCCCGGATGAGCTATTGCACCCGATGGGCATCTTCAAGGAGCGGCTCAGCCAGTCGGCGCTGTATGCCGCAATGCAGCAGGTCCCAGTGGAGGAGGCGCAGGCGGTCCGCACCTGGCTGGAAGCGCGCGGCATGCGATTCCACACCGGTTCCGATGCAGCGACGGAGCTCACCGATGGGCAGATTCTGGATCAGTGCCGGATGTACATTGCCGCGCTGCGCATCGCCGACACCTTTGGCTGCGATACGATCGGCATTCAGTACCAACAGGGGCTTAAGGACCTGACGCCGGCTTCGGATTTGGTGGAGGGACTGCTGAACAACGTGGACCGGCCTCCGGTGACTGCAGCCGGGGAAGATCGCGTGCTCTACGATGGACAAGCGCTTCCCCACTTCAACGAAGTGGATGAATGCGCCGGAGTGGACGCGCTGATTACGAATCGGGTGTGGCGCCAGTTGGGACTGGAACCTGAAACCACGCTGCACGACCTTCGCTTTGGCGAGGAATATGACGGAAAATTTGTGTGGGTGCTGGAGATCTCCGGCGCCGTTCCTCCACAACATCTGACCGGCGGCTACCGGGGAGCGGTGAGTGAACGCCAGCCGAGCATGTACTTCCCTAAGGGTGGGGGCACGATTAAAGGGATCAGCAAGCCGGGAGAGGTTGTGTGGAGCCGGCTTTACGTGCACGATGGCAAGCTCAAGGCCGATCTCGGAAGGGCGACTGCCATCGAGTTGCCACAGGCAGAGGTGGAGCGCCGGTGGCAGATCACTACGCCGCAGTGGCCCATGATGAATGCCGTGCTGCATGGCGTTACGCGCGATCAGATGATGGCGCGCCACAAATCCAACCATATCCAGGTGGCTTACGCGAGCAGCGCGGCCGCAGCCGACGAGGCCATGCTGGCCAAAGCGGAAGCCCTTCGCGCGCTGGGGGTTGAAGTCTACCTGTGTGGCGTGGCGAATTGAGGTTGATTCCAGGCGCCAAGTTTGCAGGTTTCGGCGCCTCATTCCAGTCCTCCTTGGCTCTCGGCCAAAGAGGACAATGCCGCACGTCGAGTGAATACGAGGAGCAATGGATCGCAGAGAGTTGATCAAGCTGGGCACGGGAGCCGTGTTCTCCGGATTGGCAGCATCGGGCAGAGCAGCCGCGCCGTCGGGCCCGAGCCGGCAGGTGGAGCGGTGGGGGCTGTTCGAGGTTGAAGCGCACGGCTCGAGCGCGGACAATCCCTTCGTAGATGTTGTGTTTGGAGCACGCTTTACTCAGGGCCACCGTACGGTTGATGTGCCCGGCTTTTACGACGGCGACGGCATCTACAGGGTGCGTTTCTCTCCGGATGCCGAAGGATCTTGGAGCTATGAGACAACCAGCAGCGCGGGAGAATTAGCGGGCAAGACGGGGAGTTTTGACTGCCTGCCTCCGCAGCCTGGCAACCGCGGCCCGGTGGGTACCGCGCATTCATTCCACTTTCAGCACGCGGACGGGACTCCCTATTTTCCCTTCGGCACGACCTGCTATTCCTATGGCTTCGTCGATGAGCAACTGGCGCGGGAGACGCTGGAGAACCTGAAAACTGCAGGTTTCAACAAGGTGCGGATGTGCCTGTTACCCAAGCCGCTTGGCAAACTGCAACCGGTGGCCATGCCCTTCGAACCGCTCAGCATCTCGCCGGCGGCAGGAGAGAACAGCCCGAACGACGGCAGCAAGAGCAAGGTCCGTTTCGACCTGACCCGCTTCAATCCGGCCTATTTTCAGCATGTGGAGCGCTGTATCCAGGACTTGCAAGCGGCAAACATTCAGGCCGATCTGATTCTCTTCCATCCCTACGATGCGTGGGGATTCAAGTCCATGGGCCAGGAGGCGGACGACCGTTACCTGCGCTATGCGGTCGCGCGGCTTTCCGCATATCGGAATGTATGGTGGTCGATCGCGAACGAATACGACCTGGTCAAAACAAAATCGATGCGTGACTGGGACCGCTTCTTCCGCATTGTCGAAACAGCCGATCCCTACAGCCGGCTGCGCTCGATTCATCACAGCCGGGTGATGTACGACTATGCCAAGCCCTGGTGCACCCACGCCAGCCTGCAAGCCTACGATTTTGAGAAGTCGGCGGAGCGCCGAGCTGCCTGGAACAAGCCGATCATCTACGACGAGATACAGTATGAGGGCAACATTGCGCGGCGCTGGGGCAATCTCTCGCCGGAGGAGATGACCTGGCGCTTCTGGCGAGCCATCGTCTACGGCGTGTACGCAACCCACGGCGAAACCTACATGTCCACGGACGGGAACCCTGTCTGGTCCGATGCTGGCAGGCTTCATGGAACGAGCCCGGCGCGCATTGCGTTTCTGCACAAGCTGCTGGAGCGTACCGGCACGACCGGACTCATGGCGGCAGACAATCCTTACTATCTGAATGCCGGGAACCCGGGTCAGCTCTATCTTTGGTACTTCGACTACCACTGCCCCGCCGAATATGACTTTCCCCTTCCTCCCAAGGTCCGCTTCAAAGCGACTCTCATTGATCCCTGGTCGATGACTCTCTCGCCGGTAGCGGGAACCTTCAGCGGAAAAAGCAAAATCAGCCTGCCGGGAAAGCCCTACCGAGCCGTACTGTTTGAAAAGGTTTAGGAATAAGCCAATGAAAAAGTGCACGCAATGGAGAAGCCGCGGCCTTGCCGGCCTTGCGGTGTTAGGTCTTGTTTTTCTGGCGGCCGCCCCTGGCGCGGCCGCTTCTCCCCAAGTGAAAGTCATCACCGCGAAGGGCGCAACCCCGCGCGAATTGTGGGGAGCGCAGCAACTCCGCGACGCTCTTGCGGGCCTGAAGAATGCGCCGCAGGGGGCCCGTGTGTTGGCCGCGCTGCGGAGTGCACCCGAAGTCGCCCGGTTCCATCTGCCCGAGTTCTGGCCGCAGGCGCAAGAGGCCTTTCTGATCAAGCAGGTCGGGAAAAACTGGGTGGTCACGGGCAGCGATCCATCCGGCGTCCTCTATGGCGAACTGGAGTTGGCGGATCGCGTCCGGGCCGCCGGTGCCTTGCCGGCGGGTATCGACGACATGGAGCACCCCACGCTGAAACTGCGCGGCGCTTCGATCGGGATGCAGAAGCAGGAGATTACCTATGACGGTGCGGAGTACGACTATCCTTACACACCGCAGAATTTCCCCTTCTTCTATGACAGGGCGCAGTGGATCAAGTATCTCGATATGCTGGCCGAGGAGCGATACAACACGCTCTATCTGTGGAACGGCCATCCCTTCACCAGCCTGCTGAAGCTGCCCCGTTATCCGGAGGCGCAGGAGCTCCCCACTGCCCAACTGGACCAGAACATCGCCATGTTCAAGTGGCTTACGGCCGAAGCGGACAAGCGCGGCATCTGGGTTCTGCAGGGCTTCTACAACATTCACCTCTCGCACACTTTTGCACGCGCGCATCATCTGCCATATCACCTGTCCGCGCCGAATCCTGTCGCCACCGCATACACCCGCTATGTGATCTCAGAGTTTGTGCGCGAGTACCCTCATGCCGGCCTGATGATGACGCTGGGCGAAGCGTTGGCTCCCCGCTATGGAGCGGAATGGCTAACGCAGGCGATTATTCCCGGCCTCAAAGACGGCCTGAAGGAACTGGGGCAGGCCACCGAACCGCCGATCGTGGTTCGGGCGCACGCCACCCAGATCGAGGCGGTGATGAAGGCCGCGCTTCCGCTCTATTCCAACATCGACACGATGTTCAAGTGGAATGGCGAGTCGCTGACCTGGACGAATGTGCGCGGCCCGGTCCGGCAGCGCTTCCAGACCTTGGCGGAAGAGTCACACGTGACCATCGCCAACGTGCATCTGCTCTCGGATCTGGAGCCGTTCCGCTGGGGCGATCCCGATTTCATCCGCGAGACGCTGATGAATTTTCCGCGCATCGGAATTGGCGGGTTGCACCTGTACCCGCTGCGCTACTGGGATTGGCCATGGTCGGGAGATAACACGTCGCCACGCCTGCCGCAGACTTATCGCGACTGGATCTGGTTCCAGGCTTGGGGCCGCTATGCCTGGAATCCGTTCCGCGATCCTGCCAAGGAACACCAGTATTGGGTGGCGCAATTTGCCCAGCGCTACGGATCCAGACAGGCCGGCGAAAAGCTGCTCGATGCGTACACGCTGGCGGGCCCTTGCCAGCCGAGCCTGCTGCCACGCATCGGCATCACCGAGGGCAACCGCCAGGCCTTCGCGCTGGGGATGACCATGCCCCAGCTCATCGATCCGGACCGCTTCAATCCCGCGGTCACGTTGTGGACCGGCGATGGACCTCCGGGGGAGCGGCTTCAGCAATACGTGGCCGAGGAAGTGAAGCATGAGCCGCATCACGGCCAGACCCCGATAGAAGTGAGCGACCAGACGGTGACGGCGTCACGCGAGGCACTCGCAGACGCCGAGGCCGCGGCGCCGTACGTGACGGAAAACAAGGCTGAGTATCAGCGCGTGGTGAACGATATGCGCGCGATCTCGCTGCTCATGCAGTTCTATAACGCCAAGGTGAAAGCAGCGCAGCAGGTGCTGCTCTATGGATACGATCGCGACGCGGCGCATCTGAACCAGGCCGAAAGCCTGCTTGCCGAGAGCGTCGACGACTTCAAGAAACTCACGGCGGTGGCTGGGCCTGCGTACATTACCGCAACCGGCATGGAAACTTCGCAGCGCCGCATTCCCTTCCCCGGCGGCATGAAGAACTTTCCGAGTTGGCAGCAATGCCTGCCGATGTACGAAAAAGAACTTGCCACTTTCCGCAAGCGCAAGGCTGAACTGCTTTCGGGCAAGATGACGCAGGGCACCGGCACCGCAAAACCATTCCCCCAGGTTGCGTTCACGCTCAAGCCCGGCGCCGGCGAAATTTTCACGGTAGAGAAGGGCGCGCAACTGTTTGAGGGCGGTGGGCCGGCGATCACCAGCCTTGCTCCCGAATTGGAAGGTATGCACGGCATTCGGATCTCTCCGCGCCAGGGGGGAACGCTCGATTTCACGCTGAGCAAGCCTGCGCAGATTCTGCTCGGCTATCAGGCCGGTGGGAAATCCTCGGTGCTCGATCCTGAAACCGAGCAGTGGAATCTGCTATTGCTGAATGCGCTGAGCACGCGCAAGACGCCTGGGATGGCCGTGTGGGCCAAGCCGCTGCCCGCCGGCGCCAGCGAACTAGACCTAGGCAAGGGCGCCTATGTCGTGCTGGGCTTTATTCCCGCCAACTATCACGTGACGCCGCGCGTCAACCTAGCAGCCGCCGGAAGCGGAGAAGCCAACCTGGACTGGCTGTTTGAATAATGCCCTCAAGCGGGTGCCATAGGGGATGCGGATCGGGCACGCTGCGCTTAACGCGCCGCATGCCCGATCCGCATGCTGGTGATCCTACACCCGAAAGGTGAAGCAGGCGCGCGCTGGAGTCACTGGACAGCAGGACCGCGGGTGATCGTGCTCAGGGTAACGATCTCTCCGGGCTGGACGAAAAGTTGCGATGGAACGGCCGAGACAGCGTTGGCCTGATACTGGCTGGTCCGCTCCATCTCGCGCCAGGACACGCCGGCCCAGTTTAGATCCACATGCACTGGCTGAGTGGAACGGTTGAGCATCACCACGGTGGCTTCGCCGTTCGGTCCGCGGAAGGCGCTGGTCAGCAGGTCGGCATCCGAGGACCGCGCATCCACTCGCTGCATTCCCTTCAGGATGTGACGGCTGAAAGCACCGAGCACACGCAACTGGCCGCTTGAGGGCACGGGCATAAATCCGTCCTCGCGATCCGGAATCAACAGGGCGCGCGACGCGCCGAAGTTTGGCTGCTCGGTATCGAGGATCACCCAGCAATAGAGCAAGCCGACCGCGTTCATGATGGTGAGGTTCTTGTGGTAGAGCTGCCCTACATTGAAGGCGATGCGATAGGATCCCGCCTGCAAGGAAGGCTTGTTCACAGCGATTTCCGTGGCCAGAAAGGGCTTACCTGCGGTCGCGTCGTGCATCGCAAGCAACGAACTGTCGAACAGATCCGGATTGGCGAAGACATCCTGGTAGTTGTATTCGTGAACCGCCGCTATGTCGATGTCCTTCCACACTTCGGGGTCGCGCTTGAGCGCTTGTGCCCGCTGCATACCCTGCCAGGTGAATGGTGCGTCCGCCATGTGAATCTTCACGCTTGAAAAGCCGGCATCATCGAGACGCTTGCGCAGCACCCGCACCATCTCCGCTGCAACCGGCTCGGGCTCGTCCACTTCATTTTGAATGCCAAGGATGGCAGGAGGACGGCCGGTACGCTGCTGCTCGATACGGCAATAGGTCACCATGGCGCGCGCATAGGCCTCAGGATCGGCAATGCCGTGCTTGCGGGGCAGCGCATTCTTCGGCTGCGGCTGAGTTGCCCAGGCGGGAAGGTCCCACATCTCATAAATAACGCTACCGCCGAGATCCTGAATGCGGCGGTTGTAGTCAAAATCGGAGACCTCCCCATTGGGAAAGTTGTCGCCGTAGTAGTGCGGGCTGGCATCCGCGAGATTGTCCAGATTGGACATGTCCGGCTTGAGGCGGGTACCCATCGGGTATTCGCGATCGATCAGCAGGTTGTAGCTGCTCAGAATCTGCCAATACTTCTTCTTGCCTGCCGGGCTCAGCATGGCATAAGCAGGCACGCTGGGGCTGCCACCGAATCCCATCATCGTCTGAAAGGAGCGTTGAGGATCGACCGTGACAGTTGCCCTGCCCGGGACCTGCGGCAGGATGGCGCCGGAAACAACATCATGGGCGCTGCGCGGAGCCGTGTATTCGAGCTGGCTACGTTGCACATCGAAGAGACAGCTCTGCTGGACGAGTTGACGGCCGTCGACGGAAACTTCGAGCGCCATGTGTGAATCGAGCGTAACGGTGACGGCACGGGGATGACCTGTATAGGGGATATCCGTCTCCGCCACGATGCGCTCGGGGTAAACCTGGTGGGGTTCGCCGCTTCCGTAGAGCGCATAGGAGTCGTAATAGCGTTGGAAGACGCGCACATCTTCAGATCCAATCACCACTGTGAATCCGGCATGGGGACCGGTGAAGATCCAGGAGAGGCTGGTACCCCGGGGAATGTCGTTATCGAGCACCAGCGTGCGCGAGAAGAAGGCAGGCAGCCACTCCTGCGCGTAGTAGCGGGCAATGCGATCGCCATGGTCCCATCCCGAGCCGCGGGGACCATTCGAGACAAACTGAAAATGAGCAGCTCCAGCCGGCACCGCCGGCGTTGCCGCGGGCAGCGCAACCACCGCCTGGGCCGAAGCCGCGGTCCCCATGGCGCAGCAGAAGAGACCTGCCAGGAAGGCGGTGCGAGAAACCGTGCGCCGCAAATGATGGAAGAACGCATGATGTTTCCGGAATGCGCCAGGCCGGCAGGAATTACTCATAGGTTGCATCATGATCGGCAGACTCCCCGCGCGGCTTTGCGCGCTCCTTCTACTCAGTGTTTGGCTCGGATCGGTACGAAGTGCGGCTTTGCCTTCACGTACCGGTTGCAGAAACGCAGATACTGCTGCCAATCGAAATCAGTGACACTGTGGCCGCCGCTACGCACGTGATAGCTGACGCGGCCCAGGATGGGCTGGTTGACGGGCGGCCATTGCGCCGTGGGCAATCCCGATACACCGAAAAAACGGTAGACCGCGCTCACCGCCACAGCATTCAGAAACTCGCCCCGGGGGTCGGAGTTGTGGTCGTCCATAGCGCTGGCGATGTAAACGGGCCGCGGCGCAACCAGCGCCAAGACCTCGTTCTGATCGAAGGGCAGGGACGTATCCCGTCCGTTGTACTGGCGAAAGGTCCGGCAAAACCAGTATGGAAACGCGGTGTTCAAGTGCAAGATGCTCTCGCCGCCGGGATGGTGGAAGAGTTTGGCCCCGCCTGCTCCCGATTCATTGCTGATGAGAGCGGCAAAGCGCGGGTCGGTAGCCGCAGCCCATATGGCAGCCTTGCCGAGGCGCGACCATCCAAAGGCAACTACACGATGGGCGTCTACTTTTCTGTCGGTCTCGAGATAGTCCAACGCACGACTCAGTCCCCATGCCCAGGCGGCAATGGTCGAGAAGTTGTCGTTTCCCTGCTCCAGTTGCGGATAGGCGCTGCGGATACTCTCCGCGTAACCGCCCATGTGATCCGGATCGAGGTCGCCGCGGTAGGCCGTCGCCAAGGCGTACCCGGCATTCAGGATCATCTGGACGGGCCAGCGGCCGGCATTGATTCCCCGGCATGCCGCTGTGGCCCGATGATTGCTGACGCAGGAGAGATTGACAAAGGGATTGCGTCCGGATTCGATCCAGCGCTCGGAGATGCGAATGCCAGGATCGCTGTTGATGGTTTCATTGCCCCAGAAGTTGAGGCCCAGAATCACAGGCGGATGCTGCACATGGTTGGGAATATAGACCAGGAGATCCATCTGGCGTCCGCCCTTGCGGCCATCGAAAAGAATCTCTACCTGCTCGCGCGTGGCTGTACCGCCCAGCGCATGCGGATCGCGATCAAACACCTCGAAACGCATATGCGCGGGGCGGCCCGGCATGCGCCCGTACATCTGCTCGGTGAATGTATGAAGCAGTTCTTTGCGGCGCTCCTGCCATTCGGATCTCGTTTTCACAGGCGAACCGTTCGCGAAGACCAGCGGATTGGGGAGACTCGCCGGGAGGCTCATTTGTTCCGATGGAGCCCGGGGCGGCGACGCCATGCAGGCTGCGGCCGTGCCGAAAAGGAGGATCGAGACTGCTGTTCTGAGGCGGCCCATCGCTATTGTTTCACCAGCTTTGCATTCTGAAGGAAGGTCATGGGTTGACCTTCCGCCGCGGTGATCACGAAGTCATGCGCATGGACTGTGGCGTCACTCACCACCAGCCCCTTCTTCGCGCTGACGTGGACATTCTTCAGATAAATCGACGTAATCGGCTCCTCGGGAAGGCCGACAATTACGCCGGCATCCTTTGCCCCATTGGCTTCCACGTTCGAAATGTGAATATCGTGGAAGCGTGGAGTCAGTCGCGTGATCGGCTGCTTCGCATCGTGGACGGGGATCTTTGGATAGTATTCCGTGATGACGATGGCTGTGCCGACATTCTGCATCGTCAGATCGCTGAAATTCAGATCGCCAATGTCACCGCCGCGATCGCGATTTGATTTAATCCGCACGCCGTGCCGAGTGTTCTCAAAGCGGACATGCTCGACAGTGACATGCTGCACTCCGCCTGACACTTCGCTGCCAATCGACATGCCGTGGCCGTGCAGGAAGGTACAGTCGCGCACGGTGATGTAGGTGCTCGGATCATCGGGGCCGGGCGAGCCTGGTTGACCTGACTTGATGGCCACATTGTCGTCGCCGACGTCGATCGTCATGTGATCGATCAGAACATGATGCGAGGAGAAGGGATCGACGCCATCGGTATTCGGCGAGCGCGCCGGCGCCAGGATCCTTCCATTGCGGATCGTCACGTCCTCAGAATAGTAAGGCACAATCTGCCAGGAAGCGGAGTTTTCGATCGTGACATTGTCAATCAGGACGTGACGGCAGTGGTCGAGAATCAGGAGACGCGGCCGCTTGGCCGGATCGAAGTCTGGCGCGTGCCGATGAGAGTACACATCGTCCCACCAGGGCTTGCCATTTCCATCGATCGTTCCGCCACCCGTAATCGTGATGTTCTCCGCGCTTCTGGCTTCAATGAGTGGCTCAACGGCGGGCTGACGCAGCTCCGTGGTGTCGTGATAATCGGCCTTGTCCTGGCTGCCGAGCAGCGTTGCACCCGGCTCCACGTCCAACGTGATGTGGCTCTTGAGCTGTATCGGGCCGCTTAAATAGGTGCCTTTGGTCAGGCGCACCGTTCCTCCGCCCTTCGCTTCGCACGCATCGATCGCCTTCTGGATTGCAGCGGTATCTTTCGTCTGCCCGTCGCCTTTGGCTCCATATGCACGGACATTGCAGACGGGCGCCGCACCTGCGGCGGCTGTGGTAAACAGCGCAAAACAGGCGAGCAGCGCGGCTCTCGCCGAAAGAGCACCAGCGGATGGCCGGGACACTACTTGATGGTCAAGAATTCTCATGCTGTCGGTTTCTCTCCTTGGGCTATCTCCGCGGCCGATCTATTTCTGCTTCTGGTCCGGCTGTGCATCCTCGTACGCAACCGGGCCGGCAGATGGCTCGATGCCCGCCTCATTCATGATCTTCTGCGCCTCGGCGGGCCACTGGTCACCTGTCACCAGATGATCGTCGAGGATGAGGTCGTTCTGGTAGTTCGTCCAGAGGCCCCCGATTTTGCTGCTGTTGTGCCAATTCGCGATGGCGGTGTTGTTTGGCGAAATGCGCAAGGGCCAAGCGTGATGGACGGTGTTGACGTTGAGCCACTCGCTCTGAGGATCCCGCACCACATTGTCGCGCACGGTAATGTAGCGCGAGCCCTCATCGAGGTAAAGCGCAATGCGTCCGTGGTTGTCGAAGATGTAGTTTTCTGTGATGAGCGTGCCCGGACTGGCGGAGAGATTGTAGATGGCGCCGCCATCGTGAAAGAGTTGCTTTGCGTCGTAGATTCTGTTGTTGGCGACGACGGCATCGCGATAAGTGGTCGGGGTTTGGTAGACCGGGTTCTGCGGAAACTGGTAGCCATGCATGACGTTCCGGTAGTTGGCATTGCCGCCGGGATCCTGGATTCCCCAGCCATAGCCGATATCGATCGCATCGTATGGCACGTTGGAAATGTCGTTGTGGAGAATGACGGGAGCCGTTCCGTAGGTGCTGAGGATGGCGCTGTTATCGAGGTACTCTTTGCTGACCCCCTCGATACGGTTGTCGATCACGATGAGGTCGCGATCGACCTGGCGCGGGTCCGCTGGATGGTGTGCATCTTTGCGAACGCCGCCGGCCAGAATCGCTCCGCCCGCATCATCGGTGAAGACGCAGGCCCGGACGGTAATGTCGCTTGCGCTCAATCCCACTCCGGAGAGCGTCGCATCGGAGTCGTTGCCGATCCCAAGCGCGTACTGCCCCAGATGCGCAAAGATATCGCGATCGAAGAGGACGCGTTCCGCGGCAGAGACCTGGACCGATGCCGGCATCTGGTTCCACTGGTTGCGCCGGCTCTCAAAATCCGGGCAGCCCTGCGCGCAGGTCTGGAGCGGGTTCTTGGGATAGATGGGATCCTCTCCCGCCAGGTAGGAACCACTCTGCTGGCTGGCATACCCCTGGCTGGTGGAAGGACCGAGCCAGGTGGTATGTGAAAAGCGGATTCCGCGGAACTCGAGATCCTTGACCGGAGCTACGAGGCTGTTGCCAATCGATACGAGCGTGGTCAGGCGAGGCAGCTCGACATCCATGGTCTTCGCATCGATACCTGCCGGTGGGCGAAGATACAGCTTGCCTGCGACAGGATCCAGATACCACTGGCCGGGCTGCTTGAGAAAAGCCAGGGAGTTTTCCAGATAAAGATGCGCCAGCTCAGGATGAAAGGGCTTCTCGATGGTGTCGTATCCCCAGACGTTGTTCCGCCAGGCAGGCCGCTGCATGATCAACGTGCTGCCGGCGATCTTCTCGACCGGGGAAATCCGTTTCGTAAAGAACCCCGTCGCCACGATCTGCATGCGATTCTGCGCTGGAAGCTTGGCGAGGTAGGCATATTGAGGGTCCTTGAGGACGATGCCCTGCATCGTAAAAGCGACGGAGGATCGCGGAATCTCAATAGCAGTGACGGCAGCCAGTTCGTCATTGATCCAAAGTTCGCGGCTGTCGAGATGCACAGGAGTGTTCGCCACGTAGATCTGCTGGCTGCGATCGAAGAGTTTCCAGCCAGTGATGCGGATCGCGCCTGAGAGGACGGGATGAGCACTGGGCGCGGCCATCCACCGGACGTGATGACCGTTTCTTCCGCCGTCCTGCGCTGTAAAGATCAAGGGACGCTGCAACCGATAAACGCCGGCCGCAAGCTGCACCTCGACATTGTGACTTCCATTGCTGAGCCGCACCGCCTGCTGCGCACGCTGAAGGGTTCGGAAAGGCGCCTGAAGGGTTCCGGCCGCGCTATCGCTGCCCGTCGGCGAAACAGCGATGACCACCGGAGGTTGTTTGCCGGGCCGCGCAGCCCGCGCGTAAGAGGCGAGGCCGAGAACAACCGTCAGGATCGCCGTTGCATGGACCAGCAGCTTACTCGTGGACAATCTGGACCTCCTCACCGCCAGGTGCCAAGGTGAATGAACAATCCCCCGCAGAATAAGGTTCATAGCTGCGCCGCTGCTTCGAGATCCCGCCAGCGCGAAGCCAACTCTTGCTGCACGGTTGCTTCCTGCCGCTCATAGCGAGCGTAGAACAGCACCGGAACGACCGCCAAAGCGTAGGCAACGGCGGGCAGCCAGATGCAGCTCATCACGATGCCCTGGATGGAATGCAGGGTTTGCGCCGCATTGGGCACATAGCCGTAAGCGTTCATGATCCACGCCGGCAGAGCGCCACCGAGTCCGCTACCCGCTTTCAGGCAGAAGGCCGCGCCGATCGCCATCAGAAACCCAGGCGCGCGAATGCCGGTCTTCCACTCTCCGTAATCGACACTGGTGGCAAGAATGGAAAATGGCAGTGCCATTGCCGCGCCACTAGCCAGAAAGCCCACGGTCCAGCCCGCCATCACAACCGTACTGGAGTGGGTCTGTGTCCCCTGGAATGCGATGACCTGTCCAAGCGCGCAGCCGGCCAAGCTCAGCGCCCAGACGGTTGTCTTGGACGCATGGCGGCAGAAGAACGGGAGAAGCAGAATGCTGGCGAGCGAGACCGCATCGAGGCTGTTTGCCCAGGCGATCAACGAGGTGCGATGCAGAACGTACTGAAAATAGAAGGGCGCAGCCGAGATTCTGGCGATGAACGCGATCCAGAAAAACAGGCTGGCCATAAAGGTGATGAACCACGGGACATTGCCGCGTAAGGCGTTGACGCTCTGCCGGACCGACAGCTTCTTCTGCTGTTGGGGAACTGTCTCCCTGAGATTCCGGAAGCCGATCAGGAACAAGGGGATGCTGCCTGCCGCATACAAGCACATGACCAGCAGGAAACCGGTGCGCTCGTTCCCATGGCCGAGCTTGGCGACCAGCGCCAGCAGCGAGAGATTCACAAACAGCACGCCGAACTTCGATCCGAACATCCGGAACGTCGTCAGCGTCACCCGTTCACGCACATCCTGGGTGAGCTCCGCAAGGATCGAGGAGACCGGTGTATTGATACCGGTGTAGAGAACGCTACAGGTGACGCAAGTGACGGCAGCGTAAAAGATCTTGCCCCGGATTCCGAGATGGGGCGTGGTGAAGGTAAGAACGCCCGAAATCGCAAAGGGCACCGACAGCCACAGGAACCAGGGACGGCACTTGCCGTGCCGGCTGCGGACTTTTTCAAACAGAACACCCCAAACAGGAGTGCCGAAAGCGTCGGCGCAGCGCGCGATGAGGAGAATAGAGCCGGCCGCCGCCACCTGTAATCCGTATACATCCACATAGAACTTGAGGATGTAAAAGGAGAAGACACCGAAAAAAATGGTCAACTCAATGTCGCAGATATAAAGACAGACAATCCGGAGTCAGGTACCGGCGCTTTGGACGATGACCACTCGAAAGTGAATGATCATAATAACGATGAAAATGGTCAAGACGGAAACATAGACCCTGAGAAAAAATCAGAACAAAATGAAGGGGTCGGAGAAGGCTCGGCGAACAACCCAGATTCAACTGTGGAGGAGGAACCAAGGGAGGAATCTGGACAGCCAATGGATGGTGTGAAGGCAGAGCACGAAAATCTGAAGTCAAATGAACCAGAGACTCAAATGGAATTGGAATCTCAGACCAAACCAGAACCTCAGACCGAATCAGAATCTCAGACCGAGCCAGTCTCTCAGACCGAACTATTACCACCGACCGAACCAGAAACTCAGACGAAACCAGCAGTTCAAATCGTAGAATCTCAGACTGAACAAGAAAAAACGATTGATGAAGGTGAGAAATCAAATTCTGAAGCAGAGAAAGAAACTACTGAGGCGGAGAAATCAGTTGCTGAAACTGCAGTTGAAATCAAGGAGGAAATTGAGCAGCAAAACGATGAGACTGGTGCTGAGTCGAAAGAA
>JAJZCY010000291.1 GCA_021828835.1 Acidobacteriota bacterium | reverse complement strand
CACACTCCGTCGCCTATCCATCTCCAAAGCCGCCGCTTGAGCCCCGCCTCTGCCATCCCATGAGACCAAAACGCCGGTTCTGACTCGCTCCACACTCAAAAACCACAGGCTTGTGAGAAATGCGGGTTAGGAGCGAGGCCTCTAGCCTGCGCTGGCGCGCGCCCGCTGGAGGATCTGGAGAGCGTTGTCGCGATACACCTTCTTCAGCACCGTGTCAGGCAAGTCCAGCCCGTACATGGGCCAGAAGTAGTCGATGTAATCCTCGTAGTAAAAGTGGTCATCCGCGGTCTCCAGGGTTCGGAAGCTGGAGCGCAGCTCGCCCGGCGAATAGAAGAAATCGGTTCCGAACACCAGCCGGTCCTGATGCTTCTGCATGAACTGATTGGTGAAGCGGTGAATCGTAGAGACCTCTGCCATGCGGGCCGCAATATCCGCATAGAGATTGGGGGTGCGATCCAGGATTTGGCCCAGCCGGGTGAGGTCATAGGAAAGATTGAGAAAGTGGCAGGCGATAAAGATGGTCTTGGGGTGCTTGTTGGCGGTGCGCTCCAGGCTCTCGATGAGCGCGTCGTGGCCCAGCAGACCGGGCTTGTCGTCCAATCTCCAGTGGAAGGCCGTCATGTACCCGTCGTTGTGGCTGTCCATCGGAAGGTAAGTCCAGATGGGATCGGTGACGTGAATGCTCACCGGCATGCCGAGTTCGGCGCACTTTGCCCAGAGCGGATCGATGCGCGGATCATCCGGATGCGCCCCCACGCCGTGTGCAGCAGGCTCATGCCAGCTTGCGGGCTCGGTGCCGACGCTTACGTCCAGCCCCTTGCCCTTGTCATGGAGCTCTCCAATGCCCTTTGCGCCCAGGCGATGGCACTCCTCGAGCGCTTTGACCGCTCCGGGGCCAAACCCCGGCTCGTTGACGCCGGTCAGATCGAAGTGACACCACAGCTCGAAGCGATCGGGATGGCCGGAATAAAGCGTCCGCGCCTGGGCAAAAGCCTCGGGCTTGCCGGTGTTGATAAAGACGATGGCCTTCTCCACGCCGGTCGCATCCATGCTCGACAGCATGTCCCGCACCTTCTCCGGGGTGTCGCCGCCGTGGTTGTGCATATCGATGACTGGGTACTTGGCCTTTTCCACCTGCGTTACCGGAACCTTGTAGATGGAGGTGGGACGCCAGTCCTGGAGCTTGAGCGGCAGTTCGGCGGAGGGTTGCTCTGCCGCATCGGAGGCACCTGCCGGGGAGATCTGGGCCTGCTGTTGCGCAAAAGCCATTCTCGAGGCAAGCGTAGCCGCGGACAACATCATCAGGTCTCGACGGTTCATGTGTTTCTCCTTTTCTGAGGCGCGCGATTGGCTCTCGATGTTGCGAGCAGCCGCTGTTCGGCTAGAGATATTCGACCAGTTGATCGATCACCTTCTGCACCTGGCCCCATGCATCGGCTCCGCCGTCGGTCTCGATCGAGAACCAGCCCTTGAAGCCCAACTTTTTGGAAAGCGGAATCGCCATGGCGAGGTTGGAACGGAGACTGACGTGCTGAACGGTGCGCGCGAGCGGATACAGCAACCGCAGTCCGGCCGTCGTCGCGATCTGGGGGTTGGAGTACGCGCCGCTGCCGCGGATCAGTTGCACCAGTTGGTCCAGCCGCTCCCCGCGAGGCTCCAGGATGACTGCGACACCCTTGGGCTTGCCGTAGTCGACCAGCGCCTTGAGTCCCGCAATCGCGGGCGTCAGGTCGGCGGGCAAGTACTGCACCCCTTGATCGGGCATGATGCTCGGCGAGCCGAGCGCGGCCGCAATATCGATCCACTTCTTGGTCTGCTCAATGGCATGGGCGCGAATCTCGGGATTGGGAGAGCAGGCGCTGATGTAGCCACGATAGGCGGTGGCCGGGGGGTCGAGTTCCACGATCAGATCCACGACCTTGGATCTGGCCTTGCGCATCCGCTCCTTGAATTCGCCGATATAGTCAGCATCCATCGAGAGCAGATTGAAGCTGCACACCTCCAGATGGTGGAGGTGAAGCCGGTCCGCCACCTGCTCGGGGAGGTCCATCATGTTGATCGCAAGCGGGGCCGGCTGGTGATTCCGGTCCCAGATTTCCGGCAGGAGCCCGTTGAAATCGTTGGTCAACAAACTGATGCGGTCGAGCTTGGCGGCCGTTGCGGTGTTTTGCGCCGGCGCGAGGCGGCCGAAAGCGGAAGCAGCCGCAGCCGCAGCCGTACCGAACAGGAAATCACGGCGGTTGATTCGGGAACAGCCGCGCTGAACCTCACGAAACATCATCTTGAATCCCTCCATCTTTGCCAAGGTCGCAAGCTTGCCTGTGGGGCAGGGATCAATGTCAATTCTGCAACCCGACCGCTTCGTGATCACGCTGCAACTTCAGCCAGTTCTATTGATCTGGGTTGTCGTTTCGCTTGAACTCGGGTTGACTGGCTTCCGCGCAGCAACCGCGGCATCCAGAAAGAAGTTCTCCAACAGGGATTTCCAATTAGAGCATCTGCTACGCTTCTGTATACATATACCTTCGTTGACTTTCGATCACAAGCAAATTCTGCTTTCGGATCCCGAAAGATCGCTCAGGGCACCAGCGGGAATCCGCGTGCGGCTGGCGATCAGGCGCAGCACGGGCGGCCACAGCCGTGCCGCGTGGGCCAGCGCCGGCACGGCTACCAGCGCCTGCGAAATGCCGGTCGCGGCTCCTACGGACCACCTCAGGTCGGCTTGGAGGCTTCTCGCAAATTCCTGAGAGGATGCGCCGCGCAGATAGAAATCCGCCGCGCGCCGCGCGCTGTGCAGCGCAATGGAGATGCCGTCGCCGGCGAAGGAGGGGATCACCGCCGCCTGGTCGCCCAGCCGCCACAGCCCCGGCGCGGATTGCGCCCGCAGCATTCCGTAGGGAATTGACGACAACGCCAGAGGCTTGAGGAACAGAGGCTGTGCACCATCGAGACGCTCGGCAAGCGCCTCGGAGGATGTGCAGATTCGTTCGAGCAGCGCGGGCCACTCGCCCTCGCAGCGGCGCAGCAGGGCGCGCGTAGCCACCAGGCACAGGTTGGCGTCGCCGCTCTCGGTGAGTTGCAGGCCCGCGTAGCCGCCCGGATACACGAAGAGCTCGACCCACCCGTGCAGGGCCTGCCGCTGCGGGGAGCCCAGGCGGAAGTGCATCTTGAAGGCGACGAGATTGCTTTGCTTGCCCGGGGGGCGGCGATGGCCGTTCACATCGTGCTTGCCGGTTGCAAGAAAGACGGCGTTCGCCGGCTGGCTCTGGCCATTGCTGAAGCGGGCCAGCCAGCCGTCCTGGGAGGACTCGATGCGGTCCACGCGCCGGCTGCGCCGCACCTCCGCGCCGGCCCGCGCGGCCACCGCCAGCAGCGCTTCATCGAGCGCGTAGCGGCTGAGAGAGCGGGCAGGGAAGGGAAGTTCGCAGGCGGCAATCTGCTTGCGCCCGGAGAGACGCACCGCATGGATGGGCGCGGCTCCCATGCCATCCACAAGGATGCCCAGCCGTTCGAGATCGGCCACCGCCTCATGGCTCAGGAACTCGCCGCACACCTTGTGATGCGCCGCCGCGTTTTGCTCCAGCAGCACAACGGTGCGGCCGCGGCGGGCAAGATGTGCCGCAACCGCCGCACCCGCGGGCCCTCCGCCTGCCACCAGCGCATCCGGACGGCTGGTCATTTCACGCGCCCGACGCACAGACGTCCCGGCCATGCCGGGGCGATGCGAATCGTCGCGGGGTTCAGCCCTGCGGCGGCGACGTATTGCTGCCAGTCCTCCGGCTGAAAGCTGCGCCGGATCGACACCGGCCCATCGTGCACCACGAACGGATGCCAGCGCATGAGACGCGCGAGCAAGGCAAACCCGTAATAGGAAACGCGCCCGCGCGAAAGATCGTTGATGAACCAGCCGCGCACGGCGGTCTGCTCCATCCAGCGCAGGAAGCGCACGATCTCGGCGTCCGCAAGGTGATGGGTGAAGAGCGCGCTGATGGCCAGGTCCACTGGCGAGGGCGGTTGCCAGGCGAACACATCTGCCGTGACAAACTCGATTGCGGTGTCGCTCCCGATCAGCTCCCGTGCCGCCCGCGCCGCATGGGGGCTGAGGTCGATTCCGGTAAGCCGCACCGGCAGCCGTTCGCGCCGTGCCCATAGTTCGATCTGGCGCAGAGTGTCGCCGCCTCCGCAGCCCACATCCACAATATGCAGGGGTGCTGCATGCGGGCCGGCAAACTGCCGCAGCCATTCCAATGTCGGCCGGTAGCCCAGCACGGTGCGATTCACCCTGGCGAGATCGCGCAGGCAATCGCGGAACTG
>JAJZCY010000290.1 GCA_021828835.1 Acidobacteriota bacterium | reverse complement strand
TTGACGCCCTGGAGGCGCGAAATCAGGAACACGTCTTCGGCCGCTGAACGCACTGTACTGCCCGGCACAATGGTGAACGAAAGGATGTAGATTATCTGGCCGTTTGCCACCAGGTTCAGCGAGAGTTCCCCCTCTTTATCATGATCGCGGGGGAGACCTATTGTGATTTCATAGCGGTTTTCCCCGTCCTCGAGCACGAGCACGGTCTCATCTCTCTTGAGGATGCTCAGCAGAAATGCACCGGAGAGCATTTCGTGCAGGCGGAGGTAATGGCGTTCGAAACAGGCGGCGCGCTCGGCAACGGTCAAGTTCCAGCTCAGATAACCCCGGGTGAGGTATTTGAAAGGAAACCGCGCTTCGTCCTGTGCCAGGCAGGCGTACTCAGGCAAGCGCAACACCCGCAGGATCCGGCGATGTCTGCGGATGTTCGTGGCCACCCGCCATAAGGCGCCCGCCAGCAGTTGCGGAGACCACATCTTTTTCTGGCACGCCAGGACTGAAAGCGGTCCCAGCAATGCCCCGAGAAGCCTTGGCGGCGCAGGTTCGTTGTTATGCGCAGGGAGTGCAATACCGAAAGACATTGGGCCCTCATCCGGTGCCGCTCAGCTTGGGACGATTAGGGATTTGGGGACGTACCAAGGCGCAAGAACGAGCGGCTCTCAGTACCTGTATGGTCGGCTATTGTCTTCTTCTCCTCAATTCAACAATCAGGTGAGAGCATGGCTATCCGGTACCCCTTGACGAAGGTTACCCAGGTTCCTGCCGCCTTGCATTCTGCAGGGCGAATCGAGCTGTTAAAAGATCTCTACCAGCCGGCTGAAAGCATCGAGTTCGATGAGATGCTGGCCCGGCGGGGCGGCATCCACCTCGGCGTGCTCCAGGATCCAGGTGTCCTTGTGGAAGAGAAAAACGGCATGCAGTCCCGCGGCCAGGGCGGGATTGATATCGCTCTTCGGGCTGTTCCCGATCATCCAGCTCGTGTGCGGCGCTAATTCGTAGCGCGCAATCACCTCGCGATATGCCGCTGGATTCTTCTCCGGCACGATCTCGACGGCGGAGAAGTGCTGCGCAAGCCCTGAGCGCGCCAGCTTATCGGCCTGCTCCGCCTCGTTGCCCTTGGTCATCAGGATGAGCCGATGCCGCGCCGCCAGTTCGGTCAGCGTCTGCTGGACGCCCGGCAAAAGTTCGATCTCCTGCTCTGCAATGGCCTGAGCAAATCCGCGAATCTGGCCGCGGTGTTCTTCGGTGACTGGCGCCGGGCTGAGCCGCTCATAGCACTCCACCAGTGAGCGCGTGAAGCTCGACAGCCCATAGCCGTGCGCCAGAATCGTCTCCCGCTCCACCTGGTTGAGGGTCTGCCGCACCTCTGCGGGCGTGTACTCATGGTGGTTCAGAAAGCCGATGAACGCGGCGATCACGCGCTCAAAGTAGATATTGTTTTCCCACAGCGTGTCGTCGGCGTCGATCAGCAATGTCTGTCCGGGCGCGAACCTTGCCATGTGGCGAGAATACAGCAGAATCGTGCTGCCGCTCTTCCGCCCGATTTACAAATGGATCCACCCGCAGCGGATGAGCAGCAGCGAGCTCACGGCCACTGCAATCCACAACAACACGCCCTGCATCAGCGGCCGAACGCCGACCTTGCGCAGCGTCTCCTTCGAAAGCCCGGTGCCGATCAGATAGAGTGTCGCCGTCAGACCGATGATGCCCAGGTGCTTCAGGGTGGCATAGGCCGGCGCAAAGGCGTGCAGGTACGTGTTGGCCACCGCGGCGAGACAGAAGAACAGGATGAACCACGGCCACTGAATTCGAGCCTTGCTCTTGCGCGTCAGCGCGGTGCCTACGGACATGGGCACAATCCACAGCGCGCGCGCCAGCTTGACCGTGGTTCCCACGGCGAGCGCAATGGCGCCATACTTGGCGGTGGCGCCTACCACCGAGCTGGTGTCGTGAATAGCCAGCGCCGACCACAGGCCGAACTGCGTCTGGGTCATATGCAATAACAGCCCAATCGCCGGAAACAGCAGCAGGGCTATCGAATTCAAGACGAAGATCGTGCCCAGCGAAACAGCAATCTCCTCCTCTTCGGCCTCTGCTACCGGGGCCACGGCGGCGATCGCGCTGCCCCCGCAGATCGCAGTGCCGGCGCAGATCAAGAAGGAGATCCGCCGCTGCACTTTGAAGATGCGACCCAGCAGCCATCCCAGCAGCATAGCGAAGGTGATGCTCAATGCGGTGTACATAAATCCCGAACGGCCCACGCGCACAATCTGGCGGAGGTCCATGCCGAACCCGATCCCCACCACCGAGATCTGCAGCAGCAGTTTGGAGAGCTGTTTAGCCGGCTGCGCGAAGGGATGCGCAAAGGCCAAGCCGAAGACGAGACCGCTCGCCAGCGCCAGCGGCGGTGAAACCAGTCCGCTCGCTGCAAGGATCAATCCGATGAAGAAGAGGTTTTTCGACACAACTTCAGTCTCGGGCCCGCCCTTCCGCGGTGTCCAAGCAGAAGTATTGATGCCTCATTAGCGCTTCTTATCGGGACTGGCCTTGGCTTGTGCCCTGGGCGGCTGTGCGGCCGCCTGGGTGATCAGAAATCGGCGAAACTCCTGCGCGAGCCCGGAAGGACGCGGACCGGCCCCGTAGGCCAGAAGAAGATCGCGCTCAATGCGCAGCTCATCCACACGCAGAACCTTGAAACCGCGATTCAGCCGCAGGTCGGCGGCAATTGCACACCGCGAGATGATGCCGACGCCCAGCCCTGCTTCCACGGCCGATTTAATCGCCTCCGTGGAGTCCAGTTCCATGGCGATGTGCAGTGATCCCAGGCGGACGCCCTGCCGTTCCATCGCCATTTCGATTACGCGCCGCGACCCGGACCCATGCTCGCGCATGACCAGCGGCGTCCGGCTCAACTCTTCGAGCGAAATCGTCTTGCGCTGCGACCAGGGATGTTCAACAGCCACAATCGGCACCATCTCGTCGCGCAGGAAAGGCTCCGTCTTGACGTACTGATTGTGCGCAGGTCCTTCGATGAGCCCCAGGACAATCTTGTTCTGCTCCAATGCTGCGACGATCTTTTCGGTGTTTCCACTAATCAGCCGCGGATGGACGCGGGGATGGCGGCGGCAGAACTCGCCCAGCAGTCGCGGCAGCAGATACTGCGCAATCGTCGTCGAAGCCCCTAACGATAGCTTCCCGGCTTGGGAACCTTCCAGCGAAGCGATCTCCCGCTCCGCCTGCACCATCCATTCGCCGCTTCTTTCGGCATAGGTCAGCAGGATCTGGCCCGCGGGCGTCAGGGCGATATGTTTTCCGGTGCGGTCGAAGAGCTGAACCCCAAGGTCGTCTTCGAGCGCCTTGATTTGCTGGCTGACTGCCGGCTGGGTTAGGTACAACTCCTCCGCAGCCTTGCGGAAGCTGAGCGCCTCCGCCACGCGGCGAAAGACAACAAGCCGGAAGTTCTCGAGACTAGCCACGGTCTGATTAAAACACGCGGCGCTCTGCGGCCCGGCTGGAGGATCGCCCCTCTCGCCCCATTCCGGCCGCATTCGAAAAAGAGTGCCAGTTCTGCAAGAGCAGAGGTAATATGTTGCCGAAAGTGCGCAGCTTCATCGCGCCCATGTTGTATCGGAGGGTTCCGATGGGCCCCGGACGATTCCCCGCGGTTGGCGCCCAGGCACGCCGCAAAGCCGACGGCATTCTTGGCGAAGTCTATGCCACCGATCCCGCGCACCAGCTTCTTTCTGTCCGCTGGGCCACGGTGCCTGGCGCTTACGCCTGGGAAGACTACACGCCCGACCAGTTTGCGCGCTGCTGGGAACTCACCGGCATCCACATTCCCCGTCCGCGCGAGACGCATGCAGCCGTCGTCCTGATCAGCCTCCTGGTGCTGCTCTTCTTTGGCGGAGTCGTGCTGCACGATTCTCTCTCCTCCTACCATGCCTACAACTTCTACCAGCCGGCCAGCGTGGACGCGGGCATCCTCCACAACGCGGAGGCGCTCAACCGAAAATATGGCCTCATGGCAGCGGAAACCTGCGCCGCGGGAGCCGATGACTACATTCGATCGCTGACCAGCCACAGCTTTCGTTGGGACAGCACGCAGATGCTGACGCCTCACTTTGATGAGTTCAGCCACTCGGTTTCCGCTCCCGGCGTGCTGACGATGATCTCCACCCACGCCAGCATCTCCGATGGATTCGGCACCTTTCGTCCCATCCGGCTCGATTGCAACTACGACACACAAAGCCGGGAGGTACTTTCCTATGGGTCGGATGGTCTCAAGCCTTAAGACTCGCTAAGGGGTGGGTGGTAGCCTCAAAAGAGGGATGCCAAAC
>JAJZCY010000289.1 GCA_021828835.1 Acidobacteriota bacterium | reverse complement strand
GAACCACGCGATATCCTTGACCACCTTCACCAGCTTGTCGCCGGCAGGGGTGCGAATCACGCGATCCTGGAAAAACCTCCGCCGGCGCAGATTGGGATGGGCCAGCCGGATCTGAATGATGCGGCGCGTGAAGTTGAGCAGCCGCGCCTGTTCTTCGCAGCGCTCCCAATCGAACCACGAGAGCTCGTTGTCCTGGCAGTAGGCATTATTGTTGCCGTCCTGGGTGCGCGCCATCTCGTCGCCGCCGCTCAGCATGGGGACGCCCTGCGAGAACAGCAGCGTCGCCAGAAAATTCCGCATCTGCCGCTCGCGCATGCGCCGGATGCACTTGTTATCCGCCGGCCCCTCGGCGCCCATGTTCCAAGAATCGTTGGTGTCGCTGCCGTCGCGGTTGTCCTCGCCGTTGGCCTGGTTGTGCTTGTGGTTGTAGCTCACCAGGTCGTGCAGCGTGAAGCCGTCGTGCGCGGTCACAAAGTTGATACTGGCGTATGGCTTGCGACCGTCGTTCTGATACAAGTCGCTGGAGCCTGTCAGCCGGTAGGCAAAGTCGCTCAACATGCCGGCGTCGCCCTTCCAGAACCGCCGCACCGTGTCGCGGTATCTTCCGTTCCACTCCGCCCACAGCACGGGGAACTGGCCGACCTGATAGCCGCCATCGCCTACATCCCACGGCTCGGCAATCAGCTTCATCTGCTCCAGCACCGGGTCCTGGTGGATGGTGTCGAAGAACGACGAAAGCTTGCTCACCTCGTGCAGCTCGCGCGCCAGGGCCGACGCCAGATCGAAGCGGAACCCATCGACGTGCATCTCGGTGCGCCAGTAGCGCAGCGAGTCCATGATCATCTTGAGCACCTGCGGATGGCGCACGTTGAGGGTGTTGCCGGTGCCGGTGTAGTCCATGTAGTACTGCATGTTGTCGGCCACCAGGCGGTAATAGGTGGTGTTGCACACGCCCTTCCAGCTCAGCATCGGCCCCAGGTGGTTGCCCTCGCAGGTGTGGTTGTATACCACGTCGAGAATCACCTCGATGCCCGCGGTGTGGAGCGCGCGCACCATCTCCTTGAACTCGCGCACCTGACCGCCCTGCTCGCCGGTCGAGCTGTAGCGGGCCATGGGCGCAAAAAATCCCAGGGTGTTGTAGCCCCAGTAATCGCGCAGCCCGCGATCGAGCAGAAAGCCCTCGTCGATGAAGTGATGAATCGGCAGCAGTTCGACTGCTGTCACGCCCAGCCGCTTCAAGTAGTCGATGCTGGCCTCGTGCGCAAGTCCCGCATACGTGCCGCGCAGTTCCTCCGGCACATCCGGATTGCGCATGCTGAAGCCGCGCACATGCACTTCGTAGATCACCGAATCGGAAAGCGGCGTGTCCAGCGGTTCGTCTCCGTCCCAGTCGAACTTGCCGTCCACGACCACGGACTTGGGCACGCCGGCGGCGCTGTCCTGCAGGTCCATCTTGGAGGTGTCGCCCGACTTTACGTCATAGCCGAAGATCGGAATCTTCCAGTCCACCTTGCCGGCAATGGCGCGCGCATAAGGGTCCACCAGCAGCTTGTTGAAGTTGCAGCGCAGTCCCCGCGACGGCTCCCATGGTCCGTCCACGCGAAATCCGTAGAGCTGCCCCGGCCGCACGTCGCGCACGAAGCCGTGCCACACAAAGGCGGTGTGCTCGCGCAGCGTGACATAGTCGGTGAAGTTTCCGTCCGCGTCAAAGAAGCAGACATCGACGCGCGTAGCAATCTCGGAGTAGACCGCGAAGTTCGTTCCCAGCCGGCCGGGGGTCGCGCCGAGTGGATATGGCTTCCCGGGCAGCAAGGTCCGGCTCATGCCCGATGTGATGCAATAGCACTGCAACCTGTTGCACTGCAAAGGCTTGTCCGAACCGAATCCGCCCTGTCCGTGGTGCAAATCGGGTCTGGGGGCGTTCTGAGCACTGTGGCGCGGGCTCTCGGCCTGTCCTCTCGCATCGGCATCAGCCGCCCCGCATGGGAAAATGAATGCAAACTATGACCGGCGAACCGAATCCCGAATTCCAGCCCACCGAATCCGCCCCCGAGCCCCAAGCCGCCAGCGAAAACTCCCAGGCCGCGGAGCCTGCTGCCCCCCTCTCTGAAGAGCCATCCAGCCAGGAAGAAAGCCAGGACGGCCAGTCCTTCGGAGATCTGCTGAAGGAATTCGAGAGCACCCACACCCACCGCGCCGCCTCTCAGCAGCTCGAGGGAACAGTCATCTCCCTCTCCGCGGATCAGGTGTTTCTTGACGTGGGCTACAAGATGGAGGGCGTTCTGCCTCGCTCAGCTTTCCCGAATAATGGCGAAGGCGTGAAGCCGGGCGACCGCTTTCCGGTCTCCATCACCGGACGGAACGAGGAGGGCTATTATCAGCTCTCGCGGTTCCGCGTGCGCCAGGCCACGGACTGGTCCGCGCTGGAAGCGGCCTTCCACGAGAAGGCCGCCGTCTCCGGAACGGTGACCGCCGTCGTCAAAGGCGGCCTGACGGTCGACATCGGGGTGCGCGCCTTCATGCCCGCCTCGCGCTCCGGCGCCCGCGACGCAGCCGGCATGGAAGCCCTGGTGGGCCAGCCCATCACCTGCCGCATCACCAAGCTCGACGTAGCCGATGAGAACGTCGTCGTGGATCGCCGCGTGGTGCTCGAAGAGCAAGCCCGCACCGAAATCGACAACCGCAGGGCCGGTTTGCGCGAAGGCGATACCGTGATCGGCACCGTCCGCACCCTGATGCCCTATGGCGCTTTCGTGGAGATCGGGGGCGGTCTCGATGGCCTCCTTCACGTGAGCGACATCTCCTACAGCCGCATCGGAAAGCCGGAGGATGTGCTCTCGGTGGGGCAGCAGATCACCGTGCGCGTGCTGAAGGTAGACACCGATACCGGAAAGATCTCACTCGGGCACAAGCAGCTTCAGCCCGCGCCCTGGGAGAGCGCCGGAGAGCGCTACCAGCCCGGGCAGCGCGTCTCGGGCACCGTCACCCGGGTCGCGGACTTCGGCGCATTTGTCGAACTGGAACCCGGCCTGGAAGGCCTCATTCACATCTCCGAGATGTCGTGGGCGAAGAAGGTTCGCCATCCCTCCGACCTGCTCAAGCCCGGTGATCGCGTCGATGCCGTGGTGCTCGCGGTGAAGCCGCCTTCGCAATCCGAGCCCGGCCGCATCTCGCTCGGCCTCAAGCAGACCCTTGCCGATCCCTGGCTGGAAGCGCCGCAGCGTTTCCCCGTCGGCTCGCGGGTGGGAGGCCCAGTCACCAAGCTCATGAACTTCGGCGCATTCATCGAAGTTGCGGAGGGCATCGAGGGTCTGGTCCACATCAGCGAGATGGTGCCGGACCGCCGCCTCAACCACCCCAGCGACGTGCTGCGCGCCGGGCAGCGCGTGCAGGCCATGGTCCTGGGCGTCGATCCTGAGAAGCGGCAGATGAAGCTCTCGATCAAGCAACTCATCCCCACCGGCCTGGACGAGTTTCTTGCCGAGCAGAAGCCTGGCGACACGGTCTCCGGCCGGGTGGTCGCGCTGAGCGGCTCCAGCGCCACGGTAGAGCTGGGGGAAGGAATCATGGCGACCTGCCGCCTTCCAGCGGCTAAGCAGCAGGCCTCGGCTGCGGCTCAGCCGGCCAGCGGCAAGGCCGATCTCTCCAGCCTGAGCTCGATGCTCCAGGCGCGCTGGAAGGGCAACGCGCCAGCTCCGAACGCCGGCCCCGAGCCGCTGGCCGAAGGGCAAGTCCGCACGTTCAAGATCGCCAAGCTCGATGCCGCCGCCAAGAAGATCGATGTGGAACTGGCGTAGCGGATCGGCCCGGTACTTCGACGCGCCGCCCGTGCGCCTCTCCTCCGGCGCACGGGCAGGAGTCCTAACCCTACTATTCGCGTTCTTTCTGACGCCTTTCGTTCACGCCACACTGGCCGTGATCGTGCCCGCGCGCGATGGCATCGTCATCGCCGCCGACAGCCGGCTCACCTTCCTGGGCGCGCCTTGCGATGGCGCCTTCAAGATCCTGATCCCGGCGCGGCCGGCACGCACGGCCGTCGTGGTTACCGGCGACTCGATCTTCGTTGCGCCTCCGCCCGCGGGGACCCGGGAGCCCTGTCGCTATCTCGCCACCGCGCCGCGCCTGCTCGACATCGGCTCCGTCGTGACGCGCAGCCTTGAGCAACAGTCCGGCACCGAGAATGTGGACCTCGCCGCCATCACTCGCGCCTGCATCCAGGCTCTGACCCACTTTCAAAGGCGCTATCCTGCCCTGGTACACGGCTACGCAGGTCGCGATCTCTTCTCGGTGGTCATCGCCAATTACGACCCCGCGCGTGCCACCACCACGCTGCGCAACTTCGCCATTGGC
>JAJZCY010000288.1 GCA_021828835.1 Acidobacteriota bacterium | reverse complement strand
AATCGGTCAAGCGAAAGCCTTTCTGCGTGCCTTAAACACTGTCTTGTCAACATGTTTGTAGCACAAAAAGGCTTTCGCTACCTCGCGCTTCACGAATAATGCAGGCTAAGTGCCTCACGATGGTGACGGGTACCTATTTCACTTCAGGAGGTAAGTTATGCACCGCACGATCATCAGCAGTGTACTGCTATCGTCCTTGCTCCTCAGCGTGGCGGCCAATGCCAGTCCTCCGCCTACTTCCGCCCCAGCCCTCCGCGTCAGCACCGGCGTAACTCCGCCTCAACCTCTCAACTCACTCTCTTTAATCGCTCCCGCTCAGTTCGCAGGGTTGTCGGTTCCCATTGGCACTTCGATTGTTGTTTCCTTTCTGGTGGATGAGACGGGCCATCCCCGCGATATCAGGATCGTGAAAGGCTACAACGTGATGTGGAATCTGCGCGCCGCCCAGGCCGTCCAACATCTCCGCTATCTGCCTGCCCGGATGGATAACCAGGCTATCCCGATGAGGATGGAACTGGCCATCGCCGTCCATAAGTAATCCACTGCTACCCCGCAGACCCGGACAAACTTGCTCTACATGCAGGCGAGATACCGCACTCAAAGTGCCCACTCGCACGGGACACCTTTGTCTTCGAAGCAAGCTTGTTCGGGCTGAGGATCGACTTACAAAAGCTACTAAGTCAGATAACACAGGGAATCAGGTGCCTGGCGGATGCACGGGCAGAGGCGACAGCAATCTTTCCTGTGGCGAGGAGTTCCTGCGCGCATTGCGCTGCGAGAAGGTCAGCGCCCGCGGAAGCCGAGCTCTTCCCTGCGGATGGTCTCGATCAGGCGCTTGTCCTCGGTGCTCAAGGCCGCCTTCTCCAGCAGATCGGGGCGGTTGCGCAGCGTCTTGCGTAACTGCTGTTCGCGGCGCCAGAGGCGAATCTGGCGGTGATCGCCGTTGAGCAGCACCTCGGGCACGCGCAGGCCGGCAAACTCCGCGGGCCGGGTGTAATGCGGGTAGTCGAGCAGACCGCCGGCGCCGTGCTGGGAGCGGGGCACGCCCTGCTGATCCGTGTCGATCTCGGCATCGGCGGCGCCGAAGCTCTCGAACTCGCCGGAAGCCTGGTTGCCGAGAACGCCGGGCAGCAGGCGCATCACGGCATCGACGACGACCGCTGCGGCCAGTTCGCCGCCGCTCAGGATGTAGTCGCCGATGGAGAGCTCCTCATCGCAATAAAGCTCGTTGATGCGCTCGTCCACGCCTTCGTAGCGGCCGCAGAGCAGCACGATGCGGTCCAGCTTGGCCAGTTCGCGGGCCACGGGCTGCTGAAAGCGGCGGCCCTGCGCGGAGAGCAGAATCACGCGCGTTGATCCGGGGCTCCGCTCCGCCCTGGTGGGGATTTCCAGGGAGGCTAACGCTTCGGCCAGCGGTTCGGGCTTGAGGACCATGCCCTCGCCGCCGCCGAAGGGGCGGTCGTCCACGGTGCGATGGCGGTCGTGGGTAAAGCTGCGCAGGTCGTGGATGCCGATCGACACCAGCGCATCCGCCTGGGCGCGGCGCACGATGCCGTGCTCGAAGATGCCGGCAAAGAAGGCGGGAAAGATGGTGAGAATGTCGAAGCGCATCAGGAAGATGATAAGGCCTGGGCGCGCGCCGGGGCCGGCAGTCTATTTGCCCTGCTGCGGGGTGTCGGGCAGGGTGTAGATCACCTCGCCGGGCTTGGCGTAGTGCAGTTTTTCGCGGGCATCGCGCTCAATGGCGTCGGGATCGGACTGGAGCTGCTGGACCTGCTGCTGCATGTCGGCATTCTGCTGGCGCAGCTCCTGAATCTGCTGCTGGAGCTGCCGATCCTGCTCGCGCATCTGGTGCCAGACGGAGAGGCCGTGCCTGCCGTAGATCACATGCCAGGTGACGAGCAGCGCCAGCAGCACGACCACCACCGTGGAGGCGGGCCGCCAGACGCGCTGCGTCCATTCGGCAACCCGTTGGTGGCGGGGGAGCGGCGCTGCCGGCGGCTTCGGTTTTCGGTCGGTACTCTCGTTCGGCATGAATCTCAATTCGATGCGGGGACGAGCGGCCGTGCTGCGCCTTAGTCGCCCACCACAAATTTTTCCGCGGCTGTCCGCAGCGCCTGCATATCCTTCTCGCTGCGGGCCTCGGTATAGGCGCGCACCACCGGTTCGGTGCCCGACAGCCGGTAGCAGACCCACGAGCCGTCGTCGAGGACGAGCTTGAGGCCATCGGTGCGCACTACCTGGGTCACCTTGCGGCCGCTCAGCTCCTTCGGATCAGCCTTCAACTTCTCAGTGAACGCGGCTTTGCGCTCCGGGGTCAAGCGGAAGTTCTCGCGAACCGGGTAATAGGAACCAACCTTGGCAAAGAGCTGCTGCAATTGTGCACCAAGACTGGTGCGGCGGACGGCAACCATCTCGGCCACCAGCAGTCCGGCGAGGATTCCATCCTTCTCCGGTACGTGGCCGCGGATGGTCAGTCCGGCCGATTCCTCGCCGCCGATCGCGATCTTGTCTTGGTTGATGAGCTCGCCGATGTACTTGAAGCCGACCGGAGTTTCGTAGAGCTGGACCTTGTGGTGCTCGGCCAGCGCGTTCACCAGGTTGGTGGTGGCCACGCTCTTGGCCACGCCGTTGCGCCAGCCGCGGGTCTCCACCAGGTAATCGAAGAGCAGGGCGATGATGTAGTTCGGCTGGATAAAGGTGCCGTCGCCGTCCACGACGCCGAAGCGGTCGGCATCACCGTCGGTGGCGATGGTCAGGGAGGCGCCGGTCTCTTTCATCTTGCTCCTGGCGTCGCCGAGCAGGTGATCGTCGGGCTCGGGAGCGTGTCCGCCGAAGAGCACATCGCGGTAATCGTGCACGCAGGCGACGGGCACGCCGGCCTCGCGCAGCAGGTCGGAGGTATAGCCGCGGCCGGCGCCCCAGAAGGCGTCGTAGACCACTTTGATCTTGGAGTTAGCGATGGCCTTCAGATCGACGAGTTCGGCCAGGCGCTTGAGAAACGCCGGCTTGACGTCGGCGGTTTCGAAGGCCGCCTTCGGGGCCTGGAGCGGCGAGAGGTTGGCCTCGGCGGCGTCGTTATCGAGGATGGCCGCCTCGATCTGTTTCGTGACTTCGGGGAGGGCCGGCGCGCCGTCGGGGGTGGAGAACTTGATGCCGTTGTACTCCGGGGGATTGTGGGAGGCGGTGAAGTTGATGGCGCCGGAGGTTTTGAGGGTGCGCACGGCGTGGGCGATGGCGGGGGTGGGCGCGGCCTCGGAGATCACGATGGGCGTTACGCCGCGGGAGGCCAGCACCCGAGCCGCGGTGTCGACGAAGGTCTCGCCCAGGAAGCGGGGATCGCGGCCGACCAGGACGCGGTGCGGCCCCGGCTGGGAACTCACATAATCGGCAATGCCGTCCACCGCGCGCCGGATGTTGAAGACCGTGAATTCATCGGCCACAATGGCCCTCCACCCCGAGGTGCCAAATTTGATCGCTGTCGTCATCGTTTCTCCGTTCATGAGCGGATTGCGTTTCCCGCCAAAAGAGTTATAACGCATTGGATGGCGAGCCGGGTCATGCCGCTCGCATGGAATGGAACGCGGCGCGCAGAGAATCAGGGGGCCGTGACCGCTTTTTCGAGGTGCGGCATGGGCTGAAGCTTCAGCGCAGTTTCGATCAACTCCGCAGCGCGCCCCGGGCCGTCCATCTGGCGGATGGCGCGTTGCAGCTCCTGCGCGGCCGCGCGGTAGCGGCCATCCTCAAGGACAAGGCTGACCGCTGTGCGCAGCCGGGCTGGGGTGAGGCGGTGGCGGGAAAGCACTACCGCTGCGCCGCGCGCCTTGACTCGCGCCGCCACGCCGGGCTGGTCATTGCCGAGCGGGATGGCGACCAGCGGCACTCCCTCGGAGAGGGACTCGAGCGTGGTGTTGATGCCGGCGTGGGTGATGACCAGCGCGGCCCGCTTGACCAGTTCGAGCTGAGGCGCGTAGCGCACCACCAGCGGATCGCCCTTCAGGCTGCCCAACTCCGCGGGGTCGAGGCCGCCGCCCAGGGCGATCACCAGTTGCGCATCCAGGCCGGCGCAGGCTGCGGCGATGGTTCTGAAGATCTCCAGCAGGCCGTTCTGGAAGGTGCCCAGCGAGGCGAAGATCAGGGGGCGCTCATCCAGCCGCTCCCAGGGGAAGTCGATGGCCGGGCGTTGCTGCGGGTCCACGAAGGGCGCGGTGTAGTGCAGGTCCCGCGGTCTTTCGCCGCTGAGCTGGAACTCCACGGCGGCCGGAAGCTGGGTGATCTGCGCCACGGGCGAAAGCCAGTCGCCGGGGCTGGCATGGGCGTGCAATCCCCAGGCCACGCGCTGGCGATTCACTT
>JAJZCY010000287.1 GCA_021828835.1 Acidobacteriota bacterium | reverse complement strand
TCTCGATGATGCCCTTGGGCGTGAGCGCGAAGTTTTTGCGGACCAGAGCCGTCAGCTTCGACTCGCTCAGCTGGCCGGCGCCGAAGGTTTCGACGAGCACGGAGACCGGCTCGGCGACGCCGATGGCATAAGCGAGCTGCACCTCGGCCTTTTCGGCCAGACCGGCGGCCACGATGTTCTTGGCGATGTGACGGGCCATGTACGCCGCCGAGCGATCGACCTTGGTCGGGTCTTTGCCGCTGAAGGCGCCTCCGCCGTGACGGCCCATGCCGCCGTAGGTATCGACGATGATCTTGCGGCCGGTCAGGCCGCTGTCGCCCATCGGCCCGCCGATGACGAAGCGTCCCGTGGGATTGATGTGGTACTTGGTGTGCTCGTCGAGCCACTGGGCCGGAAGCACGGACTGGATGACGTGCTTGAGGATGTCGGCGTGGAGTTCGTCGTTCGAGACCGACTCGGCGTGCTGGCTGGAGATCACCACGGCGTCGATGCGCGCCGGCTTGCCATCCTCGCCGTACTCGATCGTGACCTGGCTCTTGCCGTCGGGGCGCAGGTAAGGCAGCTTGCCGCTCTTGCGGACATGGGTGAGCTGGCGGGTGAGCTTGTGGGCCAGGGAGATGGGCGCGGGCATCAGCTCGGCAGTCTCGTTGGAGGCATAGCCGAACATCATGCCCTGGTCGCCGGCGCCGCCGGTATCCACGCCTTGCGCGATATCCCCGGACTGCTTGTTGATGGAGGAGAGCACGGCGCAGGTGTTGGAGTCGAAGCCGTAGAGCGCATTGTCGTACCCGATGGAGGCCACCACGCCGCGGACCAGCGACTGGAAGTCGACGTAGGCCTTGGTGGTGATCTCACCGGCGATCATGACCAAGCCGGTAGCGGTGAGCGTTTCAGCAGCGACGCGACTGTAAGGATCCTGTTCGAGGCAGGCGTCGAGGATAGCGTCTGAGACCTGGTCGGCGATCTTGTCGGGATGGCCTTCCGTCACTGACTCAGAGGTGAAAAGAAAACGGTCGCTCAACTTCTACTCCTCCCATCTATCTTAGATGCGATAGGGATGTACTCAATCTATGGTAAAGGCAGGCAGGCTGCGGGGCAATCAAGTGCAGCGAATGGAGAGGAATGGGGGCCGAGCGGGGAGCGGGGGACGGGAGCGGGATTTGGCGTTCTCAGGACTGGAAGCGGGCGAGGACGCCGTGTACCCAGGTGGAGACGCCGTGGGTGGCGGGAGCGAGGTTATGGAGGGGGAGCAGGGTGCTCCACCAGCCCTCGCGCAGGCCGTAGTAGCGGACGATGAGGAAGGCGGAGAGGCCGACGAGGGAGAAAAACAGGAGGAGGAGGAGCCAGCGGAGGCGCAGCTCGGTGGCTTCACGGCGCAGGATGCGTGCGCGGCCGACGTTGGAGGCGAAGGCGGTCCAGCTTTCTTGTTCGTCGGAGGGTTGTCCGGAGGCGTTGCAGGCTCTGAGGAAGCGGTCAGTCCAGTCCTGCTGATCGAGGCCCAGGGCGCCGGCATAGCCGCGGACGATGCCTTTGGAGAGGATGCCGCCGGGGAGGAGGCGAAAACGCTCCTGTTCCAGCGCCAGGAGGTGGCGCTGGCTGATCTTGGTAACTGCCGTGATGTGTTCCAGCGCTATGCCGCGGGAGATCCGCTCCATGCGCAGGTCTTCTCCGAAAGTTCCCATCGGCGATCAAAAGGCGGGCAAATGGCCCAAAAAGGTAATTGCAAGTTCACCATAAACCTGCGTTTGGGCTCCCGTCAAAGAGTATTTTCGTCCTGTCCGGTGTGAAATTGGGTACGAAAGTACAGGGGCGAGGGGCGGTCGCTGCCGGAATGGGCGGAGCGGGCGGGAGGGTTCCAAAGCGGGCCGGAGCAATGAACCGGCGGGAGAGCGGCTGCTGGTAACCTGAGAGGAGAGCGCGGCGAGCGGACCGGCCGGCTCGGGACAGGCTGTGGACGAATGAATAAGCTCATCTTTGCCAATCTTTTGCACCGCCCCCTGCGGTCCATCATCAGTGTGCTGGCGGTGGCCATCGAGGTGATCATGATCCTGTCGATCGTGGGCATCTTCATGGGGATGCTGAATGACGCCAAGCAGCGGACCAATGGAATTGGTGCGGACCTGATGATGCTGCCCTCGAACGCCAGCTACTTTAACGGGGCGAGCGGGGTGGCGCTGCCGGTGGTGGATGAGCAGGCGCTGGTGAAGTTGCCGCACGTAGCGATGGTTTCGCCGGCGATTCAGAAGATCTCTACGGCCAGCAACAGCGTGGAGATTCTGTATGGAATCGATTACCCCAGCTTCAATGCACTGAAGCCCTTTGTGTTTGTGTCGGGAGGACCGTTTCAGGGGGCGGATGACGTGATCATCGACACGGTGCTGGCGAACTCCGGCCCGGGCTACAAGGTGGGCGATAAGATCAAGATCCTGGACCAGGATTTCCGTATCTCCGGGATTGTGGAGCCGGGCAAGGGCGGGCGCAAGCTGATCCCGCTGAAGACCATGCAGAACCTGATCGGGGCGCCGGGCAAGGCCTCGTTGTTCTATATCAAGTGCGACACGCCGGCCCATGCGGACCAGGTGGTTGAGGAGATTCGCGCCACGCGGGGGTTCGAACAGAACACGGTGATGACGATCGATAGCTGGCTGAACCAGATGACGCCGAACCGGCTACCTGGTTTCAACATCGCGCTGAACTCGGTCACGGGAATCGCGGTGATCGTCGGGTTCCTGGTGATCTTCCAGTCGATGTACACGGCGGTGCTGGAGCGGACGCGGGAGATTGGGATACTGAAGTCGATGGGCGCGTCGAAGCCGACGATTGTGGGGGTGGTACTGCGCGAATGCGCGGTGCTGGCCATTGCCGGGGTGCTGGTGGGGCTGGCGGGGACGGTGGGTGTGCGTTGGCTGGTGCTGGACATCTTCCCGACGCAGCACTTTATGATCACCGCGGAATGGATGGCGCGGGCCGGGGCGATTGCTTTTGCAGGGGCGCTGGTAGGGGCGCTGTATCCGGCATGGATGGCGGCGCGTAAGGATCCGATCGACGCGCTGGCCTACGAATAAGGCAGGGACCGAGAGACCGAGGGAACGTGGGGGTGTGCGGCGTGGCGACAACGGGGACTGGGGCAGGGCAGTTGGTGGGCATCGGCGAAGTTCGGGCGGCGGCGGAGCGGATCCGCGGCATCGCCATGCGCACGCCGCTGGTGCGCGCGCAATTCCCCGGCGTCTCCGGCCACGGCCAGCCGCGCGAAATCTGGCTGAAGGCAGAGAGCCTGCAACCGATTGGGGCGTTCAAGATTCGCGGGGCAGCGAACAAGATTCTGCAACTGAGCGCGGAGGAGATCCGGCGCGGGGTCATTACCTATTCGAGCGGCAATCACGCGCAGGGCGTGGCGTATGCGGCGCGGGAGGTGGGCGCGATGGCGGTGATCGTGATGCCGTCGAATGCGCCGGCGATCAAGCGCGCGGCCACGCTGGCCCTGGGCGCGGAGATTGTAGAGGTTGGGGTCGCCTCCAGCGAGCGGCTGGAGATGGCCGAGAAGCTGGTGCGGGAGCACGGGTACGTGGTGATTCCTCCCTACGATGACGAGCAGATCATCGCCGGCCAGGCGACGTGCGGGCTGGAGATCGTGGAGGATCTGCCGGACGTGGACCTGGTGCTGGCGCCGGTATCGGGCGGCGGATTGCTGAGCGGGGTGGCGGCGGCGGTCAAGCAGCTTCGGCCGGAGGCCAAGGTCTTTGGCGTGGAGCCGGAGCTGGCGGCGGATACGGCAGAGAGCTTTCGCAAGGGCGAGATTGTGACCTGGGCGGCGGAGCTGACCAGCCGCACCATCGCCGATGGGCTGCGCACGCAGAGCGTGGGGCGGCGGAACTTTGCGCATTTGCAGGCCTTCGTGGACGGCATCCTGACGGTGACGGAGGCGGAGATTCGCGCGGCGATGCGGGCGATCGTGGGATCGGCGCGGCTGACGCCGGAGCCGAGCGGAGCAGTGGCGGCGGCAGCGCTGCTGTTTCACGCGGAGCAACTGCCGGCGTATCGCCAAGCGGTGGCAGTGGTGAGCGGCGGGAACGTGGATCCCAGGCTGCTGGCCGAGGTGCTGACGGAAAACGGCGGTTGAGCGGCCGCGAACTTCTCGCGCGTTGAAATTCTCTTTCTCCTGTTTGCCCTGGTGTGCGATTCTGATCGCGCTTCAGCGCATTCCCCCGAATGCTTCAAAAATCTGACAGATCGACGAGCCGTACGCGCGCCGTGAGGCCCACGTGTACAGGGGCAAAGACCGCTGCTCCGGCTCGAAGAAAGAAGTACGCTGCTGCCATGCCAATGAAGTCGCGTGTCGTCGTTTTTTTGCTGATGTCGATTGCAG
>JAJZCY010000286.1 GCA_021828835.1 Acidobacteriota bacterium | reverse complement strand
CGCATTCACGCCTACCGTAAAGGTAAGCAGGATGAGCGCGGCCAGCGCCAGCGCCTTGGCGGAGGTAAAGATGTTCTGGATGATCGCGCCGAGCCGCACGCCGAAGATGTTGGCTACCGCCAGCAGGCCCACGACCAGGATTCCGGTCAAGTTGGCGGTGTTGACCCCGATCTCCATGTTGCCCAGCACCATGGGCCCCACATGCCACGCCGGAACATGGGCAATGTGCCAAAGCCAGTGGGTGGCAGAGACCGACGGAAAAAACACGCCCAGGAACTTGCCGAAGGCTACACAAACCGCAGCGATGGTGCCGGTCTGGATCACCAGGAAGAGCGTCCAGCCGAACAGAAAGCCCCACAGCGGCCCCATCGACTCGCGCAGATATACATACTGCCCACCGGCCTTCGGCATCATGGCGGCAAGTTCGCCGTAGCTCAGCGCCCCGATCAGCGTCATCACACCGGTGATGATCCACGCACCCAGGTAGAGAGCCGGGGAGTCGGTACCGCGGGCGATGTCCGCATCGACAATATAGATTCCCGACCCGATCATCGAGCCAATGACAATCGCCGTAGAGCTGAAGAGCCCCAGCGACTGGGAGAGCCGGGGCGTCCCGGGCGTTTGTTCCACTGAAGCGGCCGCAGATTCGGGGAGGCTCACGATAGGAGATTTGTAAACGATCGCGGGCCTGCTTGTCTCGCTCCATCGCCTTCGCTGCGAAACGGGGTCGAGATCCCACTCGCTGCCGGCCATGACACAACCGGGGCATGCAGACTAACCTTTTCTCTATGCCCTGGATTTTTCCGAAGATCTACCCCATCCTCGACGCATCCATGATTCCCGCCGCGGGGCGCAGCGAGTTTCTGCTCCGCCTGGGTTCGCAGCTCGCCGAAGCCGGCGTTACCTTGCTGGAATACCGCAACAAGACCGGCCCCGTCACGGAGATCCTGGCCGACGGCGCCGTCCTGCGCGCGGCCATGCACGGCCCGGAAATCAAGCTCATCCTCGACGACCGCGTCGATTTGGTCCAGACCCTCGGCTTTGATGGCGTGCATGTGGATATGGGAGACGCATCGCCCGTCGAGGCACGCGAGCGACTGGGAGCCTCCTGCATCGTAGGCACCTATGGCGGCACTGAGGAACTGCTCCCCGGGATTCTCAAGCAGCCGGCCAGTTACTTCTCCATCGGCCCCATCGGCCCGACCCGAACCAAGCAGACCACCAAAGCCCCCATCGGGCCGGAAGGCGTGCGCAAGCTGCGCGAAGAAGCCGGCCCCGATCCGATCCTCGTCGCCGCTGGCGGCGTCACACTGGAGAACGCTGCCGCCGTCCTCGCAGCCGGCTCCAGCACCGTCGCCGTTGCCGGAGCGATCTTTCGTGCCCCGGATCCCGCCGCCGAGTTCCGCCGCTGGCGCAAACAGCTCTGCTGAGGCCCCGCGAAGCGCCAAAGCGATGCTTGAGGAATTTGCCTCAACCCGCTGACCAGCAGCCACCTGTAGACCTATTTAGGAGCCAGAAAGCGCCGGCGGCTGGAGCGAGGGTCACTTGACCCTCACTCCTCACAACCGCCTACATCTCATCCGCCGACGGCCCGTAGCTTCCTGGAACCTTTGCCCCCAGGAGACGCAGGTACACGCTCAACTGCGCGCGGTGGTGAATCATGTGGTTGAGCACATAATCGCGGAAGACCTGGTAGCGCGGCTCGTCGATGAAGGTGGTCCCGGCGTAGACGAACTTCCAGTGCCGGTCCCACTGCTCCGGGGTGGTTGCACCGATTGCGTGACGCACCTCCGCGAGATCAGCATCCAGCTTCTTGAGGACTTCCTCCCGGTTGTCCGGAACATACGGCTCCCACTTGTGGTCGGCCCCAAACTCGAGCTTGTCCTTCCGCAAGGTATCCAGCGCCCACCGGCCGGTCATGTCGGTCAGGTGCCCGGCCAACCGGCCCAGGCTCATCGACTTCTCGTGCGGCTTGTAGCCCAGATCCGCACCCGCCGGGATGGCCTCCAGCGTCTTGCGCGTGCGGGCAACTTCGCGATCGTACTCCGCCAGCAACTCCTTCTGAAAATCCATGGCACAACCTCCTCGATGAATCGAGAACCAGCATATCCCAACTTTGCGGCAAAAGGCGAAGAAAAAGCGATAAATTCGATTTCAGCGGAAGCGCGACGACTCGAACCCCGACGTGAACGCCTCCTGCCAGCCCCGTGCGCCACCAGCCGGCTCCTCCGCTCCCTGTACCGGCACCTCCACAGGCAGTGGCAACACGGGGACTGGGGGCAAATCTGTTTGCAAGTAGTTCCCGTGATTGAACTTCCATCCATCGGGTATCTCAAACGGAGCTACAAAGTTGGGCGGCCACGGCTGTGCCGGTCCGCAGTGCCCGAGCGCCGCGTGCCACCACGGGTGCCCTGCGTCCAGAATCTCGCCGATGAAGTTGCCGAGCGGGAACAGCCGCGACAGCACCGTATCTTTCCGCGAAGCCAGAGCCGAAATCGCACCCACCTTTCCAGTGGCGGCGGCAAACTCGCGGTTAAGGCAGGTATCGTCTACAGCCCCCGCCATCAGGGTGAGGCGCCGCACCGGCCGGACCATTGCCCGGACCGCTGCCAGCACCACGCGCGCGCCGAGGCTGTGCGAAACCAGGGAGAGGCTGGCGGCCTGCTGAAAGTTTGCGTCCAGAAATGCAGCCAGCATGATGCCGGCATGATCCGCCACAGAGAGCTCGCCGGGATAATCCAGACCGTACGCCCAGGTGGAATCCCCCGGCCACAATACTCCGACATACACCGCCGGTTCCGAGAGGCGCAGAAGTTGTTCCCAGTTCCCGAGCGAGGCAATTCCCGCAGCCCGAGTGACGTTATAGCCGTGCGTTGCCAGCAGCAAATGACGCCCACGAATCGCCGCCAGGAACTCCGATAGGGCAACCATCGCATAATCGGCAAGGCTGGTCGCGCGGACGATCTTCGGCTGGGCGGCCAGATCGCCGCCCACCGGTGCGTAGCGCAAATCCAGAAACAGGCTCACGGCCTCTTCACCAGTTGCATCGCGTTCACAGCCGTGGCCAGTGCCGTCGACAAGTCCTTGGCCACGGGCGCCAGCGGCGTTGCCAGCAGCCCGACCAGCAGCGACCTCCCGAAGTCCGGCGAGGCCAGATAGGTCCCAAACGATGCCGTCGCCGAATTCACCATCCAGCCCCCGGCGATCGCGAGCGCCACCGCAATGGCCGCCGCCAACCCGCGCATCGCATTGCGAAACACCTGGTCAGCACATTGATAGCTCTCGTCCAGCATTGCCGTCACGATCAGGTCGAACCTTGACCACACATCCGACTCCTTCTCGGTGAGCGGAGCGCCCGACGCCATGCTTGCCGCCACGGCCGTCAAGGCTTCGGGATCGACATTCGCCGCAGCCGCCACCTGTGCTGCGTTGACGACGCTCAGATGCAGCTTAATGAGAGACTTGGCGATTGCTTTTTGATCTACCAGATGAACTCCGTTCTCCCAGTTTGCCTGGAGCGTGTGCAGCACCGCGGCGGCCGGCAGCGCATTGAGGGGACTGCCCGCGCCCCGCTCGGCGGGGGTGAGCGCCGCCACCGTCCGGCGAATGAACTTGAATCCGATACGGTTCAAGAGCGGGCACGCCGGCTTCACGGCCTCCAGCAATCCGAAGGCAGCAATCCCCAGCCCTCCGATGGCGCTGATCACAGTTGGCAATTGCAGATGCCCGAGCGCTGCCTGCATGCGAGTCCCTCCGGAGCAAAGCCCTGCGCAGCGCGCCTGCCCCTTCAGCAATTCTGCGCTCCACCAGGGAAATTGCCTGCAATTGTCGTCCCGCGGTTCGCCTTCCGCAAGTCTCTGAAAAGCCACAATCGCGCACCGCTTCTCAGTCTCCCCACAGCGGCTCCCCTCTTGACGGGTCCTGTTGGGACTTGGGTCGTTAAGGGGAAGAGCCCCTCAGGCGGGAGAATCCAGGCAATCGCGTGCGGAAGTCGCCTCCGGGACGCGCTTCGCCTTTGAAGAGTATGGACTTGAGCTTGGAAGAGACTGCAGGTAGCGCTTGGAGTGCGTACCTAGCGCACCAGATCCGCAAACGAGATCAGCTCGAGTTCCGGAAATTCCTTCAGCGCCCCCAGCGCCTCGCGTTCGACCTCGCGCGAGCCGCGCAGCCGGGTGCGGACGCGATCGAGGTCGCTGTCGTTGTAGCCCGGGTGGGTGACCAGTTCCCAGGTTCCCGGGGGGGCATGGCGAACCAGCGCACGGACAGTGGCCGCATTCAGCGTGCCCGTGCCCACCACCGCAATAGTCCCATCTGTGGTGGCAAACTCCGCCTCGGCAATCAGGCGCCGGCAGCGTGGCTCCAGCGTGCGCAGCAGCGACACCTGCGCCACGCGCATCCAGGCGGCTCCCTGCGTCGCCT
>JAJZCY010000028.1:21513-26371 GCA_021828835.1 Acidobacteriota bacterium | reverse complement strand
CATTGCCCGCATCTCCCCTCGCAGTGGACCTCGACGGGACCGATCCCGGATTGACCGATGCACAGGCTGAGGCTACGCTGGCCGCCTCCTGGGCGGGCGCCATCGCGCCCGGCGCGCAGGTGCTTCTGGTCCCCGCGGCCACCACCAACGCAACCGACGGCGTCGATCTCTCCCTGGCTGCCATTGTCGACCGGCAGCTCGCCGGCACAGTCGCCGTGGGCTTCTCCGCCTGCGAAGCGGGAATGAGTGCCGCCCACCACGCGTTTTACTCCGCTCTCTATCAGCAGGCGGCGGCGGAGGGCATTACGATTGTGGCCGCCGCCGGCGACAGCGGCGCCGCGGCTTGTTCGGCGCCCGGCGGAACCGCGGTTACAACCGGCTACGGCGTCAACGCCATGGCCTCCACCCCCTGGGACACGGCGGTGGGCGTCGCCGGCTTCGCGGCCTCGTCGGCGGGACTGGCCGGTTGGTCTCCGCGGAATGCGGCCGACCCTGCCTACGCAGGCGGCGGCGGCAGCAGCGCCCTCTACGGCGCACAGCGCTGGCAGCCCGCTCCGGCGCAGCTTTCCGCCGGTTACCGGCAGATTTCCGCCCGCCAATTGCCCGACCTCAGCCTCCCCGCCGCCATCGATACCGGCTCCAACCCCGGCCTCGCCTTTTGCCTGAGCGCTGCCGGCAGCGGCAGCGGTTGCACCCTGGTGCGCAGCGGCGGTAGCGGCGCGGCGGCTGGTTTGTTCGCCGGCATCGCGGCGCTGCGCGCGCAGCAGCAGGGCGCGCAGGGCGATCTGGCGCCCGCTCTCTATCAGCTCAGCCAGTCCGCCTCAGCATTCCGCGATGTCGCGCAGGGAACCGCCCAGTTGGCCTGCACCCCCGGCTCGCCAGGCTGCGGCAGCAACGGAGAGATCGGCTTCACCGCCGCCGGCGGTTATGACCTGGCGACTGGCCTGGGCGTCCCCGATGCAGCCAACCTCGTCATGGCCCAGGTCTCTGGCACCGGAACCACGCCGGCCTCAGTCGCCAACACCACGGCATCGGGACAGACGATTAATCCGTCCGGCTCGTTGCTGCTCTCGGCAGCCGTCACCTCCAGCACAGGCTCCGGCGTCCCCTCCGGCACCGTCACCTTTTACGACCAGAGCACCAGCAGCAACATCGTAACCATCTCCCTCGCCGCGGCCACCAGCAACTCCTCCACGGCTTCGCAGACCGTCACCGGCGCGCTGGCCCAGGGATCGCACTCCATCATCGCGGAGTACAGCGGCGACTCCACCTTTGCGCCCGCCAACTCCGCGGCCGTCCTTGTGACCGCCCAGCCCAGCTCGACCGCAACCACCGTAACGCCGGCCAATACCTCGCCCACCGGCGGCAGTTCGCTGGTGGTTACGGCGGTGGTCTCTTCCGCCAATGCCGGCGCAGGTGCGCTGGCCCCCTCGGGCAGCGTCACGTTCAACGTCGATGGCGTCAGCGCCGGCAGCTCGCGGCTCATCGCGGGCGTGGCCTCGGGCGCCGCCACCAACTCCAGCACCAGCGTCACCATCACCGCTCCCTATGCCACCGGCGCGCATCAGATCGTGGCCGTCTACAACGGCGACACCAATTACACCGGCTCCACCTCGCCTGCCGCGACCATCAATGTCAGCGCCAGCACGCCCACCGTCTCTCTTACTCCCTCCACCACCACGCCAGGCGCCGGCGGGAGCGTGATCCTGAGCGCGACGATTGTTTCACCAAGCTCGGGCGCGGGGGCGGCCGCGCCCACGGGCACGGTGATCTTCACGCTGGATGGCAACACGGTGAGCACGGTTCCGGTGACGCCGGGCTCGCCCTCGACGGCCAGCTATACGCTGAGCGGATTGGCCTTCGGCACGCATATCGTGAAGGCCCTCTATAGCGGCGATACGAATTACAACGCGGCAAACTCCACGGCGGTGACGCTGAACGTGGGCAAGATGCCAACCTCGCTGGCGGTGACGCCGGCCACCAACTCGCCGGCCGCCAACAGTTCCTTGCAGGTGACCGCCGCGCTCACGCCGACGGGCACAAGCTCCAACACGCCGACGGGCATGGTGACCTTCACGTTGGACGGCACGACGGTGGGGACAGCCAACCTGACGGGCGGGACCACGGCGACCACCACGATCATCGTTCCGGCCACCGGCACCCATACGCTGGCGGCGAGCTATAGCGGCGACAGCAATTTTGACGCATCCACAGCGCCGGGCGTGGCGATCACGATTCCCAAAACCTCGACCACGATCATCGCAAATACTTCTACCACCACGCCGGCGCTGGGCAGTTCGATTACGGTGAATACGGCCATCACGCCCTCTACGTATGGCGCTTCGGATCCGACTGGGACCGTGGTTTATGCGTTGGACGGAGTAACCGAGGCGACCGTGCCCGTGATTCCGGGCGCGCCCTCCACGTCCACCGCTCCGCTCACGATCGGCACGGCGGGTGTGCACACGGTAGTGGCCACCTACAGCGGCGACGGCAACTATGCCAGCGCCACATCGGCTCCGATTACGCTCAACGTGGCCAAGCTGCCCACCACGCTTGCGATCACGTCTTCCACCACGTCGCCGGCCGCGGGCACTTCGATGCAGGCGACGGCGGTGCTCAGTACTACGGCGACGAGCACCACGGTGCCGACCGGAGCCATCGTTTTCACAATCGATGGCGCAACCGTGGCGACGGTGCCTGTTACAGGCACCATGCCGTCGGTGGTCAACGCCACCTTTACGGTGCCCTCGGCGGGGGCGCATACCCTCAAGGCCACCTACGCCGGGGATACGAATTACTCCAACTCGTCGTCGTCAGGCGTGACGCTGACGGTTTCGAAGAGCACGCCGACCGTGGTGCTGTCGCCGGCGAGTACCGCGCCTCCGGCGGGCAGCAGTCTGCTGCTGACAGTGCAGGTCAATCCGCCGGCGAGCGGCGGGACAGCGCCGACCGGCACTGTCACCTTCTCGGTCGATGGCGCTCCGGTGGGAACCGGGTCGGTACTCGGGACAAGCCCCTCGACGGCGACCTTTACCATCACCACGCCTGGTGTGGGTTCGCACACCCTCACAGCGAGTTATAGCGGTGACAGCAACTACAACACGGCCGCCGCGCCGCCGGTGACGATCCAGGTCTCCAAGGCGAATACCACGCTCACCGTAGCGCCGGCGCAGCCCGCGCCTCTGGCCAACAGCAGCATGCTGGTGACGGCCACGCTGACCACAACCTCCTCGGGAACCACGCTCCCAACCGGAACCGTGACCTTCACCATGGATGGCGCGCAGGTTGGTTCAAGCCAGGTGGCCGGAGGCACGATCGCGACCGCCACCATCACGGTTCCAGCCAGCGGCACGCATACTCTGCAGGCCATTTATAGCGGCGACAGCAACTACAACGGCACCACCTCGCCGGTGGCTACTTTCACCGTGGCCAAGACAGTGACAATCACCACGGTCACGCCTTCAACCACCGCGCCGGCCATCGGCCAGAAGGTCACGGTGACGGCGACCGTGACGCCATCGAACACTGGAGCCACGCTGCCCAGCGGCACGGTCACCTTCACGCTGGATGCAACCACGGTTGCGGTGCTGCCGCTGACCTCGGGCTCGCCGGCGACCGCGAGCTACACGCTGCCCGCGCTGACGCCGGGGACGCATGCGGTCACGGCCACCTACAGCGGCGACGCCTACTATGCGACCTCGACCTCCGGCGACGTACCACTTGCGGTGCCGAAGGACGTCACGACGATGACCATTGCGCCGCAGACGACTGCGCCCTCGGGTGGCAACCCGCTGCAAGTCTCCGCTTCGATCACCGCGGCAACTCCCACCACCGTGCAGCCGACCGGCACGGTGACCTTCACGCTGGACGGCACGCCAGCGGCGACCGCGCAGGTAACGCCAGGCAACCCGGCCTCGGCGACGGGAACCATTCCCGCGGTGCCGGGCGGGACCCACGTGCTGGCGGCCTCCTATAGCGGCGACACGTACTTCACCACGGCCACGGCGACACCGGTGACGCTGACCGCTTCCAAAAGCCCGACGACCATGGTCATCACGCCCTCCACTCTGACGCCTACGGCGGGCAGTTCGCTGGATGTCTTGGTGGACGTGATTTCGACCAGTTCCGGCACCGGGCCGACGGGCACGGTCACGATTACGCTGGATGGCTCGCCGATCGCAACCGGAACCCTTACTCCGGGCGCTCCATCGACCACAACGGTGACGGTTCCGATGGTGGCGGCGGGCACGCATCTGTTGGGCGCCACCTATGCCGGGGACGCCAGTTACGGCACCTCCGTGGCCAGCGCGGTGACCATTGTGGCCGGGAAGGGAACCACGATGACCACGGTGACGGCGACACCGTCGTCTCTGACCGCCGGCACCCCGGAGTCGCTGACGGCGACGATCGCCCCGACCATCTCGGTGAAGGGCGTCACCTACACCTTTACCGGCGCGGTCAGCTTCTACGACGGCACCAAGCTCCTCGGCCAGGCGCCGGTGACTGGCAATTCGGCCACGCTCGCCGGCCTCACCCTCGCGGCCAACATTTCGCACGCCATCACCGCCGTCTACTCCGGCGATGCCAACTGGCTGGGCAGCACCTCCGCGACGCTGCCGCTGGCTGCGACCACATTGCCCGACACCATCGTGCTGACCGCCAACACCACCAATCCCACCCCAGGCCAGGCCGTGGTGCTGACCGTCACGGTGACCCCTACCTCCGTACCCTTGGCGACCGCCGAGCAAAATCCCACCGGCACGGTGGTGTTTTACAACGGAACCACGCCCATCGGAACAGCCGCGCTGGTCGCGCAGCCGGGCACCTACTCGTCCATCGCAACCCTGACCACCTC
>JAJZCY010000028.1:0-21503 GCA_021828835.1 Acidobacteriota bacterium | reverse complement strand
TCTACGCTGCCCGGCGGGCCGGTCACGGTCTCCGCCTACTACAAAGGCGACCTGGCCTACGACGCGGGACCGTCGAACACCGTTTCCCTCTCCGTGCAGAACTTCATCATCACGCCTGACCCCACCAACCCGGCCACCAATCTGAACATCGTGCAGGGCGGCGCAGGCTCGGTCTCGTTCGACGTCACCGCCCTGGGCGGATTCGCAGGAACCATTCAGCTCGAGTGCCAGGTCCCGCCGCAGGACAACATGACCTGCGCAGCCACGCCGCAGCAGGTGACGCCTCCGGGCACCGTCACCTTCACCATTCAGACCTACACCACCACCCCGCCCTCGACCACCAGTCGCAACACGCCCTGGTGGCCGCAGGCCGCGGGCGGCGCGGCGCTCGCCGGCCTCGTCTTCTTCCTCTTGCCCTTCGGGCGCAGAGCGCGTGCCTTCCTGGCCTCTGGATCCACCCGCCTGCTGATTCTCGTGGTCCTGCTGGCGGGCATCGTGGGCGCTGCCGTCGGATGCAGCAGCACCACCAGTGGTGTCCTCGGCACTGGCACGCCGCTGGGCGTGGCAACCGTCAAGGTCGTTGCCAACTCCTATGTGGACAACACCGTTGTCAGTCAGAGCGTGTACTTCACTGTCAACGTGCTGGCACAATAGTTTCATCCAGGTAGTTCTTCGATCGATTTCTGCTCGATCTACTGTCTCGCGGACTGCGCTGGACGCGGATGCAGACCGAGTTGTTGCGCGAAGAGGCGCGCTGCCATTCATGACTTCCAGTCATCCCTTCCACTTCAATCTCATCTCCGCCGCTCATGCGGCCATGATCGAGCACGGCTTTCAGCCCGATTTCCCCGCTGGCACCGATGTGGAACTGGCCACCATCCAGGCCCAGGCCGAGCGTCCCGCTCCCAACGGCGTCAAGGACCTCCGCGGACTGATGTGGTCTTCGATCGATAACGACACCTCCAAGGACCTGGACCAGATCGAGTGGGCCGAGCGCCTCCCCGACGGGCGCATCCGCGTCCTCGTCGGCGTGGCCGACGTCGACGCCTGCGTCCACAAGGGCAGCCTCATCGACCGCCACGCGCAATCGGAGACCACCTCCGTCTACACCGGCGTGCGCGTTTTTCCCATGCTCCCGGCCGAGCTCTCCGAAGGCATCACATCGCTCAACGAGCATGAAGACCGCGCCGCCATCGTCACCGAAATCTGCGTTGACGAGACCGGCACGGCCAGCGATGGCAAGGCTTATCGCGCCCTGGTGCGTAATCGCGCGCAACTGGCCTACCCGAGTGTCGGCGCATGGCTCGAAGGCCGCGCCCAGGCGCCCGCCAAGGTTGCGGCCAATGCCGACCTGGCCGCTCAGCTCCGCTTGCAGGATGAAGCCGCGCGGCGTATGGTCGATAGCCGTTTTCAGCACGGCGCCCTCGACCTGGAGACGGTGGAGACCCGGCCGGTGCTCCTGCACAACGAGGCCGTCGACCTCGCCCGCCTCGAGAAAAACCGAGCCACCTCGCTCATCGAGGAGTTCATGGTCGCCGCCAATGGTGTCGTCGCGCGCACCCTGGGCGACGCCGGAGTGGCTTCCATTCGGCGGGTGGTGCGCACCCCCAAGCGCTGGTCGCGCATCGTGGACCTGGCCGCCGGGCTCGGCGCAAGCCTGCCCGCGGATCCGGACTCGAAGGCCCTCAACGATTTTCTGCTGACTCAGAAGCAGAAAGATCCCGACCGCTTCCCCGACCTCTCCCTCGCGGTGGTCAAGCTGATGGGGCCCGGCGAGTACGTCCGCGTCAACCCAAACGAGTCTTCGCCCGGCCACTTCGGCCTCGCCGTGCAGGACTATACGCACTCCACCGCGCCCAACCGCCGCTTCCCCGACGTCGTCACACAGCGCATCCTCAAGGCCTGGCTCAACGGCGAGCCGCAGCCCTACCCCGAAGGGCTCCTCGACGCCATCGCCCTGCGCTGCACCGAGATGGAAGACCAGGCCCGCAAAGTGGAGCGCGAGATGCAAAAGCGCATCGCCGCGGTGGTCCTCCAGAAGCACATCGGCCAAAGCTACCGCGCAGTCGTCACCGGCGCCAATCATTACGGAATCTTCATCCGCACCCTCGATCCCCACGTCGAGGGCATGCTGGTGCGCGGCGGCAAGGGCCTCGATGTCGGCGACCGCATCACGGCGCGGCTGATTTCCACAGACCCGCAGCGCGGATTTGTCGATTTTTCCGTCTAATCCTCAGTTGACCAAAGAGTTAAGCTCGGCGTCTGCCGATCCGGGCTGCTCAGGGTAACCATTTTCGTATCCCCCGGTGCGGTCCCGCGTCTAATCAATAGGCCCAAATTCTGCGTTCTCAACAAAAACATGCACCGGCCTCTGCCGGCTGCTCTCCGGCTGCGGAGAACTTTTATCTCGGACTGCTCATCCCAACGCCAGGTCCGGCTTCGATGAGCACCGATTACTGATGGAGTATGGATGCAGTTTCGTTCTTCTTTTTTTCTTGCGACTTTGATTTTGGGGCTGGCTGCACCAGCCTCTTTTGCCAGTGCAGCGCAAACCAGTTCGCACACCCTGCTCGCTTCGGCATCGGCCTTGCCAGATGCCCCTGTCCCGGAGGGCTGGAGTTCCAGCGGCACGCAAAACCAGCAAAACTCAACCCAGAAAGATCAGCAGCCGGCCAGTCCCACGGCTCCTGACCTGAACCGCAAATCCAAAGACACCCCGGCGGGTGTTCCCACCACGCAAAAAGCCGAGCCCCTGCCCCAGCCGAAGCGCATCCTCGGCGTCATGCCCAACTATCGCGCTGTCAGCGCCGGCGTGCTGCCGCCGCCGCCCACCTCCCGCGAAGCCTTCGCCGTTGCCACTCAGGACAGCTTCGATTATTCCGACTTCGTCTTTGTGGGGGTCACCTCCCTCCTCGCCGAAGGCACCAATACCCATCCCACCTTCGGCAAAGGCATCGGCGGATTCTGGCCGTACTACTGGCGAGGGTTCGTGGACCGGACCGACGGGGACTACTGGGTCATCTGGATTATGCCCAGTATCGTGCACGAGGATGAGCGCTACTACGCCATGGGCCAGGGACCCCTGCTCAAGCGCTCCATCTATGCCGCTTCGCGTGTCCTCATCACCCCCAATTACCACGGCAAGAACACCTTCAACGCCGCCGAGATCTTCGGACGCGGCATCTCGCAGGCCATCTCTCTCACCTACTATCCCGGCTCGGAGACCAGCTTCAGCCCCTTCATGCAGAAGTTCGGGTATGCGGTAGGGCGCGATGCGCTGGCCAACGTCTTCCGCGAGGTGTGGCCCGACATCGAAGCCAAAGTGGTTCATCACCACCACCACAACAACCCGCAAGATTAAAAACAGCCATCTTAGTGGAGAGATGCGCGCCTGGAAGGCACTACCGGGTTGGGCTCTGGCCGGGGCGATCGTCCTGGAAGGCGCGCTTGTTCCCGCGGCTGCGCAGAGCGGTCGCAGCGCCATGAACCCGCCATCATCGGCCCTGCCCAACGCTCCCGCGCCACGCCCTGAGCTCGCCTGGAGCGGCGGCGCAGCGCAGGGAAGCGCTGCAAAACCCCAACAGAAAGCTGCCCAGGCCGGACAGCAGACAGGCACCGATTCCGCCGCCGCAGTCAGCACCGGCTCTGACCGGCAACGGCACTACCAGCAGGCCCGCCAGCAACTCAAAAAAGAAGAAAAACAGAGGATTCTCGGCGTGGTGCCCAACTTTGGCACCACCTATCTCTGGAATGCAGCCAGCCTGAGCGCCGGCCAGAAATTCCAGCTTGCCCTGCGTTCCGCCATCGATCCCTTCACCTTCGCCGCTGCTGCTTTGGTGGCCGGCGGCCACGAAGTGTTCGACGATGAGCCCGGCTTCCAATGGGGGCCGGCCGGCTTTGGCCAGCGCGTCGGAGCCGCCTATCTGGATGAGCTCGACGGAGACATGATCGGCAGCGCCATTCTGCCCGCACTGCTGCATCAGGACCCGCGCTACTTCCGGATGGGGCACGGCAAATTCCGCCACCGTCTTCTCTACGCCATCGCGACCACCATCGTATGCCGCGGTGACAGTGGCCGCCTTCAGCCCAACTATTCCAACATCGGCGGCAATCTCGCGGCGGGAGCAATCTCCAACCTCTACTATCCCGAGCAGAACGCCGGCTGGGGGCAAACCATCGGCAACGGACTCATCGTCACCGCCGAGGGCACCGCCGGCGGCGTCTTCGATGAGTTCTGGCCGGACATCTCGCGCCACCTCTTCCACAAAGATCCCACCGGCAGCGCACCCATCCCCATCGCCCCGCAGACTCACTGACACGCTTGCTTCAGCGCGCTGCCCGGCCCGCTCCCGGCAACTCGTTGCAACTCTTCCCGCATCCATCCAGAGGCTGGCACATGTGAGCTTCTCCGCGCCTGCGGAGCTGAGCATTCCTCCACCGGAGCGACGGCGTGAACGATCTCTAAAAATTAAGAACGCTTCTATCGGACGCTGAATCCTTTCCTTATCCGTTCGTGGGATCGCCCTGTCCAACCGCTGCGTTCGGCTTGCCCCGAGACTTTGCGCACGGTGCGTTCCCGCCCATTCTTGATAGCATTACTTGTTTGCAGCGAGGAGCGAACTAAATCCGCGTATGTCTCAATCTCCAGTGAAGTTTGGCACGGATGGCTGGCGGGGAGTAATCGCCGACGATTTCACCTTTGCGAACGTACGCCTGGCCGCCGAGGCCATCGCCGCCTACGTGCATCACCACGAGGATCCTGCCCGGGGTTTGTGCATAGGGTATGACACGCGCTTCGGCTCCAAGGCCTTCGCCCGTGCCTGCGCGGAGGTGGCCGCCGCCACCGGCATCCCGGTCATGCTGGCCGACCGCATTACGCCCACCCCGGCGCTGAGCTATGGCGTCCGCGCCCGCGGAGCCGCCGGCGGCATCATGATCACCTCCTCGCATAATCCGGCGCAGTGGAACGGCGTCAAGTACAAGGCTTCCTACGGTGGTTCCGGCAAACCCTCCATCATCGCCCAGATCGAGTCCTATCTCGGCAAGCCGGTGCCGCGAGCCGCCACCCCCGCCCCCATCGAAGAGGTGAACTTCCTGCCGCCCTACCTCCAGGCCATCGAGAGCTTCGCCGATCTCAACCTGATCGCGAAATGCGGTTTGAAGTTCTGCACCGACTCCATGTATGGCGCCGGCGGCACCATTCTCTCCGACATCTTCACCCGCATTGGCGTCGATCACCTCGCCATTCGCTCCAATCCCAACCCGCTCTTTCCCGGCATCAATCCCGAGCCCATCGAGCCGCACATCCGCGCCCTGGGTGAGGCGGTGGTGGCCAACGGCTGCCATGCCGGCCTCTGCACCGACGGCGACGCCGACCGCATCGGCGCCACCGACGAGCACGGCAACTTCGTCGATCCGCACAAGATCTACTCCGTCCTCCTGAGCTGGGTGCTCCGGCGCAAGGGCTGGCCCGGCGCCGTCACCCGCGCCTTCAACACCACCAGGATGCTCGACCGCATCGCCCGCAAGCACGGCCGCGAGCTCATCGAGCACGGCATCGGCTTCAAGTTTGTCTGCGACTACATGCTCGAGCGCGAGATCCTCATGGGCGGCGAAGAGTCCGGCGGTATCGGCTTTCAGCGCCACCTGCCCGAGCGCGACGGCCTCTTGAACGCATTGCTCTTGGCCAACGTCATGGCCGAAGAGGGCAAGACGCTCGGCCAACTCGTCGCCGATCTCCAGTCCGAGTACGGCGAGCACCAGTACGGCCGCATCGATCTGCACATCCCCGACGACGTGAAGAATGGCGCCATCGCCCGCGCCAAGGGCCTCAAGCCCGGCGATCCGGTCTTCGCCGGCATGCCGGTGCTGCGCGTCGAGACCCTCGACGGCGTCAAGTTCTACCTCGACAACCCCCAGGCCGCGAGCAAGCCCAATGCCGCCGAAACCTGGCTCCTGCTGCGCGCCAGCGGCACCGAGCCGCTCATGCGCATCTACACCGAATCCTGCTCCAAAGAATCCGTCGCCAGGCTGCTGGAGAGCGCCCGCGGCTTCGCCCTGGCCGGGCACTAAGGTAGGAGAACAGGCGCGCTGTCCCCCTCGAAGCACTGTCATCCTTGTATCTCTACATGAGCGGCAGTTTCGGAGAGAGTGTTGCAGTGGGGAGCCGAGGCATCGGCTCCCCCGCGGGCGGACGGCTCCCGTTCATCCTGCGGTCTCAACGGCCGCCCTCAGCACAGGGACCGCTGCCCAAGTCACGTACGACCGAACAGTCGCATGAATTCAGTCGCACATACAAGGCAGGTTACCGTGACAAGGACTATTTGCGGAGTGGATGTTGCTTCCGAGTCTCTGGAAGGATCGTCTCAGCGCTTTACTCCGCCCGGCCCAGGTAGACCGCGAACCACCCCTTCGGATCCGTCCACAGCGCGGCCGGCGCGAAGCCGGCTCGGCCCAGCATCTCCTCAATCTGCGCGGTCTCGTACTTGTAGCTGTTCTCGGTGTGGACGGTTTCTCCTTCCGAAAACTCCACCACCATGTCCAGCTCCGGCAGATGCACGCGTTGCGGGCGCAGGCTCTCCAGATGCATCTCGACGCGGGAGCGCATGCCGTTCCAAACCGCTCGGTGCTCGAACGCGTTGAGGTCGAAGTTCGCCCCGAAATCGCGATTCAGCCGCGCCAGAACATTCAGATTGAAAGCTGCCGTGACGCCTTCGGCATCGTCGTAGGCGGGAATCAGAATGTTCTCGTTCTTTACCAGGTCGATGCCCAGCAGCAGGGAATCGTCGCGCTGGATTCCCGCTCGAATGCGCTTCAGCAGTCGCCCCGCCTGCTCCGGCTCGAAGTTGCCGATGCTCGAGCCTATAAATGCGACCAGCCGCCGCGTCCGGTGGTCGGCATCGAGTTCCAGCGCCGGACCCTGCGTGTAATCCATCACCCGGGGAATCACATGCACGCCCGGGATGTCGCGCTCGATGTGCTCGCGCGCCCCATCCAGCGCGCTGGCGGAAACATCGATCGGCTCATAGATTACCGACCGCTGCCGGTCCACCGCCGCTTGCAGCAGCAGCCGGGTTTTCTCTGCCGACCCGGCGCCCAGCTCCTGAATCCGCACCCGCGCGCCCTGGGCCGCCGCCGCCACAATCGCTTCGGCATTGCGCGCCAGGATCTCCCGCTCGGTGCGCGTCAGGTAGTACTCCTCCAGCTCGGTGATCGCGTCGAAGAGCCGCGATCCCGACTCGTCATAAAACAGCCAGGGGGGAAGGTGCTTGGGATAGGCGGCGAGCCCCTTCCGGACCGCCGCCCCAGCGCGTTCCCGCGCCTCGAGTTCAGTAAGAGGAGAAGCCGTTACGCTCATGTTTGCCATTGGATGCGGAAAAGCAGCTCGCAGCTTCTACCTTTTGGCTCCCGGCTCCAGCTTCCAAGATGCGCGAAGAGCCGAAGGCGAGTGGCTGGAGGCCAGGAGCTCATTTTGCCAGCCGGATCCCCGAGAACTGCCAGCGCGTCTCGGGCGCGAAGAAGTTGCGATAGCTGGCGCGGATGTGAGCTTGCGGCGTGACGCATGAGCCGCCTCGCAGCACCATCTGACCGCTCATGAACTTGCCGTTGTACTCGCCCAGCGTGCCCTCCAGCGGCCGGAACCCGGGATAGCCGAGATAGGCGCTCGCCGTCCATTCCCAGCAGTCGCCATAGCGCTGCGTGATGCCCTGATCGTGGACGAGAGCATCGGCTGGAGCGGGCATCAACCTCCCTGCATCCAGCAGGCTGCCGTCGATGGGCGCCCCTTCCGCCGCGGCCTCCCATTCGAATTCGGTGGGCAAACGGCAGCCCGACCAGCGCGCGTAGGCGTCGGCCTCAAAGTAGCTCACCTGGCTCACCGGCAGATCGGCGATTTCGCTTAGAGGCATGGAGCCGCGCAGCGTGAATACGCCCCATTCGCCGTCCTGTTCCGTCCAGTAGAGCGGCGCGCGCCAGCCGTTGCGCTTCACCGCATCCCAGCCTGCGGAAAGCCACAGTTCGGCCCGGCTGTAGCCCCCGTCCGCCATGAACTGCGCGAACTCGCCGCAGGTGACCAGCCGGTTGGCCAGCGCATACGGCTCCAGCCAAACGCGGTGGCGGCCCAGCTCGTTGTCAAAGCAAAAACCTTCGCCCTTGGCGCCGATCTCGCGCAATCCGCCATCGAAGCCTGAAAACCCAGATGTGCCCTGGCCTTGTTCCCTCGTTCCCTCGTTCCCTTTCTCTCTATATCTCGGGCGCAGCGGATTGGTGAAGAACGCATGAAGGATGTCGGTGAGCAGCAACTCCTGGTGTTGCTCCTCGTGGTTGGCTCCGAGTTCGATGCGACGCAGCGCCTCCGCCGGCGGATCGGTCTCGAGCAGCCGTTCCATCGCCGCGTCCACGTGCTCCCGGTAGCGCAGGATCTCGTCCAGTCCCGGCCGCGAGAACGAAGAGCGCAGCCGCTTCTCCGGAAACTGCGAGAAGGTCTCGTAGTAGCTGTTGAAGAGCCAGGCGAAGTCTTCATTCAGAGCCTTGTAGCCAGGCAGAAACTCCCGCAGCACAAACGACTCGAAGAACCAGGTGGTGTGGGCCAGGTGCCATTTGGCCGGGGAGGCCTCGGCGCAGGACTGCACCATCATGTCCTCTGGCGTAAGCGGTTCGCACAGGGCGAGGGTTCGCCGCCGCACCGCGCCAACCCTTTCTGCTGTCGCAAGTTCCGGCTTATCGGCAAGGGCTTTCTGCATGCTTCAACCTCCGGATGATGTGGGAGAAAAGAGGATTGGGGCGAGGCAAGGGGGAAATCAGCAGGCGTCCTGCGCCCGGAAGCGCTAGTGTACCGCGAAATCGAAGTGGAATGGGTCGCGCTCGCGTTGCCGTAATCAAATCAGCGCGAGTTTTTCTCGCCGCCAGGGGGATTCCGGTGGTCTAATTTCAGCAACTGGTTCATCGGCCTTCGTTCCCCAAGGAGGCAGTATGCGCAGGCTTTGTCCGGTCCTCAGCCTCGCGGCGCTGCTCGTGCTGGTGGCCGCTCCCATGTGGGCGCAGGCGCCCGCCGCCCCGGCCACGGAGGATTCCTCTCTTCCCATGGAATCTTCGGCCCTGCCCGTGCGCCCTGCGGCTTCGCCCGCTCCCCCACAAGCTACGGCACCGCAAAGCGCTGCGGATGGTGTCAAGCGGCCGCCGCCCACGCAGGAGCAGATCGCTGACTCCTTACAAGCGCAACGGCGCTATCAGGCAGCCATTGCCGCTTACCAGAAGATCGAGCACCCTTCCGCGGCCGTCTGGAACAAGATGGGCATCGCCTATCAAATGATGTTCAATCTGAAGGATGCCAAGCGCTGCTATGAGAAGAGCCTGAAGCTCGACCGCCGCAATGCGACGGTGATCAATAATCTGGCTACGGTCTACGACTCATCCAAAGACTATAGAAAGGCCGAGAAGCTCTACCGCAAAGCCCTGAAGATCAACCCGAAGTCGGCGAGCATCTTCAAGAACCTGGGTACCAACCTCCTCGTGCAGCGTAAGTACAAAAAAGGATGGAAGGCCTACGAGCAGGCGGCGGCGCTCGATCCCGACATCTTCCACGATCAGAGCAGCCCGCAGGTTCAGAACCCTACTTCCATTGAGCAGAGGGGCGCGATGAACTACTACATGGCGCGGGGATGCCTCCGCTCCGGCCAGACTGACTGCGCGATTCAATATCTGCGGATGGCAATGAACGAGGGCTTCACCACTCCCAAGAAGCTGGCTTCCGATGCCGACTTCGAGGCCTTGCGCAACTATCCGGCCTTCAAGGATTTGCTCGCCGCTCAGCAGCAGAAGAAGTAGTGTTGTTGCCGGGGAATGCTGGTCTTCGAGCTGCTATTCCGGTTTGGCTGTCCGGCCAAATGCGGCACTGGCCCATGCCGTCACGCCCAGAATGGCGCCGATCAGCCCCAGTGAGAGAGTGATGGGAATCTCGAACCACTGGGCCGCGATCATCTTCAATCCTACGAATGCCAGGATCGCGCTCAGCCCATAATGCAGATAGCGGAACCGGTTGAGCATGTCGGCGAGCGCGAAGTAGAGCGAGCGCAACCCCAGGATCGCGGCGATGTTCGACGTGTAGGCAATAAACGGATTGCGCGTGACCGCCAGCACGGCGGGAATCGAGTCGGTGGCAAACAGCAGATCGGTCAATTCAACAGCCAGAATGATGGGCAGCAGCGACCCGCGCGTGGAGTGCAGGTTCCGGATCCAGCCGGGAACCGCTTCGCCCGCCGAACGCCCGCGCGCCAGCCGAAAGGCACCATAGAGCAGAAACGCTCCGAACAGCCAGGTGATCCAGTGAAACCGCTGGATCAGGCCGATCCCGGCCGCGATGAACAGCGCGCGCATGATCACCGCTCCGGCCACCCCCCACAGCAGCGCTTTGTGCTGGCGCTCGGGGCCCAGGTGAAAGCCCTGAAACAGCACCAGAAAAACGAACAGGTTGTCGATGCTGAGCGAAACTTCGATGGTGTACCCGGCCGCAAACTCCATGGCCGGCCGCGCGCCCTGGTCGAGCGCAACCCATCCTGCGAAGGCGGCTGCGCAGAGCAGCATCAGGGCAGGGAAGAGCCACAGGGAGCGCTTCCCGGCGCGAGCCACAAAAAAGCCATCGGCTGCCAGCAGCAGCAGTACCACTGCGTGAAATCCTGCCCACCACGTCAGGGTTGCGCCCGCGATCATAGGTGGATGGTAGCAGGACTCGTTAAATTCTGCTGAAACAGCGAGATGCCCACCGGATCAGCCCTGGCCTGGCGCTGAGGTCGGGCGGCACTTTCGAGGTTTTCTGCCACCCCAAGCGCATTTGCAGCATCTTCAAACGTGAAGGAGGATGCGAAGGCATGACGGAGATGGCCGCACCCTTCAATCCCGCGGCTGGAGTCGACGTCGGCAAGCGCGAGCTGCGCGGCCGCAAGATGAAGCGCCCGCGCGTGGTGATCGTGGGCGGCGGCTTCGGCGGCATTCATGCCGCGCGTTCCCTCAAAAGCCTTCCTGTCGACGTCACCGTCATCGACCGGCGCAACCATCACACCTTTCAGCCGCTGCTCTACCAGGTAGCTCTGGCTGTGCTCTCGCCGGCCGACATCGCTCGCCCTATCCGCACCATCCTGCGCAACCAGGAGAACGCTGAGGTGCTGATGGATGAGGTGGTCAGGATCGATCCGCTCAAGCACCAGGTCGTTCTCGGAAGTGGCGCGATAGTGCAATATGACTACCTGGTTCTCGCCCCCGGGGCCACACACTCCTACTTCGGCCATGACGAGTGGGCGCCGCTCGCCCCAGGGCTCAAAACCGTTGAAGATGCTACCGAGATTCGCCGCCGCGTGCTGCTCGCCTTCGAACTGGCCGAGCGGCAGAAGGTGGAGCACGGCTGGCATCCGCCACTCAATTTTGTAGTGATTGGCGGCGGTCCCACCGGCGTCGAACTGGCCGGAGCCATCAGCGATATTGCGCAGCTCTATATGAAGCGCGACTTCCGCCACATCGATCCGCGCAAGAGCCGCGTGCTTCTGCTCGACGGCAGCCCGCGCATTCTGACGGCATACCCTGACGATCTTTCCACGAAGGCGGCTGCCACCCTGGAGCACCTGGGGGTCGAGGTCCACACCAACACCCGCGTCACCGGCGTCGGCCCGGGATGGGTGCAAGTCGAAGCTGCGGGAAGCAGCTACCGGATGGAATCCGCCGTCACGTTGTGGGCTGCCGGCGTGCAGGCCTCTCCGCTGGGCAAGATGCTGGGCGTGCCGCTCGACCATCGCGGCTGCGTCATCGTCGATGACAAGCTCAATCCGCCCGGCCTCAAAGAGGTGTTCGTCATCGGCGACCTTGCCCACTTCGAGCAGGACGGCAAGCAGGTGCCCGGAGTCGCGCAGCCTGCCATGCAGATGGGCGACCATATCGCCAAACTGGTCTCCGCCGACCTGGCCCGCCACACGCGTCCGGTCTTCCGCTACTTCGACAAGGGCGACATGGCCACCATCGGACGCATGGACGCGATCGCCAACGTCAAGTGGCCGTTCAAGGCGCATCTCAGCGGATTCTTCGCCTGGCTTACCTGGGCGGTGGTACACATCTTCTTCCTCATCGGATTCCGCAACCGCGCGGCCGTCATGTCCAACTGGATCTGGACCTACTTCACCTTCACGCGCGGAGCCCGCCTCATCACCGGCGACCAGCGTCTGCCCGGCTGGCAGGAGCGCGTCCAGGCCGGCAGCGGCGCCAAGGCCGCCGACTGAGGCACGGCAAAAATCAGCCGATGATACACCGGACACCATCCAGCCAATGCACAAGCTGATCTCGTTCCTGCGGCAGGTCCGGCGTCGCTCCAACGCGCCGCGCGCAGAATGGTAAACGCTCCGGAAAACAGAAAAAACCCGAAGGAGCTGTTTCTCTCCTTCGGGTTCACTGCAAGCCATCTACGGCTGCGGACAACTGGCCGGCTGGATTACCAGCCCCAGCCCATCATGCCCCAGCCCATGCCCCAACCAGGACCCCAGCCCATGCCGGGACCCCAGCCCATGCCCCAACCAGGACCCCAGCCCCAACCCGGGCCGCCCTCGTACGCGGGATTGCTCTGCGGATTGGCTTCTGTCAGGTACTGGGAGCGCAGCTTGCTCCAGTTCATCAGCGGATCTTCTGCCGCATTGGGTTGGAACTTCAGGGTCTTGCCCTTGGCGCCGTACGCCAGAACCAGCTCATGCCGGCCCGTCACCCGGTCCCACCCGTGTCTGGTCCGGACCTCGGCCTGACCCGAGAACACCTTCACCTTCGGGCTGTTGGCATTGAACTCGTAGTAGCCCCTCTTGAGGAGCTGCGTGGTCACACCGTCGTCGACCACCTGCAACACGTTTTGGCTATGAATTTCATCCACTTCGATGCCGAGCTGACCGTGCTTCACCTCAACCCGGGTCGGCGTGATCTCCATGGACAGCATCTTGGCCGAGCTGTGATCGTTCATCCGCAGGTAGACGCCCGGATCGAGCATCACCTCGGCTTTGCCGGAGCCCGTTCTCAGCACCTGGCCTGTCGACAGTAAGGTATTGCCCACGTCCGACTGATTCAGCGGGTTCCCATCCAGCAACACCGTGCCCTGCACATAGCTCAGGGCCCCCGGGGTCGTGGGTTGATTGTTATTCGTGCCCAGGCTTGGCACATCCGCGCCGAAGGCCGGGATGCCAGCGCAAAGAGCTGCGGCGCCAAGCAGTGCAATCGCAACCCTCCAGGGTCGCCTTGTGGATTTCACTCTTGACTCTGTTGATCTCATCTCAAAAACCTCTCCATAGTGTTAAATGCGAAGAGAACGAGAAAGTTTCGTCTTCGCCCCCAGGGCGTTTTGCATGGTGAAAAGACGCGCGCAGGCAATTGCGCCCCCAGGAGCCGGGCCGAAAGAGCGAATCCAGTAGCTGGATCACGCTCGGCTCACACCGGGCTATGCTCCGCATCACAGACTCTTCCGCACCGCTAACCCCAAAATTGCGCGCCATAAGAACCGGCCGCCGTGCGTGCCGCCGCAATTTCGTGTGCTCAAACCGGAGGAGGAGAGCTATGGAAATCTTCAGCAAGATTGTTTCCGGAAGATTCCGTTCGCAAATTGGTCTGGGGCGCAACTTTGCCGTGCCTGGCATCCTGGCGGCTTCGCTGGCGCTCGCCCTGCTCGCCGTAAGCGGCTGCCGCAGCGACGTGGAAGCTGCCGCGGAGATTGAGCCCGACCACCTCTACATGTTTGCGCCCATCTCCGCGCCCGCCCCGGCCCAAGGGGTGATGGCGCTGCGCGTGAACCTCGGACGCCGGCTTTACTACGACACCCACCTTTCCGAAAACAATTCGCTCTCCTGCAACAGTTGCCATGATCTGGCCCGTTACGGCGTCGATCCTGGCAACGCGGTTTCCCTGGGACACAACAAGAATGCCGGCTCCCGGAACTCTCCCACTGTGTACAACGCGGTGTTGGAGTTCGCCCAGTTCTGGGATGGCCGCGCGCCTACTCTGGCCGCGCAGGCCTCCGGGCCCATGATGAACCCCGTCGAGATGGGCATGTCCGGTCCCAATGCCGTGATCGCCGTTCTGCGGGCCAATCCGAGCTATGTGCAAATGTTCAAAAAGGCCTATCCGGAGAGTAAGGACCCCATCACCATGGACAACTTGACCGATGCCATCGCCACCTTCGAGTCCGGCCTGGTGACGCCGTCGCGCTGGGATGATTATCTGCGCGGCGATACCAAGGCGCTTTCCGAAGAAGAGAAGGAGGGCCTGCAGGCCTATCTGGATGCCGGCTGCGCCTCCTGCCACGCGGGAGCGGCGATGGGCGGCAACTCCTACCAGAAGCTGGGCGTCTTCCGCGACTGGCCCGACCAGAAGAGCGACCGCGGCCGCTTCGACCTCACGCACGAGCAGAGCGACGCAATGTACTTCAAGGTCCCCGTGCTGCGGAACATCGCCGAGACCGGTCCCTGGTTCCAGAACGGCAAGGTGCAGAGCCTCGACCAGGCAGTACGGCTGATGGGCGAGTACCAGACCGGGCAAAAGTTGAGCGCCGCCCAGGTGCAGCAGATCGTGGTCTTCCTCCGCGCGCTGACCGGTCCCATTCCCACCAATTATATTCAGCCTCCCACTGTCGCGGCCTCGCCTGAAGCGGCCACCGGATCGGCCGGCGACACCCGCCAACACCGCAGCAGGCCGCTGCAAGGAGAGTGAGAGATGCGCAGAGCTCTCTGGATCTTCGCAATAGTGATCGTGGTTGTTTTTCTGGGCATGCAGTTTCACCAGCCCAACTTCGGGTTGGAGCCGGTGAACCCCCACGCCACGCTGGAGGCGCAGCTTCATCCGGACGCCCAGATTCACAACGCCCTGCGCCGCTCCTGCTATGACTGTCACTCCGCAGAGGTGAAGGTTCCCTGGTATGGCCACGTATGGCCCGCCTCCGTCCTGCTTCAGAACGACATCCGCAAGGGCCGCGCCTATCTGGATTTCTCGAACTGGAGCAATTTGAGCACGGAGATGGGCCAGATTCGGCTCATCAGCGCCTGCCGCGAGATGCGCGGCGACGAGATGCCGCTCTGGTACTACCGGCCCATGCACCCCGGCGCCAGCCCCAAGGATGAGGATGTGGAGGCCTTCTGCTCCTGGGTGCAGACCATGCGCCTTCGTTCCGGCGTGGCGGAGGTGCGGTAGCGCTGGCCCATCCGGCCGCGCCGCAAACCGTCGGGTAAACTGAGAGTGCATGCTCGATTTAGCGTTTGTTCGCGGCAACCTGGAGCTGGTGGAGACAAAACTGCGCGCGCGGGGCGCCGACCCTGCCGCCCTGCTGGGAGATTTTCTCGCTCTCGACAAGCGTCGGCGCGAGGCCATCACCCAGTCCGAGCAGGCCAAGGCCCGCCGCAACGAGCTGAGCCAGCAGGTCGGCGCGCTCAAGAAGGCCGGCAAAAACGACGAAGCCGCGGCGCTCATGGACGAGACCCGCGCGCTCAAGGACAAGCTCGACGAACTGGATCGCGCAGCGACCGAACTCGACGAGCAGTTGCGGCAGTCGCTGGCCCGGGTGCCCAACCTGACTCGGGACGAGGTCCCCAGCGGGACGTCCGAGGCGGATAACAAGGTCGTCAAGACCTGGGGACAACCCGGGAAATTCGATTTTCAGCCCAAGCCGCACTGGGAAGTGGGCGAGGCGCTGGGAATTCTCGACCTGGAGCGCGCGGCCAAGCTCAGCGGCGCGCGCTTCGCCGTCTATATGGGCGCGGGCGCGCGGCTGGAGCGGGCGCTGATCAGCTTCATGCTCGACCTGCACACCCGCAAGCACGGCTACACCGAGGTGCTGCCGCCCTTCATGGTCAATTCCAAGTCGCTCTTCGGCACCGGGCAGTTGCCCAAGTTCGCCGAAGACCTCTTCCGCTGTTCCGATGCGGATGCGGAGGGAGCGGCGCGCGGCGAGTACAAGGACAACGACCACTGGCTGATCCCCACCGCTGAAGTTCCAGTAACCAACCTCTATCGCGACGAGATTCTGGACGAGGCGCGCTTGCCCCTCTCGCTGACGGCTTATACGCCCTGCTTCCGCGCCGAAGCCGGCGCGGCCGGCAAAGACACCCGTGGCATCATCCGCCAGCATCAATTCCAGAAGGTGGAGCTGGTGAAGTTCACGCGGCCCGACGAATCCGATGCGCAGCACGAGCAGTTGACCCGCGATGCCGAAGAGATTCTGGAAGCCCTGAAGCTTCCCTACCGGCGCATGCTGCTGTGCACCGGCGACACCGGCTTCTCATCCGCCAAGACCTACGATCTGGAGGTCTGGCTGCCGGGGCAGAACCTCTATCGCGAGATCTCCTCGTGCTCGAACTTCGAAGCCTTTCAGGCGCGGCGTGCCAACATCCGTTTCCGGCCCGGTGGCCCCAAGTCCAAGCCCGAGTTCGTGCACACTCTCAACGGCAGCGGTCTGGCCGTGGGGCGCACCTGGCTGGCCATCCTCGAGAACTACCAGCAGGCCGACGGCTCGGTGCTGGTTCCCGAGGTCCTCCGACCCTACATGGGCGGAATGGATAGAATAGTAAGGGAGCAGTAATGGCCTCATTTACCTCTTCCAGTGGCGCAGTGTCTGAACCCCGGCGCGGGGCCAAGAGCATTCTGCGCAGCTACTTCTACTGGGAGTATCCGCGCGGCTGCGTGCACTATGACGTGATGGTCACGCTGATTCTGCTGTTCATCTTCGTCACGCCGCACCTGTGGGATTACGGCGCCAAGCCCACGCCCGTCAATGGCATCACGCATCCTATCCAGGTGAGCGGCTACGGCACGCTTGGCCTGATTATCACGGTGCGCGCCAGCGACGTGAAGATTCCCGCCGGGGCTTCGGACTATGCCGTCAAAGAGGCGCTGCGCAAGGCCATCGAGCCGGTGACCGGCGACGCTGTCTTTGTGGAACGCTGGAAGACCATCACGGACGCGCAGGGGAACCTGGCCTGGCAGGTCTGGGCCCACCGGTAACTGTCGGCGCGCGGAAGAGCAATTCCGCATCGAATCCTCGCGATTGCGCGTCCAATCCATCAGAAAAGGAAGGTCCATGCGCCATTCTCTGGGAAGGCTCCTGTTTGCGGCTTTACTGGTGGCGATGTTGATGCCCGCCCGGGCCGCCTTTGCGGCCGGCGACCTGAAAGCCACGCTGGCCAAGCTGGACGCGGCCGCAGCCCGTTTCCACACCAGTTCCGCCGACTTTGAGTTCGACAGCATTCAGACCGAGCCCGTGCCCGACAAAGACGTGCAGAAGGGCGCCGTTTACTACAAACGCTCCGGCTCCGACTTCCAGATGGGCGTACACATTGACAATGTGAACGGCCAGAAGATCGTGAAGACGATCGTCTGCTGCCAGGGCGGAGCGGTCAAGCTCTACGAGCAGGCCCTCAACCAGGTGACGGTTCTGCACAAGCTCGGGCAATACGAGAGCTGGTTCATGCTCGGCTTCGGTGCCAGCGGCAAGCAACTCGCCGAAAAATGGAACATCACCGACGACGGACCGGAGACGGTGAACGGCGTCAAGACCGAGAAGCTGGAGATGATTCCCAAGGATCCGGCCGTCCGCCGCAATCTGCCCAAGGTGATCCTGTGGATGGATCTCGAGCGCGGCGTCAGCATCAAGCAGCACTTCGACGAGGGACCCGGCCAGTACCGCGTGGCTACTTACTCCAACATCAAGATGAACAAGTCCCTGCCCTCGGACGCGTTCACCATCAAGACCAATAAAAAGACGACCTACGTGAACCGCTAGTGGGGCAGCATTAGAAATAATCCCCCATACCTCGCTTAATTCTGAAACAAGGGGCCGGGTTCTGCGTCTAGAATAGTGAGTATTACGCTGTGGGAGCAACCATCGGACCGGGCGTAGCACTCTTACGTTCTCAAAGGATTGGTGTGATTTCAGACACATCACCCCGTGAGCCATGAAGAATTCCCTTGCGCGAGCCGATAAGAACGATGTAAAACGGTTGGCCAAGTCGGCACAAAACCCAAGATTGGATGCGAAAATGATTACCGCCGTAGAGCCTGAGATTTCGAACAGGTTACGACTCTCATTTTCTGTCCTCGTGGAGCCAGACGGTGAGGGCTTTTACGCACACTGCCCCGCCTTCAAAGGAATTCACGTAGACGGTAAGACGGAACAGGAAGCCCTCCATCGCGCAATAGAGGCTGCTAAATGCTACCTTCTGTCCATGGTTCGGCATGGCGAGCCTCTCCCGGTTTGCGCCGAACTCATGTGCAACACGCGCACACAGGCTAAACCTCGTCCTCGCATCCATTCGCGGCGATACGAGGTTCAATGGCCTTCTCTTCAAGCGCATGGGATCAGTTAAAGAATAAGACCGCAGACGACCTCATTGCCGCGCTCGAACGGGACGGATGGACTCTTGAGCCGGAGTGCAAAGGGGCCATTCAGGTCTATCGAAAGTCCAGCGGGACACGTGTGGGCATACACTACCACCCAAAGAAGACCTATGGGCCGAAGCTACTTAAGGGACTCCTAGAAGACATTGGTTGGGATGAGCGGGACATGAAGCGCCTAAAGCTAATTAAATGATTTGCAACAAATACCTAGTCCCGTTAGAAATTGCGGGCAGACAGGCTGGTGCCTGTTTGCTGCGCCGCTTTTCCAAAGCCTGCCGCCATTGCAATGCCTCCCAGCGCCAGCAGCATGGGAAAGCACTCGATCGTGTAGCGCGTCTCCGGGGCGTGGATCGTGAGCAGCAAACCGCTGCGCATCAGGATGTAGGCCAGCAGGGCTTGCCAGTATCGCGGCCGCAGCCATACTCCGATCGCTGCCAGCAGCAGGTAGACCAGGTTCAGCCCCGCGTACGCCCAACTGAAGACCGTTTCTGTGTGGTGGCGCCGGTAATTCCACCAGTCCAGGTCGATGGGCAGAATCTGCACCCGCGGCCGCAGCCACATGTCCGCCAGCCGCCCCAGCGGCAGCCATACGTACGAACGCAACGGGTCCGCCGTGTTCCGCTCCCGTGCCAGCGCTGCAAACCCGGCATCGATCTGCGCGGTAAGCCGCATGCCGTGCGTGTTGTAGTCCCGCGCCAGGGCGGCCGTTGCGGCATACTGTTCCGGCGAATCGAAGGCTCGGCTGGGAAGGGCATTGATCTCCAGCCTGTCGCCCGGCACGTTCCAGTAAATCTGGTAGGTCGACACGAAATCCAGGCACCACGATCCGACCCAGCTCTCCCAGCCGGGATTGGTCGGCTCGCCGGGGTCCGCGGCAGTCCGCGGGGCCAGCGGCTGAAAGACGTGAAAGACGCGCCAGTTGCGCCACGTCCACGCGGCGAACGGCGCGGCGGCGAGCAGAACGCAGACGAGGGCGATCCGCAGCGGCCGTCCGGCAGGGCCCTTTCGGCCCCTGCCGCGCATCCCCATCAGCACGACCGGAACCAAGGCCGCGGCGGCCAGTACTCCGTCGGGGCGCAGCAGCGCCGCCCAGGTGACTCCCAGGGTGAACCATAAGGCGCTGGCCCATCCGGGCTGCTCCCGAAAGCGCGCCATGGCCCACATGGCCAGCGCCAGCGAAAACAGCGTAGGCGCTTCGGCCAGGGGCAAGGCGGCATAGGCGGCGGTAAAAGGGCACAGCGCCGCTAATCCCAGCGTAATCAGCGCTGCACGCCGTGCAAAGGACTCGTTCCCGGGCCGTATGGCCCGCGCCGCGCGCAGAGCGAACCCGGCCAGCAGCAGGCACCCCGCCACGTCCAGCCCGATCTGCACGCAAGCGGCCGCATAGTAGTTCTCCATGCCGAACAGGCGAAAGCAGGCGGCCAGAAACAGCGGATAACCAGGCAGCCGGATCAGCGTCTCACTCATATCGCCACTGGCCAGGGTGAGCGCGTAGCGACCGTGCAGGAGGAGGTTCTTCGCGATTGACCCGTACACCAGGGAATCGCCGTTCACGTCAAAGAGCTGATTCAGCAGATAGATGCGGAGCCCCAGGCCCGCGCCCAGAGCGGCCAGCACCGCAAACCAGACGCCTGCGGTCGGGATTGCCCCGACGCCGCGGCTGCGCCGCTGCTCTAATTGACTCTCCGGCATGGCTCCCATACGATTGCCATGTATAGCGTAGACCGTTTTCGCGGTAGAAGGCATTTCCCAGGATTGCTTTAACCGCATCCGAGCACTGCAGGTTGCGGCCCCCGGGGCTCGCGGTGAGCAGGAGGAACCACGGTCCTGGATCACGTCAGCCGGGGAGACAAAGCCCAATGCCCGATCGCCAGATTTTTTTCGACCCTCACCGCAAGCGCTGGAAGCGGCTGCGCCGCGTTCTCGACGCCTTCGCGGTCCTCTCGACGATCGTCCTCGCGGTCTTTATCTTCAACATCTTCCGCGGCCAGCGTCTGCCTGAGCTGCTGCTGCCCGTCCCGCGCCACAACTACCGCGCACTGCCGGACCGCTCGCTGCTGCAGCATTCCCGCACCCAGAAAGGCGCGCGCCGCAAAACCCATCGCCGTCCCTCCGATATTCCCCTCAACACCGGTGAAGGCCTGCGCGCCGCCTATTACGTGCAGGACGACGCCGCCAGCTACACCTCGCTGAAGGAACACGTCCACCAGATCGACCTGCTCTTCCCGCAATGGCTGCACGTGGATTCGCCCAACGGCACCCTGATGGCCATGAGCAACGACAATCTGCGCGAGTACCCGGTCATTGAGAACGGAATCGTGCACGATCCCGACGGCCTTAACAAGGTCAAAGGCCTCCTCCAGGCGGCTCACGTCGATACCGAGATCTTCCCCCATCTGAACAACTACAACCCACATACCCAAACCTGGGATGAGGGCATGGGCGCGGTGCTCCAGGATCCGGTCAAGAGCGCCGCTCTGCGTGACCAGATCATGCAGTTTCTGGAGACCTATCCCATCTACCGCGGGCTCTCCTTCGATATCGAGAGCATTCCCGATGACGCGGATTCAGCCTACATCGCGTTCATCCAGGCGCTCTACGCCCAGATGCACCCGCGCAACCTGCGCCTGTACGTGAATGTGGGCGTGGCCACCAGCGACCAGGATCTGAAGCAGATCGCCGCCAACTCCGACGGCATCATCCTGATGAACTACGACCAGCACGAAACCAACAGCATGCCCGGCCCGGTGGCTGCCCAGAGCTGGTTCATCGCCAACCTTCAGCACATGCTCAAGATCGTGCCCAAGCAGAAGATCATCTGCGCCATCGGCAACTACGGGTACGACTGGACGCTCACCATCCCCAATCCCAAGGACCGCCGCCACCGCAAGCCGGAGGTGGTCGACACCGAAGACCTCTCGGTCTCCGACGCCTGGCAGCGCGCCTCCGATGCCGATGCCGATCTCGATCTCGATGACAATTCGCTCAACCCGCACTACGAGTACATTGACGAGGACGACAACCAGCGCCACGTGGTCTGGTTTCTGGATGCGGTAACGGCGCTCAATGAGATGCGGGCGGCGCGCGAGCTCGGACTGCAGACCTTCGCG
>JAJZCY010000027.1 GCA_021828835.1 Acidobacteriota bacterium | reverse complement strand
CCGCCGCCGTCTCCAGTTGCCCTCTGTGCGCACGATGAAAGCCGCCGTCGCGGGTGTAACGCAGCCCGTGTGCCGTACGGATCGCAAAGAAGCCCTGGCCCTGAATCGCCAGATCCAGGGGATTGCCGGTTTCCTGCATCGCGCCCTGAGCCAGACTCAGGCGATCGCCGCCCAGCAGCCCGTAGTCGTTGACCGTGCCGCCCAGTTGGGAATCCGCCGCGCCCTCCCCCATCAGCATCGAGCGGAAGTATTCACGCTCGGCGCGGTAACCCGGGGTCTGCGCATTGGCCAGATTAGCCGCCGCCGTATCCAGCGCCTGGGTCCGCGCCACCAGCCCGGTCATCGCCGCATAATAGCCGCTGTCCATGCCTTCGCTCCCGATGGATACGCCAGGATCCGATGCAGGAGCGGTGCCGAAGCGGAGGCGGACAGATTAGAAGAATCAGAAGGCAGCCTCCAGCCGGACAGCCCTCACGCTCCGGCTCCCACCGCGCAGATGAGGTCGCTCACCTCGGCGAGATTGGGAACGCCGGCCGAGGGACGCCGGTGCCACAAGCGCAGCCAGAAGAAGTCGTGCACACGCACCAGCCGCGCATCCGCGCAGCGCGCCCTCTCGATGGTCTGGCTGAGAACTCTACCGAGCGCGGAGAACGAGGCCGCCTCGATCAGCTCAACTGGAGGAAATGCCGCTGCCAGCATGCGCTCCTGCGCCGCGCGAAAGCCGGCCTCGGCCAACAATCCGCATTCCACGCGCAGCCCCAGCATGCGTTCCAGGGCCAGAGCCAGCGCCGCATCGAGGCGCTCCTCAAAGCCCAGATAGAGGATCCTTCCTGCCGCGATCCGCAGCGGAAGCGCCCCCAGGGCATCCACGAACAGTCGCGGCAGCGCGGCGGTCAGAAGCTGCGGATCGCCGGCATCCAGGGATAAAACCGGGCAGTTCCACTGCAGGCCCAGCCCGCGGGTAACCATCGCCTCGCTGGCGGACCCGTTGCGCACCAGCCACTGCCCCAGCCGTCCCGCTCCGGCGGCACGCTGCGCCTCCAGCGCGCGGCGCAGATCTCCAGCCGAGATCCAGCCCTGTTCGAGCATCGCCAGGCCCAGCGGAACACGGTGCCGGTGAGATTCCGGCGAGGTCCGGCGCGCGTCGTTCTCGCGCTCCAGCGCCGTCCGCACGCGGGCACGCATGCAGGCGGGCGAACAGCACCAGCCGCCCTCGAAGACCGGAACCGACCTTCGCCACAGATGCAGCCATCCCGTCGAGCACTCTGGATTGGAACACCGGGGCGCAAGGTGCCCGCTCCGTCCAGCCGCGGCATCGTCGCGCCCGCCGGCGGAACTCCACGGCAGCGGAGTCAGAAGAGGCATCGGACGCTCTCCAGACGCTTGCGCGGCTCCGCCACTTCGGTCACGCGCAGGCCGAAGTTTCCGTTCACCAGCACCACCTCGCCTCGCGCCACGATCTTGTCGCCGACCAGCAGATCCACGGGGTCGGAGACTTGCCGATCGAGTTGCACCACGTCGCCCGGACCGAGGTCCAGAATCTCTCCGAGCACCATCTCCCGGGAACCGAAGCGCAGCGAGGCTTCCAACTCCACATCCAGCAGCAACTCCAGCCCGGTCGTCATCCCCGCGGGCTCGCCTGCATCGGCCCCGCTCTGGGGCTGCTCAACCGCACCCGCCGCAACCACCTCGTCCCGCACCACAATCCTCCACGATCCCGCCTGAGTCCCCAGTTCGAAGCCGCGAGACGGCTCCCCGCCTGCGGCGCAGGGAACGAATTCTTCGATCCGGCACTGCGCGCCTTCGCTCGCGCACAGGCTCCCGGCGGCTGCCTCAGCCACCTCGCGCAGCAGCTCGCTCCAGGCCTCTCTCTGGTCTACGCCTTCGCCGAGCAGCGGCGTCTCCAGCACGGCGGCGTCCACCCAGACCCAAAAGCGCCCCTGCCAGTCACCCCCCACCCGCGCCACGAATCCAAAGGCATCGTTCGGCGCCGGGCCGGGAGCCGCTTCCCCGAAGCGAGGCTCACCGGCGAGCGCCTGGGGCAGCAGACCGCGGGCGGCCTCCGCCCAGCATGCTCCATAGCTCATCACGATCCCTCCTCGGGGAGAATTCGCTCGATGCGCGCGGCGCGGCGTTCCCCCCAACGCACCGGGCTGGCCTCGAACAGAGGCTCGCCCGCCGCTCTCCAGACCGGCCGCACATCGTCCGGCAGGTCGAAACGCAAAATCGAGCCGGGCTCGAGACCTTCCAGAGTGCTGGCGGAAACGCGGAACGCAGGCAACTGCAGGGAACCGCCAAAGCGAATCTTGCTCGCCGCCGCGCTCATGCGGGCGCGCGCCGCAGCTCCGTGCCGCTGCCGGCCCCAATCCGTGGTGAGCCGGCGCAGAATGGTGTTGGCCACCACCGCCGGAAACGCCAGGTTCAGCAGACCGGAGCTGTGCGGCATGCGGATTTCGAAGCTCAGGCAGAGCGTCTTTTCCGTCACTGCCATGATGCGCGCCACCTGCGTCTGCATCTGCCGGCGCTCGTAGCGGAAGCGCAGCCCCACCGGCTGCCAGGCAGCGGTCAACTCGCGGCAGATCACCTCCACAAGGCTGGCCAGAATGGCCTCCTCGATGTCGGTCAACTCGCGCAGCGGCCCCTCCTTGCCTTCGCCCCCCAGCAGCAGATCGACGATCGGAGGCGCGAGCGCCAGGTCCAGCTGAAGCACCGAAAGAGCTCCCAGCGGCTCCAGCCGCACCGAGGCCACATAACTGATCTCAGGAATACGGAGCAGAAAATCATTGAAAGCGATCTGCTCGGCCGAGACCAGGTTCACCTGAAAGCGAGTGCGCAGCCATGCCGCCAGATTGTGCGTGAGATTGCGCGCGAACAGATCGTTCAGCATGCTGATGGCGCGCAACTGCTCGTTCGAGATCTGCCCGGCGGACGAAAAGCTGTACGGCACGGCCTGCGGGCGGTCCTTCTCCGCGTTCCGGTCCGGAGCCTTCGATGCAGCCTGAAAGAGCGCGTCAATCTCTGCCTGCCTCAGTACCTTCTCCTGCACCCCTATCCTCCCGTGAAACGTCTTCTCGCGGCCGAACTCCTAGCGCGCCTGGGACGCCGCGCAGCTTCGGCGCGAAGGCTTGAATCCGCTGCGGCCGGTCAGGTCGCGGAGCGCGGCGCGCAGATGGACCACCGCCGAGGCATGCACCTGCGAGACCCGGGATTCGACCACCCCCAGCGCCAGCCCGATCTCGCGCATGGTCATCTCTTCGTAGTAGTAGAGGGTCATCACCAGCCGCTCGCGTTCGGGCAATGCGGCAATGGCCTCGGTCAGCCGTTCTTCCAGTTCGCCGCGCAGGCAGCGAAACAGCGGATCTTCGTCGGGACGCCCCGGAACATAGGCCAGCTCCTCCTCGCCTGAGTCCTCGTTGCGCTCGAGATGGAGCGTCCCTACCTCAAGGCCCTTCAGATCGCCGAGAAGTTGCTGATATTCATCGAGCCCGATCCCCATCTCGGCGGCGATCTCGCTCTCGCCCGGGGCCCGGCCCAGGCGCGCGGTCAGGACCCGGATCGTCTCCTCCACCGCCCGGCCTTTGCGGCGCAGCTCGCGCGGGCTCCAGTCGAGCGTGCGCAGGCTGTCGAGAATCGCGCCGCGGATGCGGAACTGCGCATAACTGCGAAACTGCACCTTCTTGGCTGGATCGAATTTGGAAAAGGCGTCCATCAGCCCCACGATGCCCGCCGAGACCAGATCTTCGATCTCCACGTGCTGGGGCAGGCGCTCGTGGATGCGCCGGGCCAGAAAGCGCACGATGGGAAGATGCTCCAGCAGGATCTTCTCCTGCTCCGCGCTCAGCCCGCTCCCGTCGGGCCCCGGAGGAGGATATCCGGCCGCCATCGCTCTCCGGGGTTCGCGCCTTCTTTCGGCCACTGCCGCCTCGATCATGGATCCTCCCCTGCTCTTGTCCTGGTCTTGTCCTCGTCCTGCGAAACTCCGTCCTGCCACCGCACGCTTTGACAGGCTCGGGCCTCAGCGGACCGTGCCCAGCGGGCGCAAGCGCACCTCGGCGGGAACTTCGCTTGCCGCCACTACGGCCAGCCGCGGCAGCACCGGCTCCAGCCAGCGCTTGACGTAGTAACGCGCCGGACTAGGGGCCAGAAGCACGGGCGTGGCCGAAGCCGCGGCCGTGGCGATAAGGGATCTCACAGAATCGGTCAGCCGGCGCAGCAAAGCTGTTCCAGGAACCGCCGCCGCGAGCAGTTGCGGGCTGTTCTCGAGCCCCAGGGCGGATACGATCTCCTCTTCGAGCGGCGGATCCAGCAGAAGCACCGGCAACTGCCCCTCGGTGTCGAGCAGCGGCTGCACCAGGCGGCGGCCCAGCGCCTGCCGCGCCGCCTCCACCAGCGCCACCAGCGTCTTGTTAGCCGGCGCAGTCTCGACCAGCGCCTCCAGAATCGCGCCGAGATCCCGAATGGAAACCCGCTCGCGCAGCAGTTGTTCCAGCACCCGCGCCACCTCGCCCAGGCTGAGAAGCTTGGGCACCAGTTCCTCGAGCAGTTTGGGATGGCTCTCGTTCAACCCCTCGAGCAGCCGCTTGATCTCGGCGCGGCTCAGCAGCTCCGCGGCATGACGGCGGATGAGCTCGCCGAGGTGCGTGGTCATCACCGTCACCGGATCGACCACCGAATACCCTGCCGCGATCGCCTGCTCCTCGAGCGCGGGGGCAATCCAGATCGCGGGAACGCCAAAGGCGGGCTCCCGCGTCTCCCTGCCGGTCAGCGGTCGCCGTCCGGGCTCTCCGGAGACGGCCAGCAACTGCCCGCCCTCGATCTGCCAGCGGGCGATCTCGATGCCGCGCAGGGAGACCATGTACTCGCGCGGCTTCAGGCGCAGGTTGTCCGCAATGTGCACCGGCGGAATCAGAAAGCCCATCTCCGCAGCCAGATGGCGGCGCAGCGCACGCACCCGGTTCAGCAGCTGGCCGCCCTGCTTCTCGTCCACCAGAGGAATCAACTGGAATCCGATCTCGAGCTTCAGGTCCTCCAAGCGCAGCAGAGCCGCCATCTCCGCGCCCTGCGCCGCCTCCGCCTTCTTTTTGTCCACGGGCGCGGATTCCGCCGGCGCTACGACCGGAGCCCGTTGTGCGATCCGGCGCGCACCCCACAGCAGAGCGGCCGCCACCGCCAGAAAGGCCAGCTTCGGCAGCCCCGGAATCAGGCACATGCAGGCGGAGACAAAACTCGCCATGTAGAGTGTCGCCGGACGCGCCAGCAGTTGCTGGCGGATCTCGCCGCCCAGCTGGCCGGCGGAATTGGCGCGCGTCAGCGTGATGCCGCCGGCCACGGAGACCAGCAGCGAGGGAATGATCGTGACCAGCCCGTCGCCGACCGTGAGCACCGTGTAGGTTCTGGCCGCCTCCGCCAGGTCCACGCCCTGTTGCAGGGTGCCGATCAGCAGCCCGGCCACGATGTTGATCGCGGTGATCAAGATCGTGGCCAGCGCGTCGCGCTGGTTGAAGCGCGCGGCGCCGTCCATCGCGCCATAGAACTCCGCCTCGCGGGCGATGGCCTGGCGCCGCCGGCGCGCCTCGGCTTCGTCGATCAGACCGGCATTGAGATCGGCGTCGATGGCCATCTGCTTGCCCGGCAGCGCGTCCAGGGTGAAGCGCGCCGTCACCTCTGCGGTGCGCACCGCGCCGTGCGAGACCACCAGAAACTGGATCGCCACCAGAGCCAGGAAGAGAACGAAGCCAACCACGTAGTTGCCGCCCACCACAAACTGCCCGAAGGCTTCGATCACCTTGCCGGCGGCAGCCGTGCCCTCCTGCCCATGCAGCAGGATGCGGCGGCTGGAGGCGATGTTCAGCGAGAGCCGGAACAGGGTGAGCAACAGCAGCAGCGTGGGAAACACAGAGAGCTCGACAGCGCGGCGTATCTGCACCGCCGAGAGAAACACGATCACCGAAGCAGCCATGGAAAGCGCCAGCAGCAGATCCAGCCCGAAGGCAGGAATCGGCACCAGCATGACGAAGACCACCCCGATCGCGGCCAGAGGAAGCGCCACGTCGCGCAGCCGCGCCAGCATCGATTGCGCCGGCGCCGCGGCCGGTAAAGCGGTTGTACTCATGACGAACTCCTCTCCAACTTTCGGCCGCAGATCTCAGCTTTCTCTCTCCAAGTCCCGTCTTCTTCCCATGCTCCGCTGAAGTGAACGCTGCTTTCACCGCCGCCGCACGGCAGCCTCGCGCGCGCGCTTCTCCCGCATCTCCGCCTCCACCCGCTGGCGGTAGAGATAGGCGAGAATGGCCGCCACCGCGGCATACAGTTCGGCGGGGATTGCGTGACCCACCTCGACGGAGCGGTAAAGGGACCGCGCCAGCGGCGGATTCTCGACGATGGGCACGGCCGCCCAGCGCGCCTCCGCCTTGATCTCCTCGGCCAGCAGATTGCGGCCCTTGGCCAGCACCTTGGGCGCTTCCATGGTGGTGAAATCGAAGCCCAGCGCTACCGCAAAGTGGGTGGGATTGGTCAAGACCACCGCGGCCTTCGCCACATCGGCCTTCACCCGGCGCCGCCGCATCTGGCGCTGCAAACCGCGAATGCGGCCGCGAATCTGGGGATTGCCTTCGGTCTCCTTGAACTCCTCGCGCAGTTCCTCACGGGTCATCTTCAGGCGCGACTCGCGGCTTTGCCACTCCACCAGGTAATCGATCGCGGACCAGCCGAAGAGCAGCCAGGCCGCTGCCAGCAGCAGTCCATAGACATCGGCGCCGAGCTGATGCAGGCGCTCCGTGGAAAACGGCGGAAGGGAGAGCTGATGCGCGATCCGCTGCACCGCGAAGACCGCCAGCAGCGCAGCGGGCACCAGCGACTTGCCCATGCGCGCGGCGGCCCGCAGCGAAAAGAGGTTTTTGAGGTTGGCCGCGGGATTGATCCGCTCCAGCTTGAATTCGAGCGCGCTGCCGTGCACGGTGACGCCGCCGGTTTGCAGGATTCCGGCAGCCAGCGCCGCGACCGCTACCAGCGCCATGGCCACCGCCACCGGCGCCAGTGCCATCAGGAGCTCCCGCCGCATGGCCGCCAGCGTGGGCGCCAGCGCAGCCGGCTCCCATCGGCCGGGCATGCCCAGCAGGAGCAGCCCGGCAACCCCCCGCCGCCAGGCTTCGAGCGACCGGCCGAAGAGAACCCCCAGCGCCAGCACCCCGGCGAGGGTTCCGGCGGCCGCCGTCAACTCCCGGCTGTGCAGAATGTCGCCTTCGCGCCGGGCCTTCTCCCGGCGGTGCGGCGTGGCCTGTTCGGTGCGTTCGCCGGGCATGGCTAGGCTTGTCCTCCCGGGAGCGCGAGCAAACGTTCGGCCAGGTCAAGCAGGCCGGCGAACCGCGCCTCAATGAAGCGCGGCCACAGCGCCAGCGAACCGATCAATATCCCGAAGCCGGTCAGCGTCTTGAGCGGCACGGTCAGAAACATCACCGGAAGCTGCGGACTAAGGCGGCCCATCAGCGCCACCGCCAGCTCGACAAGCAGAGTGGCCGCCAGGATAGGCGCGGCCAGCTCCAGCGCCGCCAGAAAGATTCCGCCGGCAGAGCGGACCAGCACCAGCGCGGCAGCAGGCGCAAAGGCGAAGCTGCCCAGGGGTACGGTGCGGAAACTGCGCGTCAGCGAGGCCAGCAACACCCGGTCCAGCCCCGCGGAGAGGATCACCAGGGTACCCATGAGCTGGAAGAGATCGCCAAGCAGCGGCGTCTGGATCGAGGTGGCCGGGTCCATCAGGTTCACCAGCGAGAAACTGAACTGTAGGCCCGCGATCTGCCCGGCGAAGAGCAGCATCTCGCTCAGCAGCGTCAGCGAAAGACCGTAGACCAGGCCCACGGCCAGTTCGCCGAGGATGGCGGGGAGGGTGATCTCCGCAGCGGCGTGGGGCAGCGCCGCCACCAGCGGCGCCAGCAGAAAGGCAATAGCCCCGGCCAACACCGCCTTAATGCGCACCGGCAAGGCCGTCGAGGAGAAGAAGGGCGCAAAGACGATCATGCCGCTCACCCGGATCAGGGCCAGCACCCACGCGCTCAGAAATGTGCTCCACTCCGCCATGTCCGCTTTCAGCCGTCAGCTCTCTGCTCTGGTTGCGGCTGCGATCCTCTCTCGCTGCGTCGCCAGGTCACGCGGCAAAGAGATGAAAACCGCGAGCAAGTTGTCATCCCAGATACCGCCGCAGGTCGATCAGCAGCACCCGCGTGTAGGTCGCCATCCGCTCCAGGAACCAGGGCATGCCGGCCAGCAGGATCAATGCGATCGCCCCCAGCCGCGGCACCGAGGTCAACGACTGGTCCTGCAAGCTCGTCAATGTCTGCAACAGACTCAGGACGAAGCTCAGCATGGCGGCCACGATCAGTACAGGCGCCGCCACGATCAGCGCTTCCTTGAGGAGCTGCCGCAGCAGCTCGGCAACCATATCGGGAGTCATGTCAAAAACTCCTGATCAGCGAGTTGGCCAGCAGGTTCCATCCGTCCACCATCACGAAGAGCAGAATCTTGAGCGGCGTGGAAACCACCACCGGCGGCAGCTGAAACATGCCGATGGAGGTGGTGATGGCCGCCGTCACCATGTCGATCAGCAGAAAGGGCAGGAACAGCACCGCGCCGATGGCAAAGCCGGCCTTCAGTTCCGAGAGCATGTAGGCGGGGACCACCACCCGCATGGGCAGATCGTCCGGCGTGTTGGGGCGCGGAATCTGCCCGGCGGCCGTGAAGACCGCCAGGTCCTTCTCGCGCGCGTACTTCAGCAGGAAGTGCTTGACCGGCTGCGCCCCGCGTTGGATGGCATCCAGGCCGGTAATCTGCCCGGCACGATACGGCTCAACTGCTTGCTGGTCTACCTGGTTCAGCACCGGCGCCATCAGAAACCAGGACATCATCAGCGCCAGGCCCATCAGAGTTGCATTGGAAGGCGCAGTCTGGGTGCCCAATGCCTGGCGCAGGAAGTGGAAGACCACCAGCAGTCGCACCAGCGGCGTCATCGCCATGAGGATGGCGGGCAAAAGGGTGATCAGCGTGAGAACGAAGAGAATCGTCCACGGTGTGGAGTCCGCAGGGCGCAGCCGGTTGTTCAGGTCCGGCAGCAGCGGCGCTGGCGCGGCAACGGCGGCGCGCACCAGCCAGGCGCTCACCATGAGACCCTCTTGCGCGCCTCTTGCGCGCGGCCGCCCAACCGGTAGAAGGCGGGACTGCCCTCGGGCGAGGTGGCCACCAGCAGACGGGTTCCTTCGGCTTCTACCAGCGCCAGCGACTGGCGCGGTCCGAGCGGGATGCGTTCGAGCAGCTCCAGCCGGGGCTTGGCCCGCTTGCCGCTCTTGCGCAGCCGGGCCAGCAGCCATCCTGCTAATCCATCGCTCCCGGCATTCTCTTGCTGCGCGCAGGCTCGCACGGCTGTTCTCTCCTCTTCCGCCTGAATTCAGGGCAGCCGGGTGACCCGGACTGCCAGTTGATTCTCAATGACCTCGAACTCGGTCCAGGCGAGGCGCACCTCGCCCGCGCGAAGCGGCACATCCTCGCCGTGGTTCCAATGCGACTCGATGACCTGACCGGGCGCGAGGGCCAGCACGTGGCGCACCTTGAAATCCGGCACCGGAACCACCACGTCCACCTCCACCGGCATGCGGCCGATCGCTTTGCGAAACGGGAGTGGGTCTGCCGGCTGCTGTTCAGGCCACTCGGCCACGGGCATCAGCGCCTGGTCTGCGGCTTCCCCGAGCAACACTGCGGCTGCTTCCGTGCCGGGCGTAGCATCCCCCTTCATCCCCGCCCCAGTGCTCTCTCCGCCGGAATCGAGTTCCGCTGCTGCCGCCATGCTGAGAGCTTCTGCAGAAATGGGTCCAGAATGGGCGGGTCAAGATTGGAAAGGTCTCAGAATCGCGCCCTCCGCCGCACCCCCTCGCCATCTCCGCCGCTGCTACACTAGAGGCAACGACATCTGCCGTGTCTCCAGCCCTGCAAAGCGCCGGAGCGAGTGCCGAACGAGGTTCAAGACCATGCCAGAAGCCCCTGAAAATAAGACCAATAGCGGAACCAGCCTGCGCCTCAAGGTCGGCCTTGCCGAGATGCTCAAGGGCGGCGTCATCATGGACGTGATGAGCGTCGAGCAGGCCCGCATCGCCGAGGAAGCGGGCGCGGCGTCGGTGATGGCGCTGGAGCGCGTGCCGGCCATGATTCGCGCCGAGGGCGGCGTGGCCCGCATGGCCAAACCCTCGCTGATCAAGGAGATCATCCAGGCGGTTTCGATTCCGGTGATGGCCAAGGCCCGCATCGGCCACTTTGCCGAGGCGCAGATTCTCCAGGAGCTGGGCGTTGACTTTATCGACGAGAGCGAAGTGCTCACCCCGGCCGACGAGGCGCACCACATCGACAAGCACGCCTTCAAGACGCCCTTCGTCTGCGGCGCGCGCAATCTGGGCGAAGCGTTGCGGCGCATTGCCGAGGGCGCGGCCATGATCCGCACCAAGGGCGAAGCGGGCACCGGCGACGTGGTACACGCTGTGCAGCACATGCGCCAGATCACCCGGGAGATGCGCCAGCTCACCGTGCTCAGCGAGCAGGAGCTCTACGCCGCAGCCAAGGAGTTGCAGGCGCCCTATGAGCTGGTCCGCATGGTGGCGCAGAGCGGCAAGCTGCCCGTGCCCAACTTCTCTGCCGGCGGCATTGCCACACCGGCCGACGCCGCGCTGATGATGCAACTCGGCGCCGAAGCCATCTTCGTGGGCTCGGGAATCTTCATGAAGGAACGCGCCACGCCGCTCGAGGTCGAGCACAATCCCGCGGAGCGCGCGGAAGCGGTGAGCCGCGCCAAGGCGATTGTGATCGCCACGACGCATTTCAACGACCCCAAGATCCTGGCCGAGGTCAGCGAGCAGGTCACCGGCACGATGAAGGGCCTGGCCGCCGCAGCCATTGAGGAGTCCCAGCTACTCCAAACCCGCGGCTGGTAGAACTCTCTGCGCAGCGTTCTGCGTCTTCGCCTCAGTGGGGGAGGCCAAGCAGGACGAAGTACTCTGCGCAGCGCGGTTTGTAAGTATTGAAACAGCAAACCTCGGGGCGATTTGCGCCCCCGTTCAGACCTGCTGACAAAGCCCCTCAGCGGCTATCTGGAGCCCCGCACAGGGACGAGGAGCACCGGAAGGAACCGCCAGCGCGATGGATCAATCCAGGCTCAGGCGGGCGGTTCAGGAAATTTCGCGCAGTCAAAAAGGCCATCGGTTGAGAAGTATCGAGTCTGCCGCGCTCTGTCAACCGGCTGGGGCACAGCGGGCGAATGCCGCCTCCATTACAATCGGAGTATGCCACTTAAGAGCGTGCAAAAGGTCGCCGAGGCAGATTTTCCAACCCGCTGGGGCGCCTTTCGCATTCTGGGCTTTGAAGGAACGCACAGCAACGACCGCTGCGCCAACGGTCACGCCGCCAAGGTCGAGGGGCTGGTCGCGGTGGTGATGGGGGATGTGCGCTCGAATCCGCCGCTGGTGCGGATCCATTCGCAGTGCCTTACCGGCGATGTCTTTGGCTCGCTGCGCTGCGACTGCCGGCTGCAGTTAGAGCTGGCGCTGACCAAGATCACCGAGGCGGGCGCAGGCATTCTGCTTTACGAGCAGCAGGAGGGCCGCGGCATTGGGTTGATGGCCAAGCTGAAAGCCTACCAGCTTCAAGACCAGGGCCGGGATACGGTGGAGGCGAACGAGGAGCTGGGTTTCGCCGCCGATTGCCGGGATTACGAACTGCCGGGCGCCGCCCTGAAGCTGATGGGCGTCACCAAGGTGCGGCTGATCACCAACAATCCCGAAAAGGTCGCCGCGCTCGAGTCTGCGGGCGTGGAAGTGGTGGAACGGGTCTCCGCTGCGGTCGAGCCACAGGAGAGCTTCGAGCGCTACCTGCGCACCAAGCAGGAGAAGATGGGCCACATCTTCGAAGATGTGCTGGGACTTCACCAGCACTGAGCCAATGCAGGGCCAGCAGGGTTTTCGCGCGCTCAGCGTGTCCAAACGGAAACAAAACCAGAGAGCAGGAATTCGTCCACGAGGCGTCAATGGCTTCGAACCGCACTGTGCCCGCCGAATCTGCGCGCTCGACCACAGCATCTGCGATCGGCTTTTCCGTAGTTTTGGGCGGCCTTGCGGCAGGGGTCTTCTTCCTGCTGTGGACAAATCCGCGCAGTGGCCATTGGCAGCAGGGCTACGATCCGCTGGGGCACTGGTGGATGTCTACGGCGACAGCCGCGCTGCCGGTCCTGGTACTGCTCGGAGCGATGGCCATTCTGCGGCTCAAGGCGCATCTCGCTGCGGCGGCGGGCCTGCTCACTGCACTGGCGGTTGCAGTTCTCCTGTTTCACATGCCCGTCCGGCTTGCGCTCACCGCGGCCAGCTACGGCGCAGGTTACGGCCTCTTCCCCATCTTCTGGATCGTGCTGCCCGTGGTTTTCCTCTACGACCTCACGGTGAAAGCGGGGACCTTCGCCACCCTCCAGCAGAGCCTGGCCAGCATCACCGATGACAGCCGTCTGCAACTGCTGCTGATCGCCTTTGCGCTCGGCGCATTCTTCGAAGGCGCTGCGGGATTCGGCGCGCCGGTCGCCATCTGCGGCGCCATTCTCATCAGCCTTGGCTTTCGGCCGTTGCATGCGGCCGGGCTCTCGCTGCTGGGCAACACCGCTCCGGTCGCCTTCGGATCGCTCGGCATCCCGATCGTGGCACTACAAGGCATCACCGGCTTCAACATCCTGTTGCTGACACGCACAGTCTCCACCCTGCTCTTCGTTTTCTGCCTGCTGATTCCCTTCTGGCTGGTGTGGGTCTTTGCGGGCTTCCGCCGCATGCTGGAAGTGTGGCCGCCCATCCTGGCCGCCAGCCTGACCTACGGATGCGTGCAACTGCTCATGGGCGTGTTTCTCGGACCAACGCTGGTGAACATGGCTGCCGCATCGTCCACGATTGTGGTGTTGATCGGTTTTCTGCGCTTCTGGAAACCGCAGCGCACGCTGAATGCCGCCTGCGAGGAGATCACCGGGCAGCACCGGCACTCTTCGGAGCAGCAGCCAGGAAGCGTCTTCCGCGCCTGGATGCCGTGGCTGGTGCTCTGCACCGTGCTGCTGGCCTGGGGAATTCCTCCGTTCACGCATTTCCTCGACGCGCACACCACCCTAAAATTCACCGTCACCGGGTTGGATCGCGAGATCGAGCGCATGCCCCCGGTGGTAGCACATCCGACGGCGGAGGCCGCCGTCTTCACGCTGAATTGGCTATCGGCCACCGGTTCCGCCATTCTGCTTGGCGCGTTGCTTGCCGGTCTGCTGCTGGGCTTTGGTCCTGTCACCCTGGCCAGGGAGTTCTGCCGATCGCTCTTCAACATCCGCTACGCCATGGCGACCATGGCAGCGATGCTGGCCATCGGCTATGTCACCCGCTACTGCGGCCTGGACGCCACCCTGGGCCTCGCCTTCGCCCGGACCGGCCGTCTCTACCCCTTCTTCGGTACCCTCATCGGCTGGCTGGGCGTCGCCAGCACCGGCTCCGACACTGCCTCGAATGTCCTCTTCGGAAGTCTTCAGGTGACGACTGCACAGCAGATCGGCGTCTCCCCCATTCTCATGGCGTCCGCCAACTCCGCCGGCGGCGTGATGGGGAAGATGATCTCGGCCCCCAGCATCGTGGTGGCCAGCACAGCCACCGAGACCTACGGGCAGGAAGGCTCCATCCTGCGTTTCGTTTTTCTGCACAGTCTGGCGCTGGCCTGCCTGGCAGGCGTGATCGTTTACCTGATGGCCTACGTACATCCTTTCACGAGGCTGGTGGCACGCTAGTGCTCTAAGAAGGGGAAACCGGCGAGCAGGACTGTGGCTGCGAACAGCATGGTGTCGTAGACATAGTTCAGTCCTTCCACGGCCTGTGCGGAGCGAATCTCCGTGACGAGGATCGGAACGTAAAACAACGCCGTAAGCAGCAAAAGAATGAAGCCGCACTCAGCGGCGGCGATGCGGACAGCAGGCCGGATGCAGAGCCCGATGCCTCCGAGCAGAAGACTGACCCCGATCGCGTAGGCAAGAAGTTTAGGCGCGGGCATCCACGCCGGTGTCATCAGCTCCAGCGGCACGCCCGGCGCGTTGCGCGGAAAGAGGAAGTGCTCGGCGGCATAGAAAAACAGCGTCGCTGCGATGAACCCGCGTCCGATGCCTGCAAGGATGCAGTCCAGCCGGCTCCTGAGCCCTCCGGCGCCGGCGAACAGCATCAACGCCCCGCAGGCGAAGATCGCTTCGCGCAGGGTGAGCGTCCACGAAAAGCGATTGTGAAGGCTCTGCATCAGGCCGGGCACGTCGATGGTCGCAACAAAGATGATGAAGAGCAGCGCAAGCAGCGATGCGGACCAGCGCAAGCATCTCCATACAATGAAGCTGAGCGCCGCCGCCAGCAGTGCCGCGCCCACAAAGTACGTCCAGAAGAGCGGCCACGGCATCCAGTGCGGCACGATGGGCTCAATGTCGCGCGCTGCGAGCAGATGCTCCATACCGAAGACCGCCAGCGGCGCGGCCGCGAAGACCGGCCCCAGCGCCAAAACCTTGTCCACACCGGACAATCCCCGCAGCCGCGGCCAGGCGAGTAGAAAGCCGGCAACCAGCGCGGCAGCGCCCGCAATCGACATACCCCAGACTTCTATGTTCATGCCGGCCTCCCGACGGGAAGAGAAGGATCGCGGGCATCTCGATTGCGGTTCGCGAAAGCCGCCCCCGGAGAAACTTTCTTCCTCGACAGAATTCAGCGGTTATTCTATTCGTGTTCCGAGTTATTCATTCGTATAACTCTGCGATGTCATCCTGAGCGTAGTCTGCCGCATTATTTGTGGCAAATGGAGTCGAAGGATCTGCGGTTGTTCTTCGGTGAATTTCTGGCTCATATCACTAGTCCGCATACTCATGAATGGCTTTGCAAATCGGCCGGAAAATGATTCAAATCCCGAAGGAGCAGACCGATCGTGGCCCACAGAGGACATGACTCGATTGAGTCCGCGTGATTTATGGCCTTCATGCACGCGGATCAGGCTATTGGGACGACGCGAGCTACGGTCAATCTGACCGTGGGCTGCCTCGACGACAAAATCAGTGGATTGTCGGCGTAAACCCTCTTCAGTGCAGCTTTGTCTCTTTCTCCAGCATTGACAGAATTTGGGCCATGCGTTTTGCCCGCGTTTCCGGCTTTTTGGCAGAGTGAAGCCGGTAATAAATCGAGAACAGATTTTGCCTGTTCAGGGTGGCAAAGAATCTCTTTGCCCGTGGAAGCTTGTTCAATGCCGTTAGGAAATCTTCGGGGATTTCCATATCCGCGGAGCCGGCATAAGCCTTCTCCCAGCGCCCATCTTTTTGGGCCGCTTCAACTTGCGCCAGTCCCGCTGGCGCCATACGCCCCTCTTGAATCAGCTTCTTGGCATATTCGCGGTTCTTGCTAGACCAGTTGGATCCGGGCTTGCGTGGCGATAGCCTCTGCAAAAATGAGCTGTCGTCCAGGGGTTTCTTCTGGCCATCGATCCACCCGTAGCGGATTGCTTCGACAACACAATCGGCCCAGGTCACTGAGTGCTTGCCTGAAGCAGTTTTATAAATTCGAACCCAAAGCTCTGTTGCGCTGGCATGATTGTCGGCCATCCACTCGCCAAGCGCCTGCGAATTTGGAAAAGACTTATGAGAGACGGGCTTCATAAAGATTGGAGCAACTGCAAAAATATGCCACCGTGCGATTGTGGCTCAGGTTCTATGAGTCTACAGCCTAGCATGCGGGACAGACTGCGGAAGGAATAAAAACGCCTCCCGGAGGAGGCGTTTATGGCTGTAGCTGCCGGCTCGCTTACCCGCGCAGCCAGTCCTTGGCCTTCTGCACAATCACGTCGCGACCCACGTCAGAGATCGCGGTGGTGAGCGGAATCTGTTTGGGGCAGGCCTGCACGCAGTTCTGCGCATAGCCGCACTCCTGGATGCCACCGTCGCCGGACAGCGCCCGCAGACGCTCTTCCTTGAAGACCTTGCCGGTAGGATGATTGTTGAACAGCTTGACCTGGGCGATGGTGGCGGCGCCCACGAAGCCGGTGGCCTCATTGAACTGCGGGCAGACCTCCATGCAGCAGGTGCAGGAGATACAGTTCGAGAGCGGATAGTTCACTTCCTGCTGCTGCGGGTAGACGCGCGGGCCGGAGCCCAAGTCATAGGTGCCATCGACCGGGACCCACGCCTTGACGCGCTTCAGGTTCTCGAAGAGCACCGAGCGATCCACCTGCAGGTCGCGCACCAGCGGGAATTTGCTGAGCGGCTCGACCTTGATGGGCTGCTCCAACCTGTCGACCAGGGCCGAACAGGCCATGCGCGCTTTGCCATTGATGCGCATCGCGCAGGAGCCGCAGATCTCTTCCAGGCAGTTCGAGTCGTAGGTGATCGGCGTGGTTGGTTTGCCCTCGGCGGTGACGGGATTGGTCGCGATCTCCATCATGGCGGAGATCACGTTCATACCCGGCCGCCACTCCACCTCGAATCTCTCCCAGTTCGCCGGGTCGTCCGGCCCCGCCTGGCGCTTGATCTCGAATTGAACCGTCTTGTTTGCCATGTTCCCTTCTATCCCTGGTAAAAAACTCGTCCAAAGGTCCGCTGCACGCGGTCTTTATTTGGCAGCGTCGTAACGGCGCGGGCGCGGCTTGATGTACTGAATGTCCACGTCCTCGTACTCAAGGTTCGGCCCCGCGATGGTTCCAGTGAAGCTGGCCTTGGTGGTCTTCAGGAACTTCTCGTCGTTGCGCTCGGGAAAGTCCGGCTTGTAGTGCGCGCCGCGGGACTCGTCGCGCTTGAGCGCGCCGAGCGTGATGGTACGCGAGAGCTCCAGCATGTTCTTGAGCTGGCGGGCGAAGGCGAAGCTGGTGTTCGCCCACTGGCTGCGGTCGCTCAGGTTGACGCGCTTGTAGCGGTCGAGTAACTCGACGATCTTCTCGTCGGCTTTTTGCAAGCCCTTGTTGTAGCGGGTCACGGTGACGTGTTCGGTCATGGTCTGGCCCAGCTCGCGCCACAGCCGGAAGGGGTTCTCTGTCCCCTCATTGGTCATCAGCTTCTTGTTGATCTCGGCCTGGCGCGCCAGCTCCTTGGCCGCACCGCCATCGCCCTCCGCCGCCACCACGTTCTTGGCGTACTTCATGGCATTGGGACCGGCCTGGAAACCACCGAAGATGCAGCTCACCAGCGAGTTCGCTCCCAGACGGTTGGCTCCGTGGTATTGGTACTCGCACTCGCCCGCGGCGAACAGCCCGGGGATGTTGGTCATCTGGTTGAAGTCCACCCACAGCCCACCCATGGTGTAGTGCATGCCCGGGAAGATCTTCATCGGCTCCTCGTGGGGATCCACGCCGACGAACTTTTCATAGATTTCGAGGATGCCGCCCAGCTTGCGGTCGAGCGTGGCGCGGTCGATGTGAGTCAGGTCCAGATAGACCATGGGCTGGCCTTCCAGGCCAAGGCCGAGCTCGTAAACAACCTTGTGGATGGCGCGGGTGGCCACATCACGCGGCACCAGGTTGCCGTACTTGGGATACCATTCCTCGAGGAAATAGAAGCGCTCCGCATCGGGAATCTGGCGAGGTGCGCGGTTATCGCCCTCCTTGCGCGGTACCCATACCCGGCCGCCTTCGCCGCGCGCCGACTCCGACATAAGCCGCAGCTTGTCCTCGCCGGGAATCGAGGTCGGGTGAACCTGGATGAACTCGCCATTGGCGTAGTAGGCGCCTTGCTGGAAGATTGCGGACTGGGCCGAACCGGTGCAGACCACCGAGTTGGTGCTCTTGCCGAAGATGGCGCCGTTGCCGCCGGTAGCCAGGATGACGGCCTCGGCCGGGAAGGCGTGCAGCTCCATGGTGCGCAGGTTCATGGCAGTGATGCCACGCGCCACGCCCTTGCCGTCGACGATCGCCGAGAGGAACTCCCAGCCTTCGTACTTCTTGACCTTGCCCTCGGACTCGTAGCGGCGCACCTGCTCGTCGAGCGCGTAAAGGAGCTGCTGGCCGGTGGTGGCGCCGGCAAAGGCGGTGCGGTGGTAGAGGGTGCCGCCAAAGCGGCGGAAGTCGAGCAAACCTTCGGGAGTGCGATTGAACGGCACACCCATGCGGTCGAGCAGATCGATGATCCCCGGCGCGGCCTCGCACATCGCCTTCACAGGGGTCTGGTTGGCGAGGAAGTCGCCGCCATAGATCGTGTCGTCAAAGTGCTGCCAGGTGGTGTCGCCCTCGCCCTTCAGGTTCTTGGCCGCGTTGATGCCGCCCTGTGCGCAGACCGAATGCGAGCGCTTGACGGGCACGATGGAGAACAGATCCACGCTGCCGCCTGCCTCGGCGATCTTGATAACCGCTGCCAGTCCGGCCAGCCCTCCGCCAACCACGATGATCCTAGGTGTAGCCATTCTTCTTCCTTTTCGGAGATCAGGGCTCATAGATCAGAGATCGGAATCTTCCATTCGCCTCTGAGATTCAGCCCGGTTCTGTTCCCGATTTAGCTTGCTCTTGAAACGGTCTCGTCGACTCTCACGACCATGCCGCACTGCAGATCCATAGCCGCCTGCTGACCTCTGATCTCTGTTCTCTGATAACTGAGGCTCGGATTCTCCGGCGCATCGGCGTACTTACCGCCGACAAACGCCCAGATGCTGGCCAAGCCCATCGCCAGCAGAATGAAGCCACCCACTCCGCAGACCCACGCGAAACGGCGTCGCGCTTCAGTTCCGGGTGTGATGCCCCACTTGGCTGCGAACAGCCAAACGCCATAAGCGAAGTGGAAGCAGATGGCAAACATCGCCACAATGTAGAACGCCAGGATCAGCGGATTGGAGAGCTCGTGCTGGACCTTCCAAAAGGCCGCCGCCGGATGGTTGGGCAGATCGACGCCCATGAAGCGCTGCGTGGCTACGTGATAGCCGATGTAAATCACGGCAAAGAGACCGGTGTAGCGCTGGGTCACATAGAGCCAGTTACCCGCCCAGGGGTAGTACACGACGTTGGCCTTGCCGCGCAGCCAGATATAGATGCCATAGAGCGCGTGATACAGGATGGGGAGGAAGATGAAGACCCATTCCAGGACCCGCACCAGCGGCAGGTGATTGAGAAAGTACACCTGCTTGCCGTAGGCGACCGGCCCCCCGATGGCCTCCCAGTTCGAGATGATGTGCTCGATCAGAAAAGCGCCGATTGGGATGACGCCGAGCAGCGAATGCAGTTTGCGCCAGACGAAGCTGGTTCCCTCGCCGGCGCGCAGGGGCTGTACGCCCTCGCGAATGGTTGGCGCAGCGGGGTGTTGAGCGGTTGCCATGGATGTTTTGGCTCCTAAGACACTGCTGGTTAAGGCTGGTTCCAAATTAAGAGACGAAGGGGTTGTTTCTAATTCCTTCAGCATTATTGGTGTCTGGTATCCCTTGCGTCAAGGCACTCAGTTTCCTATGACTTGACAGTAAAAAGCGGACGCCGCCGAGTCGCTCTTGAAAAGAGTCTTCCATTAAGCGCATGCGGCCCTACGAACGAGATCGGGCCATGTCGCGAGAGGAGCGAGCAGCCCCTCGAGGACCAGGCCGCTGCGGCCTCAATTCTGGGCCTCAGGAACCCTGCAGGCGTCGTGAAACGACATCCCAACTTCATCACATTAGATTGTCTCGTCCAGAGGGCGGCTGTGCGCACGATCACACACCCGCCTGGATAGGACCAGCAGATGGGAATAGACTGTGCGCCATCTCACTTACAGGGACTTCCCTAACTCCGAACCAGCAGTAACGGCAGCAGGGCCGCCAGGGCCCGGCCGCGATGGCTCAGGGTCAGCTTGGTCTCCAGATCGATCTCGGCCATGGTCTTGTCCAGTTCCGGCAGGTAGAAGAGCGGGTCGTAGCCGAACCCGCCGGTGCCGCGCGGCGCTTCCAGAATGATGCCTTCCACGGTGCCATCGGCAGTCTGGTAGAGGGCGCCATCCTTGGCGCAGGCCAGCACGCAGTGATAGCGGGCGGTTCTCAGCGGAGGGGAGATGCCCACCATGCGCTGGATGAGCAGCATGTTGTTCCAGACGTCGGTGTTGTCGTTGGCATCGGACGAATCTACCAGGACGGCGTCAGCGGCAAAACGCGCCGAGCGTACGCCGGGGGCGCCGGAGAGGGCGTCCACCTCCAGGCCCGAATCGTCGGCCAGCACCATCTCGCCGGGCGCGAAGCGGGAGTAGTAGATCGCCTTGAGAGTGGCGTTGGCCGTGAAAGTGGCGCCATCTTCCTCGGGCGGTTCGATCTCTCCGAGGATCGGGAGCGGCTCAATGCTGACCGAAAAGGCCCGCGCGGCTACGCGAAAATCTCTCAGTTTTCCTTGGCTGGTGGTGGCCGCATAGAGGCACAGACTCATACCGCCAGTCTACCGGAGGCCGCACCCCACGCGGGTCTAGGCTCCGGCCGCGCGATACCAATCCACGGTGCGCTGCAAGCCTTCCCGGAAGTCCACGCGCGGCGTATAGCCCAGCAGTTCCCTGGCCCGACTGATGTCGGCCAGAGAGTCGCGTATGTCGCCGGCTCGCTCAGCCGCATATGCCGGCTTGCCACGATATCCCGTCAGTTCACAGAGCAACTGGAAAACCTGATTGAGGGTGATTCGTGAGCCGGTGGCCAGGTTCATCACCTTGCCGGAAGCCTTCTCTGCGGGCGCGGTTGCGGCCAGCAGATTTCCTTCCACCACATTCTCAATAAAGGTAAAGTCGCGGCTCTGTTCTCCGTCGCCGTAGATTGTGGGCTGCTCGCCAGCCAGCATCTTGCGGCAGAAGATGGCCAATACTCCGGAATAGTGCGAGGACGGATCCTGGTAGGGGCCAAAGACGTTGAAGTAGCGCAGCACCACGGTCTCCAGACCGTAGACCCGCGCGAATGCCTGCATGTAGTGCTCGCCTGCGAGTTTGGCCACGGCGTAGGGACTGATGGGTTTCGGAACCATGTCCTCGCGCTTCGGAAGGGTAGGCGTATCTCCGTAGGCCGACGAGGAACCCGCATACACTACCCGGCGCACACCGGCATCGCGCGCCGCGACCAGCAGGTTCAGCGTGGCGTCAACGCAATTCACGTTCGTACCGATGGGATCGGCGACCGAACGCGGCACCGAGGCCAGCGCAGCCTCGTGAAAGACAATCTCTACGCCGGCGCAGGCTTTTTGGCAGGTCACAGGATCGGCGAGATCGCCCTGGAGAAACTCCATGGCCTCCAGGCCCGTGAGGTTCTCCCGTTTCCCGGTAATCAAGCTATCGACGCCGCGCACGGATTCGCCCCGCGCCAACAGCGCCGCGGCAATCGAGCGGCCAATAAAACCTGCCGCTCCGGTAATCAAATATCGAGCCAAATTGAATTCCTTTTGCCGCCGCATTCTTCGGCAGGAGCTCTTCCCGCGGATTCCTTCTCCTCGCTGCCCGCCTGCACCATCTTACAATTCCTGAACGCCCTCCACCCGGCGACCGGCGCGCGCAGAACCCGGTTCCGCTTGCATGCGGTTGTTGCTCCGAGGCGAGACGTATTTCGCCCCGATCCTGTATCTTTGGGGTGCTATGATGTCGCAGCCATGGACGTTGGCTGAGCCCAGCCACTTCTCTTCTGCGGAACAGATCCTCTTCGCTGTTCTGGCGATTCTTTCCCTGGTACTCTTCTGGCGGCGCTTTAGCCCCATCCTGCGGCGCATCCTGGCGTCGAAGAAGGATGTGGATTTTCACCTTGCTCCCGTTGGCAAACGCATTTACGACTTCGTATGGGAGGTCGCGCTCCAGGGCAAGGTGATCCGCCAGCGGCCGCTGCCTGGGCTGGCCCATGCTTTTGTCTTCTGGGCCTTCTGCGCTTTTGCCGTCGTTACTCTGAACCACTGCGCGGCCCTGTACGGAGCTGGTTTTCTGGACCCGCACAGCCCCGTGGGCATGGCCTATTTTTATTTTGCCGCCATCTTTGCCCTTGCCTGCGCCGCCGGTATCTTGGGCCTGTTCATTCGCCGGTTCGTAATTCGTCCCAAATGGCTTGAACCGTTTTCGCCGGAGTCCGGGGTCATTGCGGGTCTGATCTTCCTGCTGATGGTCACGTATCTCGCGGCATTTTTCGTTCAGCCTGATGGCGTTGCTGGGCGTGCGCTGTGGTGGGTGCATGCTCTTACGCTGCTGGCCTTCCTGCCCATCATCCCCCACACCAAGCACCTGCATCTGGTGCTGAGCCCGTTCACCGTCTTTCTCTCCCGGGGCGGCTTCAGCAAGATTCCTCCGCTGCAGGGCGATGAAGACTTCGGCCTCGTCGCCGGCAAGGATCTGACGCAGCTCGCCAGTTTGCAGGCCTACTCCTGCGTGGAGTGTGGCCGCTGTACCGAGCACTGCCCCGCCAACAATACGGGCAAGCTGCTCAACCCCAAGCAGGTCATCCTCGGCGTCCGCGCCTATCTCAATGAGTACGGTCCGCAATCCGAAGAAGCGCTGTTGGGCAAGCACAATTCGCAGAAGGCGATTTTTGAATGCACCACCTGCGGGGCCTGCGAGTTCCAGTGCCCGGTGGGGATCGAGCACCTGCCCATCGTCATCGGTATGCGCCGCGGCGCGGTCAACACCGGCGAGTGGGAAGACGAGCACGGCGCCAAGCTGTTTCTGGCTTTGGAGCGCGGCAGCAACGCACTGGGCATCAGCGCCATTGAGCGCGACAAGTTCATCGAAAAAAATGCCCTGCCCTTCTATGACGGCACGCAGGAGTATCTGCTGTGGCTGGGCTGCATGGGCGCCTACGATCCCAAAGGCCGCGAGATCGTTCTATCTCTGGTCCGCGTCCTGCGGTATTTGAATGTAACCTTCGGCGTGCTGCGCAAGGAGAAATGCACGGGCGATCCGGTTCGCCGTCTCGGCAACGATCTGGTCTTTCAGCAGCTAGCGGAAGCGAATCTCGATGCACTCCAGGCCGCCCATACGAAAAAGATCGTGAGCATCTGTCCGCACTGCGTGCGCACCATTCAGGAGGACTGGAAGGAGTTCGGCACCCCGCCGCCTGTGGAACACCACAGCGAGTTTCTGGCCCGCCATGCCAGCCAACTGCCGTCCGTCCCAAGCCAGGAAAAGATCGTCTATCACGATCCCTGTTATCTGGGCCGGTATCGGGACGTCTACGACGAGCCGCGGACTGTAGTTGCCCACGCCGGCCAACTGGTCGAGGCCGAGCGCCACCGCGAGCGCAGCTTCTGCTGCGGAGCTGGCGGCGGGCTGGTTTTTCTCGGCGAAGAAACCGGCGAGCGCGTCAGCCACGCCCGTGCCCGCGAACTCACTGCCACAGGCGCGGATGTGGTCGGCGCTGCCTGCCCCTTCTGCAATACCATGTTCCAGGATGCACTGGCGGCGCAAGGGCCGGATGCCCCCAAGCTGCTCGACATTGCGCAACTGGCCGCGCGTGGCCTGCCGGAAACCGAAGCAGGCCCAGTCAAATGACCGCTCCGCTGCGGCCCATTACCAGCATCTAACGGGCGGGGAGCGCCCAGTATCCATGAAGATCATCGTTGCCATCAAGCAGGTGCCGGAGCGCGATGCGCCGATCCGCATTGCCGCATCCGGAAAATGGATCGAGGAAGCGGACCTCCAATTCGCGATGAACGAGCCCGATGCGTACGCGCTGGAGGAGGCTCTTCAACTCAAGGAAAAGCACGGCGGCGAAGTTGTCGTCGTCAGCGCCGGCCCGGAGCGCGTGGCCACCACCATTCGCGAGGCGCTGGCCAAGGGCGCTGATCGCGCGCTGCACGTTGTCTGCGATAATCTCGCGGACCGCGATGCCTTGGGGGTCGCCAATCTGCTGGCTGCGGCCATCCGCCCCGAGAGCCCCGATCTGGTGCTCACCGGCCTGCAATCGGAAGATGTCGGTCTCGGCCAGACCGGAGTGATCCTGGCTGAACTGCTGGGCCTGCCCCACTCCACGCTCATCCTCCAGGTCGAGAAGACCGACGGCGGCATCAAAGTGAAGCGCGAGCTTGAAGCCGGCTGGTTCCAGACGATCGAGATGCCTACGCCCGCCGTGCTCACCATCCAATCGGGCGGCAACAAGCTGCGCTATGCAACGTTGATGGGCATCAAGAAGGCCCGGAGCAAGGAGCTGCGTGCGCTGAACGCGGCGGATCTGGCGGCCTCCGGCATGCCCGTAGTCACGCTCGAACAGATTTCTCTGCCCAAGAAACAAAAATCCACGCAGATCCTTCCCGGAACCGGCAAGGAAGCTGCGGCCGCGCTGGTGGAAAAGCTCAAGTTCGAGGTGCGAGTGCTATGAGTATTCTCGTGGTCATGGAAGAGCGGGACGGCCGCATCGGCCGGGTCAGTTGGGAGGCCTTCACGGCCGCTCAGTTTCTGGGCACGCAGTTGAATCAGCCCGTGGCTGTCGTGGTCATGGGCGCGCAGACGGAGCCCCTGGCCGCTGAATTTGCAGGCAAACATACCGGCCGAGTGATACGTCTCGAACACGCGCTGCTCGCACCCTATACGCCGGATGGGTACTGTCTGGCTCTCGAACAGCTCATTCAAAGTGAGAAGCCCTCGCATCTGGTATTCCCGCACACTTACCAGGTGCGCGATTTCGTCCCGGCGCTCGCGGCGCGCATGGGCGAGGTGCTCATCGGCGACGTAGTTGCCATCAGCGATGGTCCGGTCTTCACCAGGCAGCTCATGCAGGGCAAATTGAGCGGCGCCTACAAGCACTCCGGGGACGGCCCCTGCTTTGTCTCGGTGCAGGCTGGCGCCTTCCGTGCCGAGCCGGTGGCCGCACCCAGCGCGGGCGCGACCGCCACGATTGAAACATTTAGTCCGCAGATCGACGCAGGCCGCATCCGCACCAAGCCCGGCGAGCCCTTCCGCGGCGAGGCCCAGACGGTTGATCTTTCCTCCGCCCAATTCATTGTCAGTGTGGGCCGCGGTATTCGGGAAGCTGACAATTTGCCGATGGTGCAGGAACTTGCGACGGCTCTCGGAGCGGAACTGGCTGCGTCGCGTCCCATCTGCGACAACGGCTGGTTGCCGATGGAGCGCCAGGTCGGCAGTTCCGGACAGTCGGTGGCGCCGCGTCTCTACCTTGCGGTCGGTATCTCCGGCGCCATTCAGCACCTTGTCGGCATGAAGGCCTCGCAGTGCATCGTCGCCATCAACAAGGACCCGGACGCCCCCATCTTCGAGGTGGCGGATTACGGCATCGTGGGCGATCTCTTCGAGGTAGTGCCCGCGCTCACCGAGGCCGTGAAGGCGGCAAAGCAATAGGCGAGGCGAACAGAGGAACGAGGCGCTCCACAGCATTGGGCGCCTCTGTTCCGTTGCGGTTCGACGCTTCCGCTCGTTTCATCTCTCAGAGGTGAAGGTGCGGACGCCAGGGCTTCTTATTGAGATCCCGCGAAACCATCAGTTTCAACGTCCATCGGTCTGAACCGGCAGTAAGTCCGAGGCCTGCGCCCGCTTCGATATCCCAAACCTTGCCGTTGCGGTCAAATGCGCCCCATAGCTCATGAAACTGATCGTGCACCGCAACAATGTTGCTAAAGGACCCAAAGCCGTCGTACTCCTCGGCGGCCACATCCCAGGTGGGATTGATGTTGTAGACAACACGTCCCGAGGGATTGAACTCCAGGCCCGCTGGGCCGCCTGTATAGTCCGTATCGACGATCGGGTTGTAGATTAGCTCCCATTTGCCCACATAGGCGCCGATAATCGGCCGCACCTCCGCCGTGTAGGGCCGCGACTCCCAGTAATGGTAGTTGAAGCTGAATTCGAAATTCATCCCCCAGAAGAGCTTGTGCTGCTCAGCATTCGGCCGCACAAACAGTTCGCGCACTTTGAATCCGTCGATTCTGCCGCCGTTTCCCTTCTGGCCGAGCGTCTTGGCATAGGGCGAATAGACAGGCATGTAGAGGCCCTGCTCCATCCACGGCTTGACGCCATAGGCCCATTCCCACGTCCCGTTGAACGAATGGTTGGCGATAATCGCGCCGGGATAGACGGGCTGCGTCCGCCCTTCGGGCGTGAAGTTGCTGTGCACCATCAGATTGAAGATGCCGGGCGGAGCAATGACTGCGTCGTACACCTGGATTTCGTCTGTCTGGGCAAAGATCGAGGAGGGTGCTGCGATGCAGCAGAGAGCCCCCAACACTATCGCAAATACATTTAGCTTTTGAAAGAATCTAAGAGAGGATTGCCCTTTCGGCATGCGAATGGTCTCCATTGGCCAGAGCTTTTCTATTTCGCTTTCACGGCAGGAACCGCACGAAGAACAGGTATCAGCCGCAAAGGCTTGCTCCTTGTGTGTCTAGATAATCCTGAAAACGGGAAGCCTCTTAACGTCGTGCTCTTAGAATGCCACACTCGCCCGACTCCACGAGGGAGTCTTGCCTCGCCGGTGTCGCGCCATTTCTATCGGCACTTTAGAGTTGGACGGAGCAGCGCGCGGGAAGGTCTCGCAAGTTCAAGGCTTTCCTTGAAGTTCATCAAAACGTCATGGGACTATTTGTTGCCGGCCAGGTCGTGCGTGACGCGGTAATGCCTCGGCACACCGAGAACGGCGATCGGAATCTTCGATCCG
>JAJZCY010000026.1 GCA_021828835.1 Acidobacteriota bacterium | reverse complement strand
GCTACTGTCCGTCGATCGAAGACAAGATCGTCAAGTTCCCCGACAAGACGCAGCACCAGTTCTTCCTGGAGCCCGAGGGGCTGAATACGCACGAGGTCTACGTCAACGGCATGTCCACCTCGCTGCCGATGGAGGTGCAGTGGCAGATGGTGCACTCCATTCCCGGCCTCGACCGGGCGGAGATGTTGCGGCCCGGTTATGCCATCGAGTACGACAGCGTGGATCCCACGGAGCTCGACCGCACGCTGCGCGTGAAGTGCATGGAAGGCCTGTACCTGGCCGGCCAGATCAACGGGACGAGCGGCTATGAAGAGGCGGCGTGCCAGGGCATCATGGCCGGCATCAACGCGGCACTGTGGCTCAAGAGCGAGACGCCGTTCACCATGGACCGGACGGAAGGCTACACGGGCATTCTGATCGACGATTTGATCTCGAAGGGCACCAACGAGCCTTACCGCATGTTCACTTCGCGGGCCGAGTTCCGGCTGCACCTGCGCATCGACAATGCCGACCGGCGGCTGACGCCGCACGGCCGCAGGCTGGGACTGATCGATGATGAAGCCTGGGCAGCGTATGAGCGCAAGCAGGCCCGCATGACGGCGCTCGACCGGCTGCTCTCGACCGGCAAGGTGGATCCCGAGAAGCTGGAGCGCACCGGGTTCGGCAATCTGACGGCCACGGCCGGGCTGACCTGGGCACAACTGCTCAAGCGGCCGGAGGTAAGGATCGAGCCGGTGATGGCAGCCCTCGAAGAGCAGCTTCGGATGGACCCGCTGCTGGCCGAGTTGATGGCGTGCTCCAGGCCGCCCGCTCCGGGCCTGGGAGAGCACTCAGACGGTTCCGCCGCCATTGCGCGCGCCGAGATGCGCAACGAGGCGCGCGCGGTCGAGACGGAGATCAAGTTTGCCGGGTATCTCGATCAGCAGCGCAAGTCCATCGAGAAGCTCAAGGCCGCCGAGGCCGTCGCCATTCCCGAATGGCTGGAGTACGGCGCCATCAGCGGCCTGTCCCGCGAGATGCGGGAGAAACTGGAGCGGGTGCGACCCGGGACCATCGGGCAGGCGAGCCGCATTCCCGGGGTTACGCCCGCGGCTTTGAGCCTGGTGCATGTATCGATCCGGATTCAGGGCGAGGCGCGGCGTCGCGCCACCGCTTAGCTCTACTTCCGCTGCGAAGCGCTCTGCGTCTCCGGTTCAGCGTTGCTGTACCAGTCGAGCAGCCGCACCTCGATTCCTGAACCCTTCAGGTCGTCGGCGAAGCGCTGGATGTCCTGCCCGTGATAGTGGTAGGGAATCGCGATCCTGGGATGGAAGGCCTTGACCGCGGCGGCGGCTTCGTCCGGCGACATGGTGTAGGGCAGGTTCATGGGGATGAAGGCGACGTCGATGTTCTTGAGGGCTCGCATCTCCGGTGTGCCTTCGGTGTCGCCGGCGAAGTAGAAGCGCTTGCCGCCATAGGTGAGAATGTAGCCGTTGCCGCGGCCCTTGGGATGGTAAGGCTCGCCATTGGGCATCAGGTGCCGGATGTTGTACATGGGCACGGCGGTGATCTTCCAGTGCCGCCAGGTCATGGACTGGCCGTTGGCCAGCACGCGGGCGCTGGTCACGGTCTTCTGCACGGCGGCGGGAGCAACGATCTCGGTGCCGGGCTTGCTGAGCGCGGCGATGTCGGCAGGGTCCATGTGGTCGTGGTGAATATCGGTGATGAGAATCAGATCGCCCGGGGGCAGGCCGGCGATGTTGGCAGGCTTGGCGGGATCGATATAGATGCGGTCGTTGCCGGCCTGAATGATGGCGGCTGCGTGATAGATCGGCGTGATGTGCACCGGCCCAGCGTTGGTAGCGAAGGTCTGGACGGCGGGAGTGGCGGCGAAGAGCGGAAGCGCGGCCGCCAGTGCGATCCCGGAAAGTAGCGGGACAAGTCGTGACATCAGGAATCTCCTGGTTGTGTGGGCAGCCGCCGGGGCCGAGGAATATGGGGCTGCCGATATGAGGCCCTTTGAGGCCGAACTATAGCAGATCGCGCATGCCGCGCGGCTCTCTATACTGAGTTTGTGAGCCTTCCCAATCAACCAGCAAGCGCGCCGCACCGCATCGTCCTCACCGGATTTATGGGATCGGGTAAGAGCACCGTGGGGCCGCTGCTGGCAGCGCGGCTGGGCTGGCGCTTTGTGGATGTCGACGACGTGATCGAGGCCGAAGCCGGCTGCACGATTGCCGAGATCTTCAGGCGCGATGGCGAGCCCGCATTCCGTGCGCTGGAACACGCTACGATTGCGCGGTTGGCAGCCGGAGATGAACTGGTGCTGGCGCTGGGGGGCGGAGCTATTGAGCGCGCCGAGACGCGGGAGTTGCTGCTCCACGCGCCCGGGACGCTGCTCGTCCACCTGGAGGTGCGGCTCGAGACTACGCTGGCACGCTGTAGCGGCAGCGAAGGCACGAGGCCGGTGTTTGCCGATCAGGCCAATCTGGCCGCGCGCTACCAGCGCCGGCTGCCACTCTACCGCATGGCGCATGCCTCGGTTGCGGCCGACGAGCGTACGCCCGAGGAGATTGTGGACGCAATCCTGGGATTGGCGCAACTGCCTGTCAACGGGCGTGGCGGGAGTTAGCAGTTCATTTGGTCGAAACAACTTCGATGTGGATCGTTCCTTCTGCGTGGCTGGGCCCGGCGAGTGGAAACCACGGAGGCAGCATCGCATCCAATCCAACGTCCAAAGGAGATGAATGCCATGCTGAACCATCGCATTCCTGGAGTTGCAGCCGCGCTGCTGGGCGCGTTGCTGCTGGGTCCGGCGGCAAGCGCATCGCAAACGGATCTGCCAGCGGGTACGCTCTTGCCGGTCACGCTTAACCGCGGTCTGAGCGCGAGGAAGTTGCGCGCCGGGCAGATTATCCCCATGCGGTTGATGCAGTCGGTGCCGGGAACCAGGATTCACCGGGGCGCGAAGGTGCTGGCAACGGTGGTGCGGGTGGGCACGCTGCCCGGCGGCGAGGCCCAGTTGGCTCTGCGCTTTGACTCCATCGAGAGCCACGGGCAGAAGATTCCGATCCGTGCCAACCTGCGCGCGCTGGCTTCGCCGCTCGAAGTGGAGGAGGCGAAGATCCCTGAAGAGATGTCGTCGCGCGGGCTGACTCCGGAGACCTGGGATACGCAGCAGATCGGCGGCGACCAGGTTTATCGGGGCGGAGGGCCGGTGACGGAGGACGGGCACAAGGTGGGCAAGCCGGGGGCCTACGGCGCGGTGGACATGCCGCAGGCGGCGGCGGGAATGAAGTGCCGCGGCACCCTGGGGCCGAGCCATCCGCAGGCGATGTGGCTGTTTTCGGCGGATGCCTGCGGGGTGTATGGGTATCCGCATCTTGTGATCCGGCAGGCGGGCCGCAGCAGTGGAACCGTGGTGCTGGCGAGCACGCGAGGAAAGCTCAATCTGGGCGGGGGCAGCGCCCTGTTGCTGCGGGTCGGCCAGCCCGAGATGGCCGATCTGAAGTGATCTCAGCCGTTCATGGCAACCGCGGAGCGCGCATAATGATCCCGGCGCTCTCGATTGGAATCGCACGAGGAGGAGGATCATGCGCGATTTTGAATATGTTGTGACGACCTCGAAGAGCTTTGATGAGGCGGTGCGGGCGGTGGAGGCGGCGACCGCAGCCCGCAGCTTTCGGGTGCTGCACATTCACGACGTGACGGCCACGCTGGCGGAGAAGGGCCTTCAGCGCGGGCCGCTGAAGATTCTGGAGATCTGCAACGCCCGCTATGCGCATGAGGTTCTGCAAAAGGATGTGCTCACAGCGCTGATGCTGCCGTGTCCGATCGCTGTCTTCGAGCAGGAGGGTGAGACGCACATCGCTACGATGCGGCCGGCGGTGATGAAGCAGTTCTATCCGGGCAAGGGGATCGACGCCGTCGCCGACCAGGTGGAGCAGGCGGCGCTGGCGATCGTGGACGAGGCGGCGCGGTAGAGCAATTCGTCGGAGGACTCAGCCGAGAGCTGATCCAGCCGGAATATGCGGATTGCCCGAATCCTAAGCGATGCGAGCCTAGTCGCTGCCGGAGGAACTGCCGCCGGTGCCGCCGGGCAGGTCGAGGGAGACGAGGACGAACCGGGTCTGGCCGGGAGCGGAGCTCTTGAAGGCGACGATGTGCTGGTGGTGGGGCGAGCCGGCCTTGAGCTGGTAGCCGCCGTCGGAGTCGCCGAAGTCAGTGCTGCCGTTGACCTTGATGTGGGCGCCCTCCTTGCCGGAGTTGGCACAGGTGAGGCCCTGGGAGGTGGATGTGGGCGTGCCGACGGGCGCATTTTCCTGGCAGGCGATGACGTTGCCGTAGCGGCCGAGGGCTTTTTTGTAGAAGGCCACGACCTTGTCCTGGGTATCGGCGCTGGTGTAGTTGACGGCCTTGACGCGAAGCTCCCACTGACCGAAGCCCATGTGGACGTCGGCGGACTTGTCGTTGTCCTTGTCGGCGACGAGCTGGGCGCCGGGGTAGATGGGAAGGCCGAGGTCGGCGGCCGTGGTCTGGCCGGTATTGACGTGGACGCCGCCAAAGGGAGTGTCCACCTGGACCTGCTGGTCCTGTCCGTTGACGCCCTTTTCCGTATGGACACGGCAGCCGGAGATTGAAATGGCCAGGAATACCGCGGCCGACAAGGCCACGAGGTAGAGAGGGCGCGCCGGGTGCCGCATCAGGCTGTGAACGCTCATTGCAATTTCCCCCTTGGCAGCGAATATATGCCTCTACGCGAACGGCGGCGAAAAGGTTCCCGCGCGCTAGTGCGAGTGATTGTGGCCGTTGTCTTCCTTGCTGCTGGTGGCGTAGAGGATGCAGGCGAGGAAGACGGCGATCAGGACGGGGACGACGAAGAATGGAGATGTAATGTGCATGGGCAGGGAAGCTCCTTGGTGCGAACAGGGTAGCAGGCCGGAGGGGTGGTCTGGAAGGTGGAATCCAGCAGCCGGTAGCATGCAGTCCGCAGCTACCGGCTGCCGGCAACCGGCTATTTCTTGGCGCTGCCGGGGTAATCCACGCGAAGGGTGAGGATCTCGTAGGGGTGGATGGGCACCTTGACGGTGTCGCCGCTGACGGTCAGAGGCGCGCCTTCGGGCTTTTCCATGAGATTCGTGACCGTCGCGCCGGTGGCGCCGGGCGGAACGTGGAACTCGGCCGTGGTCTGCTTGCCGGCCCACTCGTAGGCGCGGAAGATGAGGGCGTTGGCGTCCTCGGCCTTCTTGACGGCGGTGAGGACGACGTTTTCAGGACCGGCCGAGGCGAAGGAGTGCTCGGCAGGCAGCGCGCCGGGATGCGCGGTGGTCACGACGGCCTGGAGCGGGTAATCGTACTGCCAGCCCTGGCGGACGGTGTCGGCCTGCTTCCACGTGTCAGCGTGCGGATAGAGCGCGTAGTGGAAGTGCTGGTGGCCCATGTCGGCGTTGGGGTCGGGCCACTTGGGCGAGCGCAGCAGGGTGATGCGCAGCAGGTTGCCCACGGCGTCGTAGCCGTACTTGTCTTTGTTGAGCACGCTCAGGCCGTAGACCTTGCCATCGGCACCTTTGCCGGAGAGATCGGCCCAGCGCAGGGCGGGCACTTCGAACTGCGCCTTTTCCCACGAGTTGTTGCGCGTGGTGGGCCGCTCGATGGCGCCGTAGGGGATCTCGTAGGTGGCGAATTTGCTGGTGACCGCGAGCGGGAAAGCAGCCTTGAGCAGCACGTGCGATTCGTGCCAGTCGATGTTGTTGTCTACGTCGACGATGCCGCCCTGGAGGCGGATGGTCTGGACGAACTTGGAGCTCTGCCAGTGATAGGTGACGCGGACAGCGGGGCTGGGCGTGTTCTGATCGATCAGCTCGACGGAGTCAGCCTTTGCGAGCGTCGCGGGGGGAACGTCGTAGGTGCCAGGATCGATATTCCAGGCGTCGAATTTCTTGGGCAGGTCCTTGAAGAACTGGAGCTGGTTGCCGCAGGAGTTGGGGGCGAGGACGTTGACGCCGCTCTCTTCCAGATTCGTGATGCAGCCGGTTTGCTTGTCGACGGAGATGCGCAGGGCACTGTCGCTGAGTTGCAGGGATCCGGTGGAAGCGGCAGCGGAGATGCCCGAGCCGGAGCCTTGATCGCCGGTCATGACGCGGAGGACCTTGTAGCCGAGCGCCGGGACGGAGGAGACGTAGAAGGTGAGATGGGCCATGCCGGTCTTGCTGTCGATCGAGGAGCGGAGGGGAAGCTCGGGATGATTCCCTGACGACGAGTCGAGGATGAAAAGCTTTGCTGGACCGCTCTGCGCAAGCTGAACGTTGGCGGTGACGATGCCGGAGCGCTGCCAGCCGAGCGGGTTGTAGACGAGCACGGGAATTCCACGGCCATTGGTATCGATGTGCTCGGCGACCGTCTGGAGCGCATGCGTGGAGATCGCGTTCGTGGACATCCGCACCCAGTCGTAGTCCTGCTGGGCGTCCTTGTAAATCACGGCAATGCCGGAGCCGGCGGCGAGGTCGTGGAACTGGTTGAAGAGCACCTTCTTCCAGTCCTCGGTGAGCTGATCGCCGGGATAGGCGTGGCCGTCGAGCCACGCCAAGGACGACCACTTTTCGGCGTTCAGGAGCTCTTCTTCCGCAGTACGCATATTGTGCTTGTGCTCGGCCTGCGTGGTGTAGACGCCGCGGTGGAACTCGAGATAGAGCTCGCTGTCCCAGGTGGGAATGGCGACCTTGCCGGGGACGGGCGTGGGCGGTTGATAGCCCTTGGCGATGGACTGGTAGTTCCAGGTTTTGCTCTCGGGCGCGATTTGCTTCTCGACGGTGGAGAAGTAGGACTGCGCGGTGCCGAACTGGTACTTGGGCGTGACCGGCGCGCCGCCGTCGGCGGCTTCGGCAGTGGGACCGGGGTTCTTCCAATGGAAGCCCTCATCGAGAATCGCGCGGGTGGGGCCGCCACCGTGATCGCCGACGCCGTAGAGGTCGAGCATCTCATTCAGGCCTGGGGCCTCCTGGCGTGCTTTGGCCAGATCTTCCGAGAGGCGCACGGGATTCAGCGTGCGGTTGCCGTAGCCGTGGGGGAAGTAGGTGAGGATCTTGGAGCCGTCCGGCGATTCCCACCAGAAGAGCTTCAGCGGAAGCTGGTTGGTGTCGTTCCAGGACATCTTCTGGGTGACGAAGTAGTCGATGCCGCTCTTCTTGTAGATCTGCGGCAACTGCCAGGAATAGCCGAAGGAGTCGGGGTTCCAGCCGATGCGCACGTCGACGCCGTAGTGCTGCTGATACCAGCGCTTGCCGATGAGGATCTGGCGGACGAGGGACTCGCCGCTGGGCATGTTGAGATCGGGTTCGACCCACATGCCGCCGACGATCTCCCAGCGGCCTTCCTTGATGCGCTGTTTGATCTGGTCGTTGATGTCGGGGTACTTGTCGGCCATCCAGGAGTTGTAGGCGGCGGCCGATTGGGTGAAGGTGTAGCCGGGGTATTCGTACATGAGCTGCAGCGCGGTGGAGAAGGTGCGCCGGACCACGTCGACGGTTTCGGTCCAGGGCCACAGCCAGGCGGCGTCGATGTGCGAGTTGCCGTCGAGGTGGAAGGTGGCCTGCTGGAGGAGCGGACGCAGCGGCTCGAGCTTGCCTTGGGCGGTCTTGAGGCTGGCGTCAAATTTGGCTTGGTTGCGGGCGTCGAGAGCGGAGAGATCGACGGTGGAGACGGCGCGGTTGAGGGTGGTCATCTGGGGCGCGTCGTGGGCGGCGAGCGAGGGCAGAAGCACCGCGGCGGAGAGGAACTCCTCGGCCAGGTCGACGGGATTGGGGCGGTTCTGCGCGAAGTCGATGCGCAGGGTGGCGCCGCGGAAGGTCTTCACGTCGACGGTGTGGAGCAGCTTGACGGCGACTACGACTTTATCGCCGGGGTGGGCGTTGTCGAAGAGCACGATGGGCTCGAGATCGTCGCCGAGGGCCACGCGGCGGCCGTTGAAGTAGATGATCTGGGGCATGGGGCCATTGGCGGTGGCGTGGAACTGGAACCAGATGCGCGTGCCGGTGAGGTCATAGCCATGGAGGGTGGCGGGCACCTGGATGGTCTGGCGGAACCAGACGCCGTCGTTGGGCGCATGCGCGCCGACTTTCATAGTGGGCCAACTGCTGTCGTCGAGGTTGGCATCTTCGCCGTGGGGCAGGTCGCCGACGTGGTACTTCCAGGCGCCGGTGGGCAACTCACGCAGGCTGAGAAGGCGATGGACGACCGTTTGCGAGGTGGCAGGGAGCGCCTGGGCGGCATGCGCGAACTCGGCATTGTTCTGGGCGGTGGCGCGTACCGCAAACAGCAAGGCAACCAGCAGGAAGAGGCAAGCAAGTCTCCGGAAAGAGCTTGTGGCGGGAAGAATCATTGGCGAAGGGGCCCTCCAGATCTGATTTTTCACTTTGAATCAGCATAGCCGAAGGTGGCGAGTCTGGAACCGGGCGGGTGCTGATCGTCACATCGCGGCAACCGGCCCGGCACTACCATTCCGGCGAGCGTGCACGGGACGCGTGAGCAGCCGGCGCCGCAACATTCTGCGGATGGGGTGCGTCCAAGGCAGAGGAGAAATCCGCAGGTGTGCGCACTGCGGGAGGCGAGAGCGCGGCGTCCCGCAAAAAGAGATGGCAGCCGTCAACCTTTTGCCGGTTTCCTGCATTGTTGATCCAAAGAGAGCACTATCGCTGACCAGGGGAGAACTGATGCTCTTGAAGCGCGGCACGGCATGGCCGGCTCTTCTTCTTCTTCTGAGCGTATGGGCGCTGGCGGGCGTGAGAGGCCACGCGCAGGCCGCGCTTTTGATGGAAGAGCCTTATGGGTTTTACGGGGCCATCAATCCGACCGGACATAATGCCGTTTACTTTGAGCACATCTGCGCGGCGACCCCGATCCGGCTGCGGCTGTGCCGCCCGGGCGAACTGGGTGCGGTGATTTCGCGCTACGAGGGCGTAAACGGATATGACTGGATTGCGATCCCGCTGGTTCCGTATCTGTATTCCGTAGAAGAACAGGCGGAGATTCCCACCCATGTGGACCACGAGATGGTGGAGCGGCTTCGGAACCGGTACCGGGAGACGCACTTCGAGGAATTGCACCTCGACCGGTCGGGGGGAAGCTATGTGCCGGAAGCGTGGAAGCAACTGATCGGCGCGGCCTATGAGCGGCGCATCTATGCCTTCCGGTTCGACACCACGGGGGCGCAGGACGAGGCGCTGATCGCGAAGCTGAACGCGACGCCGAACCGGTCGCACTTTGCGATGTTGTTCCGCAACTGCGCGGATTTTTCGCGCGTCCTTTTGAAAAGCTATTTCCCGCACAGCTTTCACCGCAGCATCTTTCCGGATGCCGGGGTGACGACGCCGAAGCAGGTTGCTTACAAGCTGGTGCGGTACGCGCGCAAGCATCCGGCGATCCACCTGACGGTCTTCGAGATTCCGCAGGTGCCGGGGTACCGGGCGCCGAGCCGCAAGACGAAGGACATCGCCGAATCGTTTTCGACGACGGCCTATGCGGTGCCGCTGACGCTGATGAATCCGTACCTGTTCGGTGGGATCTTTGTGGATTACATCATCCGCGGGCGCTATCACCTGATTCCCAAGCACCCCGAGGTGGTGGGCGCGAGGGATTTGGCGGCCCTCCGGGCGCCGGCGGCCGGTACGCTGCCTTCGGCGGAGGCGCTCTCCGCAACGCAGTCGCCTGCCGAACAGGCCGCGACGACCGGGGTGGATGCGGCGATGGCGGTGAGTTCCGCGACAGCGTCGGAACAGACGGCGATGGGAGCAGAGGCGGGGGGCACGGAGCACACCTCAAGCGAAGAGTGAGCGCTGGAGACCCGCCCAAGACAAGGGCTTGGGAAAGGTAGTCGATTCGGCGCGGCACAATCTTGAGACGGAGAGTTCCCAGGTTTCAAATGCGAAAAACTGGGAACCCCGTTGGGACTACTTGAGCGACTTGACGAAGGCGGCGAGGGCCTTGGCGTGCGCGGCGTCCATGCCGGCCATGGGCTTCATGTGGATGCCTTTGGGGGCTCCGCCCTTGGTCAGCATGGCAACGATAGCGGCCTCCGACTTGTCGATGCCGGCGAGCTTGGGGGCGATTTTGGGTTTGCCCTGGCCCTCGGCGCCGTGGCACATGGCGCATTTGGTTTTGAACAGGGCGCTTGCGTCCTGCGACCAGCCGATGGATGCGGATGCGGCGATCAATGCCAGAATGGTGATGACTTTCTTCACTGTCCTCATGCTCCTCGTTCTGTGAGGTATTGCCGGCAGGCGCGGGCGAAGGCGCGCGTGATGCCGCGGAACGGGCAGGAGCGATTGTGGAGCAGTGCTCGCCGCGGCGCGGCCCTACCTGTGCGCCAGCAGACTCCCCATCAGAAACCGCGCGGCGCGCGGGCTGCGGTGACGGCCGTCATGGATGTGCGCCCGCATGATTCAAAACCGGAGGAAGATGCCGATCATGGGTTCAGCCGTGTGCGTGAAGGCATTGGTCGAGGAGAATGCGTTGGTTAGTGCGGCTGCTTTATACAAATTCCCGCGGTACTGGAAGCGCAAGCCGAGGTGGGGAAGCAAGGTCCAATCGAGTCCCGCGCCATAGACAAACACGCCCTTGGTCGAGGTGCTGGTCGACGCCGTGTGCATGGTGCAGACGTTGCTGACCGGATTGCATTGCTCTAAGGGCACGCTGCCCTGGCTGGGTACGTTGAGCAGCAGGCCGCCGCCGGCGAGTGCGAAGGGCCGCAGCCCACCCAAGGGAAACGAGAGCACCCAGTCGCCGGTAATTTCGTGCGCGTTGTTGGGAACGGAGGCCGCAACAGCGAGGTAGCAGCTGGGGCCGCAGGTAGGCGTAGCCGGTCCGCCAGCATTGGCGTAGGACTGATTGGCCCGATTGTAGGCGTAAGTGACCTCGTACCCCACCAGCGGATTGCGCACTTGTCTCAACTCCAACAGCACGCCGGCGGCATTGGAAGGGCTTTGCCGAACGAAGTTTCCGGTGGTTGATTGGCTGAATGCTCCATACACGCTGGCTGCAACGTCGGTCTGGCATGGGGCTTGAAGGGCGCATAGCACGAACGTCGCGGCCAGAATCAGGCTTGCGAACCTGTGGTTCATCTGCATAAGTCTCCCCGTGAGGTATCGGTCCCAAAGAGTTGGCTTGCCTGGAACTTCACAGGATACTTCTGCAGGATTGGACGCTGCAACTACGCCCCTTTTGCGGGGAGACGAGATACGGGGTTCTCCGGACGGAGAAAGTTGATTGATTGCGGCAAATCGAACCTGGGGGAGCGGGGTGCGGAGGTCAACCTGCGTTAGGCACTCAGCATCCTAGCCAGAGAGTTGGGAGCCTTAGCCTCTGGCATCAAGGCTCGCTGCGGGTCATATACGGTTCGCTTGCACGTAATTCCGAAATCAAGGGAGCACAACCGATGAGGCGTCTTCTTCTTACTGCTGGAGTGGCAGCATTGTTGGCAATTCCGTCGATGCTGGCCGCCCAGGCGAAATACGACCACGGCGAAGTGGAGGCATACGGCGATATGTTTCGCGTAACCCCCACCGGCCATAGCGCCACCAATTATCTGGGGCTGGGCGGCCGGGCGAGCTTCAATACCGGAAGGTTTGTAGCGCTCGAAGCGGAGATGAACTACGACTTCGAGCAGAACTACACCAATGTGACGGCTTCGGGCGGCAATGCTGGCGGCACGAGCACAACCGTGACCAGCGGAGTACGGCCGATCACTGCTTTGTTTGGCCCTAAATTTCAACTCGGGGCCACCGGACCGTTCCGCGCGTTTCTTGAAGCCAAGGCTGGATTTATCGATTTCAGCACCACCTGCAACGCGGCAGCGGGGTCGGGATCGTGCTTCACCAACAGTCTGAACAACTTCGGCGGTTCTTCAACGCATTTTGCGGCATATCCGGGGGGCGGCATCGAGGCGTTCTGGGGGCCGCTGGGGATACGCGTGGATGCGGGCGACGAGCTGTATTTCAACAACGGCACCTACAACAACCTGCGGGTGACCTTCGGGCCGACGCTGCGATTCTGATGCGCGGGTTGCCGCCGATTGCGGTGGATTCTCCCAGGTCTCAGATCGAGACCTGGGGATGATTCGATATCAATCGAAGTAGGCGGTCAGTGTAAAGACCAGCAGGAGCAGCCCGATGAAGACGGCGGTGAAGCCGACGACACGGGCAAAGTTCCTCTGCCAGTCAGGCGGCTCGGAGCCTAGCCGGGCTTCGAGCTTGCCCTCGGCCGCGAGCCGCTCGTATTCGAGCGGCCGCTTGTGTTTGAACTCCTCTTCGCTCTCCATGCCAGTGAACACCACCATGTCGATGGGAAAGCTGTCGGGGCGCAGGTGCGTGTTGACGAAGTGGATGGAGAAGATGAAGAGGATGGCGAGCAGTCCTTCCTCGCTGTGGATGACCAGAACCGCATTGAGCGCCCAACCGGGCAGGAAGTGGGCGAAAAAGGGCGCGAACCACATGGCGTAGCCGGAGAAGCCGATCACCACCATGCCCCAGAAGACCGCCCAGTAGTCGAACTTCTCCCAGTAGGCGTAGCGCTCGAACTGTGGTTTGGGGCCGAGCCCGACCATCCAGCGCATATGGGCTGCGAGGTCCTTGGCGTCTTTCCAGTTGGCGACCATGGAGGTCGGCCCCCAGAAGATGCCCTTTTCGCCATTCATGAAGGCGCGGGTGAAGAGGTCCTTGACGTGAATCAGGAAGGCGAGAGTCAGGACCAGCGCGCACAGCTTATGGAAGAAGAGAATGGCGCCGAAGCCGCCCACCGCGGCGGCAAAGGTGCGCGCCCAGAAGCTGCCGCTGAAGCGCAAGGGCAGGCCGGTGGCGGCCAGGCCGAGGAACGTGGTGAAGAGGACGCCGTGCAGGTAGCGCTGTTCGCGCGTGAAGCGCAGGAAGTAGCGAGTTGGGGCTGCGGCTTTCTGTTCGCCCGCTGCGGGTGCGGTTTCGACTTCAGGCATTCTTTCCTCCCTTGCCGCTTTTGACCTGCTCGTAACGCGAGCGGATGAGCCATAGGATGGTGTGAATCAGGAAGAAGGTGAGCACGCTGACCAGCAGCAGGTTCATGAACAGGCGTACGTAGTAGAGGCCGGGGTTCATCTTGCGATCGCGGGCGTTGGCATGGGGCTGGTACTGCACGAACTTCAGGTTGGCGCCGGCATGGCATCGGCCGCAGGTGGTGACCAGATTGGCGGGCGCAATCAGCGAAGCCGGGTCGCTGGCGGGGCGCACGTCGTGAGCGCCATGGCAGTCCCAGCAGCGCGCGGTTTCCACGTAGCCGCCCAGCGAGCCGAGCTGGGAGTGGAAGGTGTCGCGGTAGGTCGAGAACTTGTCCTGGTGGCAGTTGCCGCAGATGGGCGTGGACTGCATGCGGAACGCCGCCTGTGTGGGTTGCAGGATGGCGTGGGCGGTATGGCAGTCAGTGCAGACGGGCGCCTTGGGGTTGTGCATGGCCAAGGCGTGGCCGTGAATGCCCTGCTCGTACTCGACATCGATTTTGGCGTGGCAGCTTCCGCAGGTTTGTGGGATGTTGGCTTTGAAGGTGGGACTGGCAGGATCGGTATGGCGCAGGATGCCGTGCGAGCCATGGCAGCTCTGACAGTTGGCCGCCACCAGCAGGCCCTCTTTACTGAGGGCGAATCCGTGGATGGAGTCCATGTAGAGCGGATAGACGCTGGGCAGGCCATCCTTGGTGGCGACGCCGTCCTTGCTGTGGCAGGCGCCGCAGGTCTTGGGCACGTTCAGCGGATAGACCGCGGAACGTGGATCGGATTTCGGAAAGATCTCGTGCGCGTTCCCGTGGCAACTGGTGCAGGGATGCTGGGAGGACTTGGCATGGACGCTGCCGCTCAAGGCCGATTGCTGGTCGGCATGGCAGGTCTGGCACTGGACGGGGGCGATCTTCTCCGGATGCGGATACCCCTTGATGTCCGTGTGGCAACTGCTGCATTGCAGGCTGCCGTGAATGCTCGCGGAGAACTTCTTGCCGTCGACGGCGATGCTGTGGCCGGCGGAGTCGGTCATGCTGGCATCGGAATGGCAGGAGAGGCACTCCTGCGCGAATGCGCCGCTGGCGCTGGCGAGGAACAGAAGAGCCGCCGCCAGAGTGGTGAGCAGGGCGCGGGTGCGCAATGCGGCGAGCACCTTGGTTCGGGCGTCCTGCTTGGGATTGGCTGAGATCCGGTGAGCCCGTTGCGGCGGCTCGGCAGTGGAAGGTGGTCTCTGGTGCACAACTGCGGCCATTCTGCCGTCTTCCTTCTCCCTGGCGAAGCGGACCTCCACCGCTCGTCCTGGGTGGTCTCGTCTGAAGCGGGGCGGCGTAGTTGAAGCGGGAATTGCGCCACCAGGCTCGTTGGGCTTGAGCATCGCGCATGGACGGCGCCGGTCACCGTGACTCGGGTCACAGGCGGCCGCGCATGGATCACAATTGCGCCGGTCTTAGGCGGATATGGATCACATCTGGAGCGGCGGAAGGAGACGAATGCCGCGGAAGTGCTTGTGACGGCGCAGGCTCTGGTGGTCGTGATGTGGGTCACATGCCGGGGTGGCTGAATTTTCGGAGAATGGGTTCGCCTCAGAAAGGCACCCCCGATGAGCACATTGACTGTACTGGAAGTGCAACCCATGCGAACCCTGCCCGGCGATGCGGTGCGGCAGGTGTTGTGGCATTTTGCGGATCGTTTCGATCTGCAGATGCTGGTGGCTTCGGCGCGCGGCGTAGCGCGTGGAAACGTGGCGCGACTGGTAGCTGCCGGCGAGCGCAATACTCATGAGTGGACTCCAGGGAAGGAGCAGATGCTGGCGGCTCTGGATGAAGCGGGCGTGACCGCGGCGTTTATGGAGCCGGAACAGGGAGGCTTCATTGCCGGGCCGAAGAACCTGGCGCTCTCACTGGCGGCCTTTGAGCTGGCTTGGGTGGATGGCGGCGCGGCGACCGCGGCGTTGGCCGGTTTTCTGGCGCTGGCGCCGATCCACGAGCGGGGAACGACAGAGCAGGTGGACCGTTACATGTCGCTGGCCGCGCCGGCGCAGAACGGTGAAGAGCGCAGGCCGTGGCGGGGCGCCTTCGCACTGACAGAGCCGATTCCGTATGTGGGCGTGGACACCGGCATGTTGAGCGGCAAGGTGCGGGTAGTGGAGTGGAACGACGGCCACGAGCCGATGCTACAGGTAGATAAGCGCGGACGCTTCATTACTGGCATCGCCGGTGCGAATTTTGTGACCGCGGCGGTGGGCTCGGACGACGGGCGGATCAAGGGCACCTGCATCGTGATCCTGGAGGAGACAGACGAGGGCACCTTCGACCGCGGCACGGCGACAAAGAAGCTGGTGCACCAGTTGTCCTCCACGGGAGACCCGGTGTTCAGCCTGAAGGTGCCGGCCAGCCGCATCGTGGGTGGATACACGGTGAAGGACGGCGTGATCGTGCCGAACTTCAATCATGGGGAGGTGATCGAGGCGGTCTTCCGGCGCACTCGCGTGCCGGTGGGGGTGATGACGGCGGCAAAGCTGCTGTCGGCCATCGAGCCGGTGATCCGCTATCAGCGCCAGCGCTTTCGCGGAGCGGAGGGCGCAAAGCCGGGATCGCTGCGCTATGAGCAGGGAATTCAGCAGCGCGAGGACGCGCTGCACCGGCTGGTGGATGTGTGGGCGGCCGGCGAGGCGGCGGCTTCGCTGGGCTTTGCCGCGGCGCGCCTGTTCGACGAACTGGATCCTATCGAAAAGCAGAAAACTGCAATTCTGGCCGAGCTTGGAGTTACAGGCGGCCGCGCCGAGATGAAGGCGCTGCGCGAGAGCGAGCAGCGCGCGCTGGCGTTGCTGGCGATGCGGGAAGATGATCCGCGTCGCGCCGAACTGGAAAGCGATCCGCTGGTGCGCTACGTGCTGCTGGATGCCGAAGCCAATGTGCTGTGCCCGGCCACGAAGCTCTGGAACACCGGGCACGGCGCCAACATGCTGCGCGAGGCGGTGAGCCTGATGGGCGGCTACGGCATTACCGAGGATTGCCCCGGCTTCCTGGCCAACAAGTGGATGGACGCACAGTTGGAAGCCACGTACGAAGGGCCGGAAGCGGTGCAGCGGCGGCAACTGACGGTCACGATGACCAGCGAGGTGTTTCTGGCGCTGTTTCAGCGCTGGGCGCGGGCGATGCGCGCGATCGCCAGCACCCATCCGGGCACGGGCGCCTGCACGCTGGCTTCGGCGATGAACCTGTGGCTGTGGACGCTGAACCATCTGCAATGCGCCACCGATGCCGCGGGCAACAAGCTATACCACGGCCAGCGGCAGGGCGTGACCTTTGCGTTGGCCGATGCGCTGAGCTGGCTGTTGGCCTCGCGGGCCCAGATCCTGGACGTGCTGGAACTGGAGGCGCGCGGTGCGGCCGATGCGGTGCTGGCGGAAGAGCTGCCGGCCACGGTGCAGTTTCTGAGCGACCTGTGTCACACGCAGGCTGCGCAGGCGGCGGGCGAGGCCGCGCGCATCTGCGCCGAGCTGGTGTTCGGCTATAACCGGCATCCGCGCTGGGACGAAGAGGAGCACCGTAGCTGCTTTCTGGCCGCGGAGCTGGAGGACCTGGAGGAGACGATGCCGGGGATCTCCGCCATGGCGCTGGACGTGCTGGCGGGCGACGGATCGCATCCGCAGAAGGCCGGGCCGTGCGCCGGCTGTCGAGGCTCGGAGGAGTTTCTGCGCCTGCAATCACGGCTGACCATGTGCCTGACGGGATCGCGGCTGGCCAAGGATCGGGCGGCGGAGACGGTGAGCAAAGTTGCGATTCCCGAGGCGCTCGATTACCCGGCGGCGGGTGGAGCATGAGCGCGCAGCCGCAGTGGGATTCTTCGGAGTTCGAAGCGGAGAGCTGGGAGCAGGCGCCCGCCGCCGAGGAGGCGCACGGGCCGGAGGCGGAGCGTCTGTCCATGGAGGTGGATATCGCCTGCGTGGGCTTTGGGCCGGCGATGGGCGGATTTCTGACTACGCTGACGCAGGCCTGGACGGCGAATCCGGCGGACCCGGCGTTTGAGAGCCGCGTGGTTCCGGGCACGCCGCTCCAGGTGCTGTGCTACGAGCGCGCCGACGATCTGGCCGCGGGAGTGAGCGGCGCGGTGACGCGCGCCACCGGCATTCGATCGAGCTTTCCCGATCTGAACCCGGCCGAGATTCCAATGGCCGCGCCGGTGAAGAGCGAGCGCATTTTCTATCTGCTCGATCCGGTGGGCGCCAGCCGGCGCTCGACTGCGTTGCGCGCGGCGGATTTTTTTCTTGGTCTCGGAAAGCGGCTATGGCTCCAGGACCTTGCCTTCGAACTGCCGTGGACGCCTGGATTTCTGCACAAGCAAGGCGGTCTAGTGCTGTCCATCGGGCAGTTCAACCAGTGGGTTGGCAATCAACTGATGGCGGGCGGCCTGGCGCAGATCTGGCCGGGGACGCCGGTGGCCGCGCCGCTAGTGGACGAGGGCGGCTTGACGGGAGTGCGTCTGGCCGACCAGGGTGTGGACAAGCACGGAAACCAGTCGGATGGTTTCACGCCGGGCATGGATGTGCACGCGCGGCTGACGGTGGTAGGCGATGGGCCGGTGGGCGCGGTGGGACGCGCTCTGGACCTGCTCGCCAACAGGAACCATGCCAAGCGCGAGTGGGCGATGGGGATGAAGTTCGTGATCGAGCTGCCGGAGAGCGCGGCCGCCGAACTGGAACCTGGCACGGTGTGGCATACGTTCGGCTATCCCGAGCCGGAGATCTTCGGATTCCTCTATGTGCATCCGGAGCGGCTGGTCTCGGTGGGAATCTTTGTGCCTTCGTGGATGGGCGATCCAGGGCGAACGGCCTACCGCTATTTGCAGCACTACATCCAGCATCCGCTGTTGTGGAAGCACCTGAAGGAGGGGACGCTGCGCTCGTGGGGTGCGAAGTCGCTCGATGAGTCGGGTTACGCCGGCGAACCGCAGCTTTGCGGGGACGGCTTCGCGCGCATCGGCGAGGGTTCGGGCTCGACGAACGTGCTCACGGGCTCGGGCATCGACGAAGCGTGGACCACCGGGGTGCAGCTTGGCGAAGCGGTGCTGGCACTGCTGCGCGAGGACCGGCCGTTTACGCGCGAGAACCTGGCGGCAAGCTACGAAGCGCGACGCCGGGCAAGCTGGGTGGAGTGGGGTGCGCGCGAAGCGGAACACGCGCGCGACGGCTTTCATCGCGGCTTTGTGCGCGGGGTGCTGGGGATGGCGCTGGCCGGGCTGAGCCACGGCCGCCTGGCGCTCGAAGAGAAGATTGCTCCGGCGTACAAGCAGATTCGCCGCTTCTCATCGTTTGGGGCGAAAGGCATGGTGCTGAAAGAGGCGGCGACGGCGCTCGATGCGGGGCGGCCGCTGCACGATGCGCTGATGAGCGCGCGCGGCTGGCCGGAGATCTCCTTCGATGGCCGTCTGCTGGTCACGCAGCAGGACGCGCTGCTGGTCGGCGGCAAGGTGCAGGCCGCGCCGGGATTCGCGGACCACGTTGCTTTTCGCGACAAGAAGCTGTGCCTGTTCTGCGCCGAGAAGACCTGCATCGCCATGTGCTCGGGTCAGGCGCTGACGCTGGGCAGCGACGGCACGCCCGAGTTCGAGCGCGAGAAGTGCGTGCACTGCGGCGGCTGTCTGTGGAACTGCGCCCATTCGCCCGATGGAGTGCGCGGAAACGTTGAGTTCCGGGCGGGCTCGGGCGGCTTCCATTCGGCAGAGAATTAAGCGCGCGGAAGGCAGGATGGCGCGTTGGCAATCCTCACTAAGAACAGGAAAGAAGAATGGCAGAAATCGTACACATCGTGGTTTGCGCGGGCATTGTTCCAGATCCACTGCAAACCTTGGAACCAGTGACGAGCCCTAACGGCCCGGGCATTAAAAACGAGATGGTTCTGCCCGCCGTGCTCGATCCGTGGGCTTCGAGCGCACTCTACGAGGCCGCCCACTTGGCCGCACAACATCCGGGCAGCAAGCTGTGGCTGGTCTCGCTCGCTCCCAAGGCCAAGCTGCAGCAGGTGATGATGACCGTGGCGCAGAAGGCCGTCTTCGAACTGATTCCGGTGGACGGGCCGATCGGCGGCTTTCCGGATGCGCATAGCACTGCCGCCGCGCTGGCCGAGGCCATCGCGGCGATTCCCGGACTCGACCGCGCAAAGCTGCTGCTCTTCGGCGGCTGGGAGTCGGCGTCGCGGGGAGCGGGCGCGACGCTGCAACTGATCGGCGAGCGGCTGGGCATTGCCGAACAGTTCCAGGGCGTGGACCAGATCGACATGCGCGCGGACGGCTCCTTCGAGGTGCTGGAGCGCGTGGAGGGCGGCAAGCACCAGGCGTCAGTCTGCTTGGGCGCGCCGGCGGTGCTGGGCTGGGCCACCGGCAATCTGCCAGAGCCCAAGAATAATCCGCAGATCGGCATGAGCAATATGCGGACGATCCTGCCCGCGCTGCAAAAGGCCCGCACCGCAACACTGAACGGCGATGGCCTGAAGTATGTTGCGGTGACTTTGCCCAGCCAGCAGCGCACGACGCGCGTGGTGAAGGACGCGACACCCGAGGCGATTGCGCGGGAGATTGTGGAGTGGATGGCGGAAGAGAGCCGGTAGCCCGCAGCTCATAGCCGATCGCCGGGTGCCCCAGGTCCCCCGCTTTTGCGGACTTGGGAGACCACCCTTTCCTCAGGAGCAAAGAGAACATGGAATCGATTCTGGTACTGACGCATGTGGATGAAGCCGGCGCGGCGCTGACCAAGGCCTCGATGGAGGCGGTGGGCGCGGGGCAGGAGCTGGCGGCGCGGCTGGGCGCGGCCCTCGCAGTCGGCATTGTGGCCGCGAATCCGCAGCAGTTGAAGCTTGAGCTGCCCTGTGCAGCGCTGGCGGTGCACGGCGAGGCCTTTGCGCAGGCGCGCTATGCCACCGATGCGGCCGCCTGCGAGGCGCTGTGCCGGGCCGCGCAAGCCACATTGGTTCTTGCGCCGCACAGCGCGCGTTTTGCGAGAGTGATGGCAGGCGTGGCGCATCGCGTGGGGGGCGCTATCGATACGCACATTACCGCGATCACCGGCGCAGACGCCGTGCAGGTGTCGCGCTGGTTCTACCGGCAGCGCATGGAGGCCACGCTCACCCGCGAGCAGCGGCCGTGGTTTCTGCTGCTGGAGCCGGGGACGCAGGTGGCGTATGCGGATACTGGGCAGGCAGCCGCGCTCACGCTGATCGAGGTTGCGCGGCCGGAGACCCGCACCGCGGTTCAGGGCCTTCGCGCGCCGCAGCAAGCGGGCGGCGAAACCATTCGCCCCGAGGCCCGGCTGCTGTTTGTGGCCGGCGCGGGCTGGACCAAGAAGCAGCCCGACGGGCAGGTGCACGCGGTCGAGGCCGGCGACATTATCCTGCGCTTCCTGCGCGACTCCGGCGCGTCGCTGGGGTCGAGCAAGTCGCTGGTGGACCAGGGCGGCGACGGGCACTCCGTGCTTCCATTTCTTACCCATATGAATCAAGTCGGCCAAACCGGGGCCACGCCGCGTCATCCCAAAGGCCTAGCTACCTGCTGCCATGGCGAGGAGCCGCACGTTGTAGGCTGGCGCTTCATCGGCGAGCGCCGCGCCATCTCGCTGGACCCCAACTGCGGCTGGTCGCGCGGCAAGGCGGACGTGGTCTACGTGGCCGATGCCTTCGCGGTGATGGCGAAGGTGAATGAACTGCTGGAGAGCAACTCCTGAACGGGTGCCTCGGTCTCGCTTTTGAAACCTGGGAGACGCCAACTCCGAAGAGAAGTCTCTTCCCATTTCGTTATTCTGGAAGTGTGAGGCAGCTCTTTCTCGATTGCGACGGCGTGCTGGCAGACTTCGACGCGGCGGCGCGGCGGCTCTTCCACGCCGACACCCGCCAGGCGCGCGAGGTGCTGGGCGAGAAGGAGTTCTGGCGGCGCATCCGCGCGAGCGGCGAGTTCTACCGCAAGCTGCCGCTGATGCCGGACGCGCTGCAGCTGTACCGTGCTGTGTCCCATCTGCATCCCACCATCCTCACCGGGTGCCCGCTGGGGGGATGGGCGGAGCCGCAGAAGATGGCCTGGGCCGCACATCACTTTCCCTCCGTGCCGATGATCACCTGCGCCTCACGGGAGAAATTCCTGCACATGCGGCATCCCGGCGACGTGCTGGTGGACGATTTTCTGCGCTACAAGGATCTGTGGGAGCAGGCGGGCGGCATCTTCGTGCAGCACGTCTCGGCGCGCGACACGCTGCGGCGGCTCCGGGAACTGGGGTTTGAAATCCGCGCAGAAGTGGAAGCCTGATCCCTGATCGCTGATCTCTGATCTCTGAATTCCGCTGTGTTAGCTTGGTACTGGAGCAAACAGAAAAGCCATGGGTTCGATTACATCCTTCATCAAGCATCATTACCGGCATTTCAACGCCGCTGCGCTGATTGACGCCGCCGAGGCCTACAACAAGCTGCTTGCCGACGGTGGCAAGATGTTCATGACCATCGCCGGCGCGATGAGCACTGCCGAGCTGGGCTTGTCGCTCGCCGAGATGATCCGCCAGGACAAAGTGCACGCCATCACCTGCACCGGCGCCAATCTTGAAGAGGATGTCTTCAACCTGGTGGCGCACGATTACTACGAGCGCGTGCCGCACTATCGCGATCTGACCCCTGCCGACGAGGCCGGGCTGCTGTCGCGGCACATGAACCGCGTCACCGACACCTGCATCCCGGAGATGGAGGCCATGCGCCGCATCGAGAGCGTGGTGCTGGAGGAGTGGGTAAAGGCCGACAAGGCCGGCGAGCGCTATTTCCCGCACCAGTTCATGTACAAGATTCTGCTCTCCGGCGCGCTCAAGGGTTCGTACCAGATCGACCCCAAGGATAGCTGGCTGCTGGCGGCGGCGGAGAAGAACCTGCCCATGTTCGTGCCCGGCTGGGAGGACTCAACGCTCGGCAACATGTACGCCGGCCACTGCATCTCCGGCGACGTGAAGAAGGTGCACACGGTGCGCACCGGCATCGAGTACATGATGGAGCTGGCGGAGTGGTACACCAACACGACCGCCAAGACGCCGCTGGGCTTTTTCCAGATCGGCGGCGGTATCGCCGGCGATTTTCCCATCTGCGTGGTGCCCATGCTGCACCAGGACCTGCAGCGCGACAACGTTCCGCTGTGGGCGTACTTCTGCCAGATCTCCGACTCGACCACCAGCTATGGGTCGTACTCGGGCGCGGTGCCCAACGAGAAGATCACCTGGGGTAAGCTGGGCGAGAAGACGCCCAAGTTCATCGTGGAGAGCGACGCCTCGATCGTGGCGCCGCTGATGTTCGCGTATGTGCTGGGGTGGTAGGAAGGCAGCTTTGTGTTTTCCCAGGTCTCAGAATCGAGACCTGGGGCACCCCGGCAGGCCGCTCCAACTGACGCCGTCCCCGGTCCCCAAAGGCGAGGGACCGGGGACGGCGTCATCGCTAATTTGGAGGAGTCTCGTTCGGGGCCGCCACTCTCCCGGAGGGCAGCAAAAAAGCAGGATTCCACCTGGGCTCACGGCGTCAGCGTGAGAAACGCTGTGCCGTAGCCATTGAACGTCAGGGTGATGCGGCTTGACGGGGTGATCGCGGTGCTGACCGGGCCGGTGGTGAGGTTCGTCGATGCGTCTACCGTTTTGAGGCTGGCGGCGCCGAAGAGATTGAACCGCGAGAGATCGATCACCACGGTGCGCGGCGCGCCAGCGCCGTTATCGTCTGTGGTGGCGTGGACGGCGTGATTCACGACCATCAGCGTGACGGCGCCGTTGGTATTCTTCACCGCCAGCACCTCGATGGAATTCGAATCCGTGAGCGAGGTTGAAAGAATCTGCGGAGGCGTGGCCCCGGGCGGCGTGGGGAAGGCGTTCTCCAGCGAGCGATCGACCCAATAGCTCAGGTAGGGCGTGCCGTTGGCGTCGGTCTCGCCGTACTGCGTCGAGCCCGTGAACATCCACTGATAGAGGGCGCGGTTGGCGGCTTTGCCGAGCTGCGAAAAGACGTAGGGACGCCAGGCTGCAAAGAAGGCATCGGATCCGCGCGGGTCGTTGACGAAGAGTTGGGTGGGATTGCAGGAGCTCATGCCGTTCGAGAGGGCGTAGTCGGCGTTGACGTTGTTCTCGGTGACCCAGACCGGCACGTTGACGAGATCGGCGCGTGCGGCCAGTTGCTGGCGGAAGTACTGGATGTTGGCGGCGAAGCCGGGAACGGCGGCGAAGAGCGCCGCGTCGGTATCGCGCTGGTTGCACCCGCCGTAGAGGTGGGTGGAGATGCTGTCGATCTGGGCGTTGACGCCGCCGGATGCCGCCGGCGCCAGGAACGCGGGCAGGTACTGCTCGGGGTCGCCCATCTGGCCGGTGCCGAGGCCGTAGTCGGAGAACTCGAGCGCGGAGAACTTCAACGAGAGATCGACGGCGAGCATGGCCGGCACCACGGTGTTGTAGAGCGTGGCGTACTGCGCGGCGGTGAGGCCGTTGAGGTTGGGCTCGTTGAAGATGCCCCACCAAGTGATGTGCTGCGCGCCGGGAGATTGGAAGTGCTGGCCGCCCCAGTTGAAGCCGCCGGCGTTGTAGTAGCGGACGAGATTGGCGGCGTAAGCGGCGAAGTCGTGGAGGTGGTTTGCGATATCGAAGGTGCCGTCAGGATGGCACATCCACGCGGGCGCGGTGGCGATCTGGAACTCGGGGCTCTGGTCGGCCGTGCTGAGGACCGGCTGCACAATCTGATCGAGAAGAGTGAAGTTCCAGTCGGCTGCGGTGCCGCTGTCGCCGGTCATGGGAAGAGCCGCGCCGATAGCCTGCAGACGAATGTGCTGTGGGGCGAGCGCGGTCAGCTCGGACTGTTTGGTGGAGGCAGCGGAAGCGAAGAAGTTGCCCGTGTATCCGGAGATCTGGAACGAAGTGGACATGAACTGCTGAAGATTGCCCTGGATCCCGAGGCTGGTGTCGACGGACGGCTTGATCGAGGCGACTACCGCGCTGACGAGCGTGAAGGCCTGGCTCTGAACCCTGCTGCCGGCGGTGACGGTGACGGAGACCGGATAACTGTCCGCCGGAACGGTGGTGTTGCCGATGAAGCTGAGGGTTCCGGAGGGGCCTCCTGCGACGGGCGTGAACTGCTCGGTGACGCCGGCGGGGAGGCCGCTGACACCGACGGCAGGCGTACCGGAGGCTCCGGTGATGGTTACGGCGAGGGTGGCCGGGGTGCCGTCCTGGGATACGGCCACGCTGGAGCTGCCGAGCGCAACCGCGAAGTTAGCCGTGGAGCTGGAAGCGGAGTTGTTCTGCGAGCAGCCCGCAGCCAGCACCAGCAGGAGGGCCGCGGCGGGCGCGGTCAAAGGCCAGGACCGGAGGATGCGAAGCATGCGCAGGTCTCGCAAAAACAGGGATGAAGTGATCAGTTCGATATTAAAGCAGGCGCGCGCGGCTCAGCGCGGGGTTTTCTTCTCCGCGTACATTGCGGCATCGGCGTCGCGGAGCAGTTGGTCGGCGGAGCGATGCCGCATTCGATCGAACTCCGCGATGCCGGCGCTGAAGCGGATGGGATAAGGAAGGCGGGCAGTGTACACCGCTTCGTCGAGCATCATGCGCATTCGAAACAGGGCCTGCTCGGCGGCTTCGCGATTGGAGTTGGTGAGCAGAACCGCGAATTCATCGCCGCCCAGGCGGGCCACAAAGTCGCTGTCACGGAAGGTGTCGGCGAGGACGCGCGCAAAGAGCCGTAGGGCACGGTCCCCTTCGGCGTGGCCGTGGATGTCATTGATGGGCTTGAAGCCGTCCAGGTCGCAATAGACCAGGGTGGCGGGGGCCTCCGCGCGCGCGCAGACGCCGAGCGCCTTTTGGGCAAACTGCTCGAAGCCGCGGCGGTTGGACAGGCCGGTGAGCTCGTCGGTCGCGGCGTGATGTTCAGCGGCGAGTTCCTCTTCCACCATGTGGGCGAGATCGATGAGGAGGTCGCGCTCTTCCGGAGAGAAGCTGCGGGGCTGGGTATCGAGGAGGCAGAGGGCGCCGAGATTGTGGCCGGCGAAGCGCAGCGGGTAGCCAGCGTAGAAGCGGATCGAGGGTGCGCCGGTCACCAGGGGATTGTTCTGGAAGCGGCTGTCCTCATGGGCATCGTTGATGCAGAGGACGTCGCTGCCCAGGATGGTATGTCCGCAAAAGGAAGATTCACGCGAGGTCTGCTGTGCGAAAGAGCCGGCTGCGGACTTGGCCCACTGGCGCTCGGCATCGATCAGGTTGACCACCGCAATGGGCACGGAGAATATGCGCCGGGCGATGCGGGTGAGGCGGTCAAAGCGCTCTTCGGGGTCGGTGTCGAGCAGATGAAGGGAGTGAAGAGCAGCTAGCCTGTCCTTCTCGTCAGGCGGCAATGCGGGTGATTGCATGAGGCGGTCCCGGGGAAATGAAGTTCAGCAGCTCGGGGATGCAGCTGCGCTTTCCAGCATAAAGCACCGTGCGGTTTGGCGGCGACGGGCCTGGGTATCGCTGCGGGCGGGCCAATCAGAGGCGCGCCGCGAGCGGAGAGCGCTGTTCCAGGGGAATGGCGACCTGCTCGACGATCTCCAGGCCGAAGCCTTCGAGGGCGGGGATGTGCATGGGGGTATTGGAGAGCAGGCGGATGCGCTGGATGCCGAGGTCGGAGAGGATCTGGCTGCCCAGTCCGATGGCGCGCAGGATGCGGCCGGTACGGGCTTGAGAGCCTTCGCGGGCGCGCAGTTCCTGGTGCAGGATGAGGCGGCCGGAGGGCGGTTGGCTGGCGGAGGCGGCGGCTCCTTCGCTGTCGAATGCAGCGGCCGGGGTGTGGTCGATCTCGAAGCCGCGCGAGGTGTTGTGCAGATAGACGATCACGCCGCAGCCCTCTTCAGCAATCATGCGCATGGACTGGTCGAGGATCTCGTGGCAGCGGCAGTCGGCGGCGAAGACATCGCCGGCTGTGCAGCGGGTGTGGACGCGCACCAGCACGGGATGGGTGCAGGGCGGCCGGGCGGGCTCCTCGGAGGCTGCCGCGGCGGAGCTGCCGGACCAGGCGGCGAGGGCATTGGCGGGACCTTCGTGGAAGGCCGGGCACTGCGGGCAGAGGTCGCCGCGTACCAGGGCGATGTGGCTTTCGCCGCCGTTGACCTCGCTCTCGTAGGCGATCATGCGGAACTCGCCGTGGCGGGTCTGAATGCGGTTTTCGCCGGTGCGGACGATGTAGCGCTCATTGCGCAGGCGGTAGCGGATGAGCTCGGCCACGGTGAGAATCCTGAGCCCGTGTTCCTGGCAGAAGGGAATCAGGTCAGGGATGCGGGCCATCTCGCCATCGTCGCGCATGATCTCGCAGATGACGCCGGCGGGCTTGAGGCCGGCGAGGCGGGCGAGGTCGACGGAGGCCTCGGTCTGGCCGGCGCGCACCAGCACGCCGCCGCGGCGGGCGCGGAGCGGAAAGACATGGCCGGGGCGGGCGAGATCGGTGTAGGTGGCGTGGGGATCGATGGCGGTGCGGATGGTGTGGGCGCGATCGGCGGCGGAGATGCCGGTGGTGACGCCTTCGCGGGCCTCGATGGTCTCGGTGAAGGCGGTGCCGAAGCGCGAGGAGTTCTGCTGGGTCATAGGGAA
>JAJZCY010000285.1 GCA_021828835.1 Acidobacteriota bacterium | reverse complement strand
GTCCACAACATCTCGCTGCGAGAACACGATCGCGCAACGGAAACCTTAGGGGAGCAGCCGAACTCTTGACCTGCCAGCGGCTAGCAACCACCGGGAACCACGTAGCGCATTCAGGGGCTCCGGTTTCAAGTGGAAGACCAAGGAGTGCTGGTGGTTTTCCGAGTGCTTCCACCCCATCGCGCGGACCCAATCCTGCGCGACTTCCCCAATGCCGGCCATGCGGACCTCTCCCAAACGGGGCGGTTCGCATGCCCCCCGGCATTCATCGGGATGAGGCGCGGGGAGCGCAATAAGACTGTTTTTGGAGGCTCGGCATCGTGCAGGCGCGATGCACAGCCAGGAGGACTACAACGGCAGCCGAGCGGGAATTCCGCGCGCCCTGATTCAGCCTGCCAGCGCCTTCTTGACGAGTTCGCTGACGGCCCGGCCTTCGGCGCGCAGGCCCTGGGACGCCAGCTTCGCCTGAACCGCCTTCATCACCATTCCCATCTCCTTGGCAGTGGGATCCGCGCCTTTGGCCGCAGCAACTTCTGCAACCGCCTCGCCAATAAGAACGCTCAGCGCTTCGCCCTCCAGCGCCTTGGGCAAGAATTCCTCGATCACCACAATCTCGGCTGCTTCCTTATCCGCCAGATCCGAACGGTTGCCCTTGGTGAACTGCTCGATGGAGTCGCGCCGCTGCTTGATCATGCTGGCCAGCACCTGCTCGCTTTCCTGAGCGGTGAGCGGCGAGCGCTTCTCGATAGCCTTGTTCTTCAGCGAGTTCTTGATCAGCCGCAGCGTACCCAGGCGTTCGGCTTCCCTGGCCTTCATGGCGGTAACAATCTGCTGATCGACGTTCTTTTCCAGCGTCCCCGCTTCGCTCATGGTCCGTCCCAATCTGATGCAGAATTGGAGCCGCGGCGCTGCCGGCTCACAAAATGATTCTAAGCTTTCTGCTCCACCGCCACGGAGCAGCCCAATCCGCCGCTCAGAGGCATTCCTGGAGTAATCCCCGACCCTGAGGCTTCTCCGCCCTATCCGCCCGCGCCGGTCCTGTAGCACATACCTCATGAAAAGCGCGTCAGGAAAACTTGCCATTCTGGCATTGGTTTCGGAGAATAAGGGAAAGCACTTTCCTTCCGGCCGCAAGCTCACAACTACGATCTGCCGCTGCTGAACGCCAGTTGCCGCCGATCTCTGCATCCTGACGAGCCGCCGCCGGGGACCTGCCGTTTCCGATTGCCCGCCTAATTCATTTTGTGGAGCCGAACATGCGCCGTCGTTGTCTGTCTCTGCTGTTGTTGCTTGGTTGTTTTGTCTCCCCGGCTTTTGCGGCTGCGCCCATCGCGAGTTCTTCGCCCGATGCGCCGGCCACCCAGGCCCAGATCGCGGCCCTCCAGAAGGCCGTGGCGCACGCGCAGATGGCCGGCGATAATGCCTGGATCCTGGTTTCAGCGGCACTGGTGCTGCTGATGACCGGCCCCGGGCTCACACTCTTCTACGGCGGCCTGGTGCGGCGCAAGAACATTCTGGGCACCATGATGCAGAGCTTCGCCATGATGGGACTGATCACGATTGTGTGGGCGCTGGTCGGCTACTCACTGGCCTTCGGCCACGGCAATGCCTTTATCGGCGGACTAGAGCACGTCTTCCTGCACGGCGTCTCGCTGAATCCAGACCCCAGCTACGCTCCCACCATCCCCGAACAGACCTTCATGGTCTACCAGTTGATGTTCGCCATCATCACCCCGGCGCTGATCACCGGCGCGGTGGCGGAACGGGTAAAGTTCAGCGCCCTGGCCGTGTTTCTCACGCTCTGGTCCCTGCTCATCTACTGCCCCATGGCGCACATGGTCTGGGGTGTGGGTGGGCTGCTCAACGTCGTCGGCGGACGCTGGCCCTGCCTGGATTTCGCCGGCGGCACCGTAGTGCACATCACCAGCGGCGTCTCGGCACTGGTGGCGGCCATCTACCTGGGCAAGCGCAGCGGCTATCCGGAGACGCCGATGCCGCCGCACTCCATGGTGCTGAGCTTCATCGGCGCCTGCATGCTGTGGGTGGGCTGGTTCGGATTCAATGCGGGCAGCGCCCTCTCGGCCGGACCGTTGGCCACCAGCGCCTTCATCAACACGCAGTTCGCAGCAGCCTCTGCTGCACTGAGCTGGACGGTGCTGGAATGGTTCCTGAACGGCAAGCCCACCGCGCTGGGCGCGATCTCCGGCGCGGTAGCGGGCCTGGCCACCATCACCCAGGCCTCCGGCTACGTACAGCCGATGTCGGCGCTCTGGATCGGCCTGATCGCCGGCGTGGTCTGCTGCCTGATGGTCTTCAAGGTGAAGAAGTGGTTCGGTTATGACGATTCGCTGGACGCCTTCGGCGTGCACGGCATGGGCGGAACCATGGGCGCCCTGCTGGCGGGTCTGCTGGCGTCAGGAAGCATCAATGCCGTGTTCGGCACCGATGCCGCCGGCCATGCGCGGCCCGTGGGCGCCGTGGACGGAAACTGGGGCCAGGTGCTGAACCAATTGGTCGCCATGGGGCTGGGCTGGGGATTGGCCATCGTGGGCACCCTGGTGCTGCTCTTCCTGGTCGATAAGACCATCGGCCTGCGCCTGACCGCCGCCGACGAGCACGAAGGCCTCGACGTCTCGCAGCACGGCGAAGAAGGCTACGAGTTCATCGCATAAGCACTGTGCTCCCCCAGGTCCTCCCAAGCGGTGGACCTGGGAGACCCACCTCTTCCTTTCAATCCCCTTCCCTTCTTCTCCAGCCCCCCCTTGCACGGAAACCGTGAAGATGCCAGAGCAATCTCAGGTTTCTTCATGCGATCCTTATGCCCCGCGTGAAATAAGGGACCCATAACCCCCGAGAGTGCACGGAGCGTTGTCTCGGTGCCTCTGCTTTCCCCGCTTGGGCGGCCGCATCGGCCGCAACATCCTTGGTGTCTCTGGAGTGAAAGTCGAATGTCGCGTCGGACCCTGAAAGTTCTGTACCCTGCCGCCCTTGCCCTGTTTTCTCCGTTGTATTCGTTTGCCCAAAACACTCCGGCAGAGATGCAGGCACGGATCGCAGGGCTGGAGCAGGCGGTGAAGAGCGCTCAGGCCGCGGCAGCCAGCGCCCAATCGGCCGGGGACAATGCGTGGATGCTGGTTTCCGCCGCTCTCGTGCTGCTGATGACCGGCCCGGGGCTGGCCCTCTTCTATGGCGGCCTGGTGCGCAAGAAGAACATCCTCGCCACCATGATGCAGAGCTTCGCCATGATGGCCATGGTGACCATCCTCTGGGCGCTGGTGGGCTACTCGCTGGCCTTCGGCCACGGAAACGCCTTCATCGGCGGCTTCGACCATGTATTCCTGCGTGGCGTGGGCCTCGCACCCAATCCCGACTACGCTGCCACCATTCCCGAGCAGACTTACATGATCTACCAGCTCATGTTTGCCATCATCACGCCGGCGCTGATCTGCGGCGCGTTTGCGGAGCGCATGAAGTTCAGCGCCATGGCGGTCTTTCTGTCGCTGTGGTCGCTCCTGGTCTACTGCCCGATGGCGCATATGGTCTGGGGCGTGGGCGGACTGCTGAATGCGAACGGCGGCGCGCTGCCTGCGCTCGACTTCGCGGGCGGCACGGTTGTGCACATTACCAGTGGTGTTTCCGCACTGGTATGCGCACTTTACCTTGGCAAGCGCATCGGCTATCCCCACACCGCCATGCCGCCGCACTCGCTGGTGCTGAGCTTCATCGGCGCATGCCTGCTATGGGTGGGCTGGTTCGGATTCAATGCCGGATCGGCGCTGGCCGCCAGTGCGCTGGCCACCAGCGCCTTCGTGGCCACCCACTTTGCCACCGCCACCGCGGCCCTGGGCTGGACGATCTACGAGTGGTTCCACAACGGCAAGCCCACTGCCCTGGGCGCCATCTCGGGCGCGGTGGCCGGACTGGTGGCCATCACGCCGGCTTCGGGGTACGTGACGCCCATGTCCGCATTGGTCATTGGGTTGCTCGCCGGCTTCTTCTGCTCACTCATGGTCTTCAAGGTCAAGAACATCTTCGGCTACGACGATTCGCTCGACGCCTTCGGCGTACACGGCGCCGGCGGAACGCTCGGCGCCATCCTGACCGGCTTCTTCGCCACCATGGTGATCAATCCCGCCTTCGGCAAGGGCAAGCCGATCGGCGCCATGGACGGCAACTGGGGCCAGGTACTGCACCAGTTCGCCGGCGTCGGCATCTCCTGGGGCATCTCGATCGTGGGCACCTTGATCCTGCTCTTTGTGGTGGACAAACTCATCGGCCTGCGGGTCTCGCGCGAGGACGAGATCGCCGGACTGGATCTGTCGCAGCACGGCGAAGAGGGATACACGCTGGATTAGCAGCGCCTCGCCACGATTCCTCTGCCAGATCGCAAAATCGAGATGTGGGAAACCCGGTGATTGAGTTGGTGCCTATGCAAGTTTCACAGGCCGGGGGAAGCACGAATTCCGCCCGGCCTGATAGCCTATCGAACGAGGCAATTTGACCATGCTCAAGATCGAAGCTGTTCTCCAGCCCTCCAAGCTGGATGCCGTGAAGGATGCGCTGCTGGAAGCGGGC
>JAJZCY010000284.1 GCA_021828835.1 Acidobacteriota bacterium | reverse complement strand
CTCGTAATGCTGCTGAATCACCCGCCGCGCGGTCATTCCAATGATCAAAATGGTGGCCAGAATGGCGAGGTTAATCGCCGAACTCGTCAAAAACGACGCGGTCCGGCCCTCCGGTTCCGGAAGCAGACCGAACGTGGGAATATCGCTCTTCGGCATCTCTTCAGTCCTCGATTCGAGCCGCAGAAACGGCGCAGGGATTCAACATGATCAGATCAAATATCGCTGCAATCGGCATGCCAAATGGTCACCGCGTGCAGCTTTCCTCTCATCCAGACCGGCGGGGGAAGATAATGCATCCCGGGACACCACTCCGCAGAGCTGGTGCCAGCACAAATAACCCGCCACTCAATTGTTCTCTCTTGCCCAGCCTGGGGGAAAGTCCATCTTTTGATTCCAACTTCTACTATGGGCAACAGGCCTCAGGACCACCCCTCAGGCGACCACCATGGCCCGTTACCTTCCATCCCTGCCCCAGGAAAAACTACCGCAGGGGTGCAGAGGTTGGAGTCCAACAACTCCTCGGACAGCGGGATCGGCAAAATCTTCCTTCTGGGGCAGTAAATCCTTCTATGGCCGCATCGAACTGGGGAGCGAGCATTTGCCTACTGCAACCCGGCCTCTTCGCGTGCCAGCCTGCCCGGCTTCGGCCGGTTTGTCTCCACTGTTATAGACTCAGGTTACCCGAAAGTGGGCTGGAAAGGACAGGCCTTTTGTGAGAATTTTTGTGACCGGCGGTGCCGGCTACATCGGAGGCACCGTGGCCGCATTGTTGTTGCAGCGTGGCCATAATGTCACTGTTTTCGATAACTTATGCCACTCGCAGCGAGAGATGGTCCCCCCCGGTGTTGATTTCATCGAAGGCGATTTGAGCGACCGCTCCCTGCTGGAACGCGCATTCACCTCCGCACGCGACGCTGGCCGCCCCTTCGACGGTGTTCTCCACTTCGCCGCTCTGATCGAAGCGGGCGAATCCATGGTGAAACCCGAGCTCTACTTCCGCAACAATACCGCCTCGACTCTGTCTCTTCTCGAAGCGATGCTGGCCTGCGGCCCCCATCGCCTGGTCTTCTCCTCCACTGCCGCCGTCTACGGCGAGCCGGAATCGGTCCCCATCCGCGAAGAGGCGAAGCTAGCGCCCACCAACGCCTACGGACATTCCAAGCTGCTGGTCGAGCAGATGCTTACCTGGCTGAACCGCATCCACGGCCTCCGCTACGCCTCGCTGCGCTACTTCAACGTCGCCGGCGCGCCGGAAGGCCCCAGCGGCATTACCCGCGGCGAAGCGCATGAGCCGGAATCGCACCTCATTCCGCTCGTCCTTGATGTCGCTCTCGGCCGCCGCAAATCCATCAAGATCTTCGGCGACGACTACCCGACCGCCGACGGCACCTGCATCCGCGACTACATCCACGTTTCCGATCTGGCCGACGCCCATCTGCTGGCCCTGAACGCGCTCGAACAGCACGATCGGCTCATCTACAACCTGGGCAACGGCCAGGGCTTCAGCGTTCGCGAGGTCATCGAATCCGCGCGGCGCGTCACCGGCCACCCCATCCCCGCTGAACTCCAGCCGCGCCGTCCCGGCGATCCCGCCGTACTCGTGGCCAGCTCCGAAAATGCCATCCGCGAACTGGGCTGGAAGCCCCGCTACACCCAGCTCGACGACATCGTCCGCACCGCCTGGGAGTGGCACCGCAAGCGCTACCAGTAAGCCTCCATGCACCGGCCTCAGATCCAGCCGCCTCAAAGCCAGTAGCGCCGACCTCCAGGTTGGCTGTCGTGTGGGCCTCCGGGCCCACACCTTTCGCCGTCCCCACCAAGCCCACTCGCACACAGCCGGCGCGCCATGCCCCTCCTTCCCTCCCTGCGATAGACTCCAGGCAGTTCTTCTCCATTCGCCCCGGAGCGGCAATGAAACTCATCCTCCTCTTGCTGGCGGCTGCCCTCTCGGCCTCCGCACAGGCTCCCACCACCGCGCCCCCCACCGAACACCCGGCCTCCACGCCCGAAGCTACGCTCCGTTACATCCACGCCTCCTGGGATGTGCTCACCCGCTCCATGAGCGACTGCAGCTCGATCGTGGACCCCAAGGTGCGCACCCTGCCGGTGCTCTACTTGCCCTACGGCTTCCCCGAACCCGCCGCCGTCGCCGCCGCCGAGCACAAATGCCACCTCCGCGTGCTGCATCTCCCCCGCGCCATTGAGAAGATCGGGGATCTCCAGCCGCAAGACCTTGAGGCCGAAGGCCTGCTCTACCTTCCTCACCCCTACATCGTGCCCGGCGGACGCTTCAACGAGATGTACGGCTGGGACTCCTACTTCATCCTCCTGGGCCTGGAGGCCGACCACCGCGCCCGCCTGGCCAGGGGCATCGTCGATAACTTCCTCTTCGAGATCGAGAACTACGGCGGCGTCCTCAACGCCAACCGCACCTACTATCTCACCCGCTCGCAGCCGCCCTTTCTGACCTCGATGATTCGGGCGGTGATCGAGAACCCGCGCAGCTTTCCCGACACCGTAGCCGGACGCGCCGCCGCCCAGGAGTGGCTGGAGCACGCCTACACGCTGGCCGAAAAAGATTACTCCACCTGGACCCGCCCCGAGCATCGCGCCGGCAACACGCGCCTGGCGCGCTTCTGGGACTACGGCTCCGGCCCCGTGCCGGAGATGGCCGACGCCAGCCACTACTACCCCGACGTGATCCGCTCGCTCCTCCAGCACCCCAGCCCCGAGGCCGCCGGTTTCCTGGTCAAAGGCTCCGAACACCCCGACGCCGCCGAGGCCGAGCGCCTCAAGCGCACCAGTTGCAACGTAAACGCCAGCGTGGTCTGCATGCGCGCGTGGTATGGCGGTTACCGCCTCAGCAAAGCCTTCTATGAAGGCGACCGCGCCATGCGCGAGTCCGGCTTTGATACCAGCAATCGCTTCGGCCCCTTCAGCGGCGCCACCGAAAACTATGCGCCGGTGGGCCTCAATTCCCTGCTCTACCGCTACGAGCGCGACCTGGAGCACATCGCCTATCTCCTGGGCAAAGGCCGCGAGGCGCAGCTCTGGGACCGCCGCGCCCAAGCCCGCAACTACGCCATCCACCGCTATCTGTGGCGCGCCAGGGAAGGTGTCTTCGCAGACTGGGATTTTGTGCACGCGAGGCCGTCGCACTACGCCTTCATCACCTCGCTCTACCCGCTCTGGGCCGGCGTGGCTTCGCGCAAGGAGGCCAAGTCCCTGGAAACGAAGCTGGACCTCTTTGAGCGCCCCGGCGGCTTGGCCACCAGCACCCACGACACCGGGCTGCAATGGGACTATCCCTACGGCTGGGCGCCCACCAACTGGATCGCCGTCGCCGGCCTCGATGCCACCGGCTACCGCAGCGACGCGGCCCGCATCGCCGCCCACTGGAACCGCACCGTCGATCGTGCCTTCGCCCAGACCGGCACCATTCGCGAGAAGTACAACGTGGTGACCGGCAACGCCGACGTGGTCGTCACCACCGGCTACAAGCAGAACGTGATCGGCTTCGGCTGGACCAACGGCGTCTACCTCAAGATGCGCCAGATCGTGCGCGAAGAAGCCGCCCGCGCCGCTTTTGACCACGCCTTGCAGCCGCCGCAAACCGCCGCGCGGCAGTAGTTGCAGGGTCGCACTTGGAGATCTTCTCGGCAGCCCACCGACCAACTGGCGCGCAGGGGTCCAGGTGCGGCGCCGCATGCGCCGATTTTGAAACCCGGGAGTTGAGCCGCTAAACTTTGGTTCAGCATGATCAAAGACCGCGACAACGGCCCGGAACGACTGGTGAGCGCGGCGCGCGCCGAAGAAGAGCAGAATTTTGAGCTGAAGCTGCGGCCGCGCTGGCTGCGCGAGTTCATCGGCCAGTCCAAGGTCAAGGAACAACTTTCCATCGCCCTCGAAGCCGCCAAATCCCGCGGCGAGGCCCTCGATCACGTGCTCCTCTCCGGCCCGCCCGGACTGGGCAAGACCACCCTGGCCACCATCATCGCCAACGAGCTCGACGTGGGTTTCCAGCAGACCTCCGGACCGGCCCTCCAGATCCAGGGCGACCTCACCGCGATTCTCACCAATCTGCGCGAGCGCCAGGTGCTCTTCCTCGACGAGATTCACCGCATGCAGCCGGTCCTGGAAGAGAAGCTCTACACCGCGCTCGAGGATTACCAGCTCGACATTATCATCGGCCAAGGCCCGGCGGCGCGCACCCACGTGATGGAAATCCGCCCCTTCACGTTCATCGGCGCCACCACGCGGCCCGGCCTGCTCAGCTCGCCGCTGCGCTCGCGCTTCGGCATCCTGCTGCGCCTCGAGTTCTATACCGAAGACGATCTGCGCGTTATCGTCGAACGCTCCGCCGAGGTACTGCAGATTCCCATCGACCCGGACGGCGCCGCCGAGATCGCGCTGCGCTCCCGCGGCACCCCGCGTATTGCCAACCGCCTGCTGCGCCGCGTCCGCGATTACGCCCAGGTGCGCGGCTCAGGCATCATCGATCGGCCCACCGCCAACGCCGCATTGAGCATGCTGGAAGTCGATGCGCACGGCTTCGACGAGATCGACCGCCGGCTGCTGCTGACC
>JAJZCY010000283.1 GCA_021828835.1 Acidobacteriota bacterium | reverse complement strand
TTCCGATCTGAAGCCGATGCCCGAGCTCTGGTCGGCGCCATTCGAGGCGATCATGGTGTTGATGCCGATGACATTGCCGCTCGAGTTCAACAGCGGCCCGCCGGAGTTGCCGGGGTTGATGGCGGCGTCCGTCTGGATCGCATCTTCAATCGGCGCGCCCTCCTGGTTGCGGATGGAGCGAATGGAGCTGATGATGCCGCGCGTCATGGTTCCGCTCAGACCGAACGGGTTGCCAATGGCGTAGACCTCCTGCCCCACCTGCAGGTTGGAAGAGTCGGCCAGCGTCACCGGTTGCAGATTGGGCGCGTTGATCTGGAGCAGCGCCAGGTCGTGCACCTTGTCGCTTCCCACCACGGTCGCGTCGTACTCCCGCTTGTTGCTGAGCATCACCTTGATGCCGCGGTTGGCCCCGGCGATTACGTGATAGTTGGTGAGGATGTGGCCGGCCTTATCGAGAATGAAGCCCGATCCCTGACCCTGCTGCGGCACCGCGCCATAGAAGAAGTCGAAGACCAGCGCGGTCGAAGTGATATTCACCACCGACGGCAACACCCGCTTGTAAACGTTGATGTTGTTCAGTTCATCGGAGGTGTAGGCGGGCGCGGCATGCGCCTCGGTGAGCTCCAGCGGCGACCCGGAACCGGTACCCAGCAGCGAAAAATGATCCCATGAAGGCGCGAACCCCCGGTGCAGGTGCGAGGTGGCCCACCAGAATCCGCCCACAATCAAGACGACGAGCAATAACCGGCGCAGTCGCATGGCTCTTTCTGAACTCGCTTTTCTGAGGCCAAAGTTTCCATCAGCCTCGTATCAGGGCGCGACCCAGCGTCGCGCAAACGGCAGACACCACGCCCCAGCCTCGGCCCTTCCGACAAGGTCGCGGGTCACAGCTTCTCGCTCCCACCAGAGGAAACCAACCCAAGCTGCAACGGCTGCCTGTTTCTATTGTAAAGACCCGGCGGGCCGGCTGCTCTCGGCCCGAAGCTGCGCCCACACCGCATCCACCTGCGCCGCGAGCGCGGCCAGGTCGCCGGAATTTTCCAGCACAAAATCCGCCTGGGCGGCCTTTTCGGCGTCGGGGATCTGGTGAGCCAGCCGCTTGCGGGCATCCGCCTCCGCGGCCGCCCGGGCTTGATGCGAGCCGCTCACCCGGCAAACATAGCGCGCGATCTTCAGCTCATCCGGCGCCGTCACCACGATGATGCGATCGATACGCCGGCGCCAATCGGCCAGCGCCGTTTCCTTCTCGCCGCGCGCCAGGGCATCGCGCACCACCTCGAAGATCAGCGCCGACTCGATCACGGCAACCGCCGCCGCATCGCGCGCAAAAACCTCTTCCATCCAATGCTGCTGGGCCGCAATGACGGTGGGATGCACGATGCTGTTCAGTTCCTGCAAGCGCCCGCCGCTGAAGGCCAGTCCTGCCAGCCGGGCGCGGTCCAGCCGTCCCTCCGCTGTCAGCACCTCCGGGCCGAAATGCTCCACGATGGCGGAGTAGACGGCTTCGCCCGGCTCCATCAGGGCGCGGCCCAGGGCATCGGCCTCGATCACATACGCGCCGCGCTCCCGCAGCATGGCTGCCACGGTGCTCTTGCCGCTGCCCAAACCGCCGGTAAGACCGACTCTCAACATCGTGGCAAATTCCTCAACAGCTGCCGGTGCCCCAGGTCTCGAGGTTGAGACCTGGGAGATTGCAACTCCGCGTTATAGCCCGCGCCGCATCTTTGCCGCGCGCACGGTATTGGCCATCAGCATGGCAATGGTCAGCGGACCCACGCCTCCCGGAACCGGTGTGTAGGCGCCGGCGGTCTTGAACGCCGCAGGATGAATATCCCCCACAATGGTCGTGCCACGCTTCGCGAACGACTCCTCGCGCTTCAGGTCGCCCTTGAAGAACCGGTCGAAGTCGGCACGTTCGGTGATGCGGTTGATGCCCACATCGATCAGCGTCGCGCCCGGCTTGACCATCTCCGGGGTGATGAATCCGGCGCGTCCGATGGCCGCCACCAGGATGTCTGCCTGGCGGGTAATCTCCGGTAACTCGCGCGTCTTGGAGTGGCAGATCGTCACGGTCGCATTCTCGTGCAGCAGCAGCATCGCTGCCGGTTTGCCCACAATATCGCTGCGCCCCACGATGACTGCGTGCTGCCCGGCGATGGGGATCTGGCTGCGCTTGAGGATCTGGATCACTCCTGCCGGCGTGCAGGGGGCCAGAGCCGGACGGCCAGCCTGCAACCGGCCCGCATTCACCGGATGAAACCCGTCCACATCTTTCTCCGGGGCCACGGCATCGAGCAGGCGCTTGGTATCGACCTGCGCCGGCAGCGGAAGCTGAATCAGAATGCCATCAATATCTTCGCGCCGGTTCAGCAGGTCCACCAGTTCCAGCATGGATTCGGTGGTGACATCGGCCTGGGGCGTGATCAGGTCGCTGAAGATGCCCAGCTCGCCGCAGGTCTGCACCTTGCTGCGCACATAGATCTCGGATGCGGGCACATTGCCAACGAGCACGGCGGCCAGTCCCGGCCGCACGCCGCGCCCGCTCAGTTCACGAACCTCCTCCGCGACCTCCTCGCGAATGGCCTTCGCGATCGCAACTCCATCCAGAATCCTCGCCATAATCCCCTATTGATCCTCCGTTTCCATCGTACCTGCTTGGGATGCTGGGCCGCGGAGCGCCGATCCCGAGAGAGCGTGGGGTATCGCACCCATCAGGACTCCATGCGGAAAATGCTCGTGAGAATGCTCACACACGGATCGCAAAAACATGTCGGCGCGCACAGGTGTACGTGATCCCCCTCACATACAGCGGAACGTCGCGCTCCGTAACCTGCTCCTAAGGAAAGACCTAAGCCAGCGCGGATCGTATCACGCAAGACCGTGAATGGGCTTTGTGGAGACGAAGCTCAATGAGCATATTCAAAGATGCAGGACATCTCTTTCGTTTTGCAGCCTTATTTGTAATCGCCTTCCTTGTATTTTTGGTCGTGCGCCACTACGTAGTTCCGAAATCCTTTGGGAAGTATGGTCACTATCGTGCGGCAGCCATGGACGAAATCGCCGCGCATCCAATGAAGTTCGCCGGCCACCAGGCCTGCGAACAGTGCCATTCGGATGTCGCCGCCACGCACGCCAGCGGAATGCACGCGCATGTGAACTGCGAAGCCTGCCACGGCCCGCTGGAGAAGCATGCCGAGGATCCTTCGTCGGTCACTCCCAAGCTGCCCGACACGGCGACCCTGTGCGTGCGCTGCCATGAGGCCAGCGCAGCGCGGCCGAAGAATTTTCCGCAGGTCAAATCTGCCGAGCACTCCGGCGGCATGCCCTGCCAAACCTGCCATAACCCTCACAGTCCGGCCATTGGCTCGGGCGCTGCCGCGGGAGGTGCGAAATGACGATGACCCGGCGCCATCTGCTGCTCTTGTTGCCGGCGGCTGCGGTCGCATGGGAGTCCGTGCTGGCCGGTACCCCGGAGGATTCCCCCAACTACAACCGCACCGACCACTGGTGGGGCATGCTCATCGACATCCCCAAGTGCATCGGCTGCGGAAACTGCGTACGCGCCTGCCAGGAGGAGAACGATGTTCCCGATGGCCACTTCCGCACCTGGGTGGAGCGCTATCACGTCGAAGACTGGAACCTCACCGATCCACAGGTGATCTCGCCGGACGGCGGCAAGGAAGGGTTCCCGGTAGCCACCGACGACAGCGGCAAGTACTTCTTTGTTCCCAAGCTTTGTAACCACTGCGCCGACTCGCCCTGCACGCAGGTTTGTCCGGTGGGCGCCACCTTCATCACGCCGGACGGTGTGGTACTGGTTGATCAGAAGTACTGCCTGGGATGCGCGTACTGCGTGCAGGCCTGCCCCTACGGATGCCGCTATATCCATCCGGAAAAGCGCGTGGCCGACAAGTGCACGTTGTGCTATCACCGCATCACCAAGGGACAGACCACAGCCTGCGCGGAGAACTGCCCGACCGGCGCGCGCCAGTTGATCGATCTCAAGAACCCGAAGGATCCCATCCACGAATTTCTGAAGACGCACAATGTGCAGGTGCTCAAGCCGCAGATGGCCACCGGCGCCAAGGTCTTCTACAACGAACTCGATGGATCGGTGCGATAGGAAAAGCAGCTTCTAGCTTCCAGCCGCATGGAACCAGCGCGATACCGAGGCGGTTGGACAAGCAGCACAAGCTGGGAGCTAGGAGCTAAGAGCTAGGAGCTGAGTTTATGACTGGCGTTGAAGGTTACATGTATCCCAACGAGGTCACGCTGTTCTGGAGCGTGCTCATCGTTCTCTATCCCTACATCACGGGGCTGGTGGCCGGAGCATTCATTCTGGCGTCGCTGGAGCGGGTGTTCAAGGTCGATGCCGTGAAGCCGACGTACCGCCTGGCCCTGTTGACGGCGCTGGCATTTCTGCTGGATGCGCCGCTGCCCCTGCAATTTCACCTGGGCCATCCGGAGCGGTCGCCGGAGATGTACTTTACGCCCCATGCCACCTCGGCCATGGCCATGTTCGGCTATGTCTATCTGTGGTATCTGATGGCGGTTCTGGTCTTCGAGATCTGGCTGGACTACCGGCGCGGGAGCTTGTT
>JAJZCY010000025.1 GCA_021828835.1 Acidobacteriota bacterium | reverse complement strand
CTCCGCATAGCAACCGGGAGCGCGGCCAGCGAAATGGGGTCGAAGAGGCGGATTGTGCATCCCGGATGCGCCTCTCACATCTGAGAAAATAATGGACGTGAGGAGAAGGTCTCAGACTGCGCTCCGGTATGTCGTGCCGGGGTTGTTCCTGCTGCTGGGGATGGGGAGCTGCACGATGCGGGCGCAGGACCCCTCGTCGGCGGTGAATCCCTATTGGGGCAGCGTGACCGCGCATCCTGCCAACGATCAGATCCTTCACCTTTCGCTGGACGATGCGATCCGCCGCGGCCTGGAGACGAACCTCGGGCTGCGCGAAGCTGAGGCCCAGGAAATCGCCGTCAAGGGGGATCGCGACCAGGCGCTCCAGGAGTTTCTGCCCACCATTACCCTGACCGGCGACACCGGCTATTACCAGCACAACCTGGCGGTGATGGGGTTCAGTCCCGCATTGATCGGCAAATTCGCAGCATTTTTCCCAGGCGGCACGATCCCGGCCGGTTTTTCGTCGATTACCCGCGACACCCTCACCGAGGGGACGATTCATTTCGACGAGACGCTGTTTTCAGGCCCGGCGATCGCGGGCTGGCGAGCAGCGGGTGCGGCGCAGCAGGCCGCTCATTACGCCAAGATGACGGCGCGCGGCGAGACGATTCAGCAGGTAGCAGACACGTACCTGCGCGCGATCGCCGATGCAAGCGAAGTCGCGGACGCAAAAGCGAACGTGGAGCAGGCACAGATCTTCTTGAGCGATGCCCATCAGGCGCACGTGGCGGGCACGGTTGCCAACCTCGAGGAAGTTCGCGCCAAGGTAGAGTTGCAGGCCCGGGAGCAGGCGCAGATAGCCGCTCAGAACGCGCTGGACAAGGACCTGATCCTGCTCAAGCGCGAGATCGGAATCGCGCCGGGGCAAAACGTCGTGTTGACGGATGGAGCGCCTTACAGCGATTTGAGCGATCAGACCCTGCCGGAGCTGATGGCCCTGGCCTACCAGGACCGCCAGGATTATCAGAATCTGCAGAACCAGGTGAAGGGCTTCAAGGCCATCCACGCGGCCTACCGCAGCGAGCGCTGGCCCACGCTCCACTTCAATGGCTACTACGGCACCCAGACCATCACCACGGTGGGCACCCACGGCGTGTTCATGGCCGCCGGTACGCTTTCGATCCCGATCTTCAAAGAAGCGGGACTGCGCGGCGGCGAAGATGCCTCGCAGGCGCAGCTCGATTCGGCGCAGGTGCAGCTTGAGAGCCTGCGCCAGCAGATCGAAGAGCAGTTGCGCGCCGCCATGCTGGACGTTTCGGCAACCAGGCAACTTGTCGATGTGGCGCGCTCCAATGTGGACCTTGCCACGCGCGAGTTAAGCGACGAGACGGCGCGGGTCAAAGCGGGAGTGGACACCAATCTGCCGCTGGTGACGGCCCAGGCTTCGCTGGCCACGGCTCAATCCAACCTGGTGGAGAGCATCTACCGCTACAACACGTCGAAGTTGGGTCTGGCGCGGGCCGCCGGGGTGCTCGAGCTGCAATTCAGGCAATACCTGGGCAGATAACCAGGCGCGCCGTACTCTGTTCTGCTTGCTATGCCGTTCGATCTGAGCCAATCGATCTGAATCGATGTTGCGGAGGAACTTCCCCATGCCCCAACCGTTGAAGATTGTCTATCATGTGGAGCCGGATGCTGATGCGCTGACACAGCGGGCGGCCCGCTATTTTGTGGAAGCTGCCGAGGCGGCGGTTAAAGCTCGGGGGCGCGCACGCATCGCCCTGAGCGGCGGTTCGGCGCCCAAGCCGGTCTACGAGGCGCTCGCCGATCGCTCGCAGCCATGGCGGGAGCGCATGCCCTGGGACAAGCTCGAGATCTTCTTTGTGGACGAGCGCTGCGTGCCGCCGGACCACAAGGCCAGCAACTATCGCATGGCACGTGAGGCGATGCTGGATCGCGTGCCGCTCCAGCCCGCGCAGATCCATCGCATGGAGGGCGAGCTGGAGCCGGAGGCCGGTGCGTCGCGATACGAGTCGGAGTTGCGCAACAGCTTCCGGCTGGAGGGGGCCGAATCGCCCCGCTTCGACGTTATCCAACTCGGACTCGGCACCAACGGGCACACGGCCTCTCTGTTTCCGCACAGCGCCGCGCTGCATGAGTTCGGGCGGCTGGCGGTGGCCAATCTCACCGATGCCGAGCAGCCCTGGCGGCTCACGCTGACGGCTCCGGTGATCAACCAGGGCAGAGATGTGTTTTTCCTCGTCAGCAAAGGCGAGAAGGCAGAGGTGCTGCGCGATGTTTTCCTCGGTCCGCGCGATCCCGAGCGTCTGCCCAGCCAATTGATTCGTCCGGCGGGCGGTATACTGACGTTGCTCCTGGACAAGGCCGCAGCCGCGCTGCTGCCTGCGGCAGATGCGAGCGGCCGTGGAGAGCTGATCTAAAACAGGGAACAAGGGACGAGGGACCGAGGGAATCAGCAGTAGCGACCGTGGCAGAGGCTTGATGCTGGAAGGCTTTGTATCTCGGTCCCTTGGTCCCTCGTTCCCTGCTTTGAGAGGGAAGAATGATTCTGGCGGGCGATGTGGGCGGCACGAAAGTTCATCTTGCGTTGTTCGATTTTGTGAACGGCAAGCTGAAACACACCCGCGACAAAATCTATCCGGCGCGCGAATATACGGGCCTGGAGGAGATCGTTCGCCAGTTCATGGGCGGCGACTCTGCCAGCTCTGCCTGTTTCGGCGTTCCGGGACCGGTGCGGGAGGGCCGTCTGCGGCTCACGAACCTGCCCTGGACCCTGGACAGCCGCGAACTCGCCGCCCATCTTCGCCTCGACTATGTCTTCCTCATCAATGACCTGGAGGCGAACGGCTACGGCATCGCCGAGTTGGAGGCGAGTCAGATCTATACGCTCAGCGAGGGGGACGCCAGCCAGACCGGCAATCGCGCGCTGATCTCCGCGGGAACAGGTCTGGGACAGAGCTTCATGGTGTGGGATGGCCGTCACCATAAGCCGTACCCTTCCGAGGGAGGCCACTGCGATTTTGCCCCGCGCAACGAAGACGAAATGGACCTGCTGCGCTATTTGCGCCAGAAGTACAACGGCCGCATCAGCTTCGAGCGCGTGGTCAGCGGCCAGGGATTCATGAATATTTATGAATTTCTGCGCGATGTGCGCGGCATGGACGAGCCGCTGTGGCTTGCCGAGCGCCTGACCCATGAAGACCCCAATGCTGTGATCACCGAGCTCGCGATGGCTGCCAAGAGCGAGATCTGCGAGAAGACGACAGACATGTTCGTGTCGGCGTACGGCGCGGAGGCCGGGAACCTGGCGCTGAAGGTGCTGGCGGTGGGCGGGCTGTACGTGGGCGGCGGCATCGCCCCGCGGATTCTGGAGAAGCTCAAGGACGGCACCTTTATGAAGGCCTTTATCGACAAGGGCCGGCTGAGCCAACTGCTCGTCAACACGCCGGTGCGCGTGATCCTGGAGAGCCGCACTGCGCTGATTGGCGCTGCCGCTTATGCGGAAGGACGCGCAGCAGAATTGAGCGGCATCTCGCCGCGCGCGGCCAGCATCCGGTTCTAGGCTGCTTTCCTGGCCGCCTCACAAGCGAGGCTTGGAAGGTACATTGGCTGTGCTCATCTGCTGAGTGAGCGCCCAATAGAGGCTCCGATCAAGGTGCCGGGAGAGCAGCCAGGCAGTGCCTACCGCTGGTTGTGAGCTACATCCCGGGGAACAGCCACAATGGCGATTCCTGCCTGCCGGGCGCGCTCGAGGAGCGCACTGCGATCGAAGAGCAGGGTATGTCCCGCTTCGACCGACAGACAAGTGGCATGGGCGCGGATCATCGTCTCGACAGTGGGGACGCCGATTACCGGAACGTCAAAGCGCATGTCCTGATTGGGCTTTGCGACCTTCACCACAGTGAGACGCCGCTCCAGGGTAGAGGCTTCGCCTTCCATGGAACGCATCAGGTTGCCGGCACGCTCGATGGCGGCGTCGGTGCCTTCCATAGCTTCCACGGCCACGCAGGCCTGGGCGGCTACCACCACGGTTTGGCCGATGTCGAACCCGGCCACCGCACGCGCCACAGCCAGTCCGTACTCAATGTTCTTGCGCTCTTCGTCGTCGGGCGCGCGCTCGGTGAGCACGCCCTCCTGGGCCAGCAGAGGTTCCAGAAAAGCGGTCGAGTTGATCAGCTCGATTCCTTCGTCGCCCAGCACCTTGGCGACGGCGCCGAGCAGAACGTCGGTATTGCGTGTGCGCAGGTTCAAGAGCAGCTTGGCCAGGCGCCAGTCCGGCCGGATGCTGGAGAAGATCTGCTTGTGCTTCACCTGGCCGGCCATGACGGCTTTGGTCGCGCCTTCTTTGCGGAAGGTGTCGATGAGCCGCGAGAGCTCGCCCAGAGAAAGCCAGTGAACACGGATGCCGGGATCGGACGCGGCCCGGATGTTGATCTCGGGATCGGTCTCTTCGCGGATGGCAGCCACCACGACGGTGTGCCCTTCGGCACGGGCGGCATCCAGAATCAGAAAAGGGAACCGGCCGTTGCCGGCGATCAGACCGAGGATCATGCGGCGAGCTCCGTTACCGCTCGATCAGAAACATCACCCAGCTCAGCACGATGACCGAGCCGACAAACAGCGCGAAGCAGTAAGCACCGTAGCGGAACATCCGCCTGGGCGTCTCCCGCTGCGTGATCCCGAAGACGGTGGACGCAAAAAGCGCGAACAGCAGCACCGCAGTGAAATGAGAAGGCCGGAACACTAGCTTTCCTTCCTCCCGGTGCGCAAACTGTGCGCATCCACGGCCGCCATGATGTTCAGCAGGCCTGCAACTACGATGAATTTGGTCCCGTAGTCGGCGGTGGTCACCTGCACGGGGGCGCTACCCAGGCCCAGCGCGCGGCCCACCATGTATAGCAGCCCGTTGCCCAGGTCACCCAGCAATCCCAGCATGTCCAGGACGTCCTGCGCGCCGGAATAGAGCTTGCCCTGCATGGCCAGGCCCAGGGCGAACATGCAGACGATGGACGCTGCCAGCAGGGCCCCGCGCTTCCACTTGCCCAGCAGGAAATGCCCGGCGCCCGGGACCAGCCAGCCGGCGATCAGGGGCAGATACACGAATCCCTGTTGCGCAGACTGTCCCGCTACGGCCTTGTTCGATACCGTCGTCATGCCTTTCTTGACTATATCGCACCGGCCGCGCGAGGCCCGAGGGCATTCTTGGGCTCAATTCCCGGTCGGAACGATTCCCGCGTTCTCCACCATCAGGAGGATGGTCCTTTGCGGCGCGCGCGTGCGATGCACCACCCTCTTCGGCACCACAAATCCCTGCCCTGGCTCGAGTTCAACCGTTCTTCCTTCCGTCCCGCTCTCCAGGTCAATCAGCAGCCTGCCCTCGACTACGAAAAAGAACTCGTCGTCCTCCTCGTGCTTGTGCCAGTGATACTCGCCCTCGATGATGCCCACCCGCACCACAGAACTATTCACCTGGCAGAGCGTCTGGTTGAACCATTTGTGGGCGGAGGCGGCCGCCAGTTGTTTCAGGTCCATGACCTCCAGAGGCCCGTGCAGGATATTCAGCCGCGTCTCATAGGGGAACTCTCTGTGGGCGGTTCCCGCCTCAGGCCGCTTCTCCTCGGTTTCGCCCTCGAAGCCCACGCTCCATCCCTCCGGTTCAGTAAAGACGTTGGTTTTGCCCGCGGGCATCATGGCAAGCACCTCCTGCCCCGGAGCATAGCGCGAAACTGTCCCCTTGGAAACTGCACAGCGGGTCACGAGCGCTGCACGTGCGCGAAATGTCCTGCGCCTGCCCATGCGTGTTGACGGGCTCTGTTATAAACAAGGTCAACGTTTGAAAAAGGAGAAACTCCCCAACGATGTTGAAGCGCTGTCTTGCTGTCGCTTGCCTTCTTCCCTTCGTCGTCACTGCGGTCCGCGCTCAATCCGGTGTTTATAACCGGTGGGCAGGAACCTGGGCGGCATCGCCCATGCAAACCGAAAGCGGTTTCGCCATGCGGCCTCTGTGCGGGCGCACGCTGCGGGAAGTTGTGCATCTCTCCACCGGCGGCGCGCAGGTGCGGCTGCGCTTCAGCAACGAGTTCGGTCTCGATCCGCTGACCCTCTCCGATATTCACGTGGCGCTCAGCGCCGGTGGCTCCAGAATCCAGGACGGCTCCGATTATGCAGTTACCTTTGGCGGCGCCTCGAATGTGGTGATTCCACCGGGCGCGGCCATGTTCTCCGATCCGGTCAGCATGAACGTGGCGCCGCTGGCTGATGTCACAGTGAGCTTCTTTGTCCCCTCGCAGGTGATGCGCGCGGAGACCTATCACGCCTTTGCTGGCGGCGATAACTTCGAGGCCGCAGGCGATGTGGCGGCCGCAGCCGATCTCACCAATCCGGTCAAGGCCCATTCCTGGTATTTCTTCGACGGAATCGATGTGCCCGCGGTCGAGGGCTCGCGCACGGTCGTGGCATTCGGCGATTCCATCACCGATGGGGCGCACATGACCATGAACTCCAATCGCCGCTGGCCCAACCTGCTGGCCGCGCGGCTGGTGCAGGATAAGAATCTCAGCCAGGTTTCAGTTTTGGATGAGGGCATCGGCGGCAACCGCGTCCTGAATGATGTAGCCGGACCCAACGCCCTGGCGCGATTCGATCGCGATGTGCTGGCTCAGGATGGTGTGCGCTACCTCATCATTCTCGAGAGCATCAACGACATCGGCCACACCAAACATCCGGTCAGCCCGGAGGACGAAGTGACGACGGCCCAGTTGGAAGAGGGCCTGAAGCAGATGGCCGATGCCGCTCACCAGCATGGCATCAAGGTGTACGCCGCCACGCTCACCCCCTACAAAGGCGCCAAGTACTGGTCACAAAAAGGCGAGCAGATGCGCGAGGATCTGAACAGCTTTATCCGCGCCAGCAAGGACTTCGATGGCGTCATCGACTTTGCAAAGGCTACCCGGGATTCGCAGGATCCGCAGGTTTACAACTCGCAGTATGACTCCGGGGATCACCTGCATCCCAACGATGCCGGCTACCAGGCGATGGCAAACGCAATCCATCTGGCGCTGTTCAAGTAGGGAGGCAGGGAAAAAGAAGGGGGCGAAGCACAGCCTCTGGATGTGGCAGTCAACGTACGCCGCCATTTCAGTCCGGCTCGCTCGCCTTCCTTTGCCGCTCCTACACGAGCGTTATCGCACACGAAAAAAATCGCGAGAGTTTGCGTGGTATTTTCGCATTTCAAGGTACTATCGATTTTGTTGATGGGCAGCCAGTCAAACGTCCAACACTGACGACTGCTGGCTGAAGTGAAATCGCTGAAATCTGCAAAGCGGCATGGCCCCCGGCCATGCCGCTTTGTTTTGGAGGCTGTGCGTGAGCGTACGAGAACAACTGCGGGCATTCTGGAAGCCGGTGCGTCGCGGCAACAACACGAAACGCGATCCACATTCCGTGGCTGCGATCGAGGCCGCCGCAGCGGAGCGGCGCACTCTGGCGCTGCCCGCAATTCTGAGTCCGGTGCAGATTGCCACGCGTCATCTGCCCAAGCCCACGCCTGCGAACCTGCGCCGCTTTGCAGAGACGCCGGTGGTGCGGCGCGCCATCAATGTCATCAAGGACCGCATCGCCGCCATGGACTGGCAGGTGCGCGTGCGGCGCGGTTTTCAACTCTCCGCGATTGCGGATGGAGAGAAGAAGATCGATGCTTTGCGGCGGGCGCTGGAAGAGCCGAATGCGGAGGACAGCTTCCGCACACTCATGGAGCAGGTGATCGAAGATGCTCTTACGGGCGGCTTTGGCGCCATCGAGATGGAACCGACCGGCGATCCTGAGCGGCCGGCGATGCTGTGGGCCGTGGATGGCGCATCCATCCGCATCCACGCCAAGTGGAACGGCGAGCCCGATATGCCGCGCTACGCGCAGGTCGCGCCAGGGCAGCCGGACTCGGGTGGCGTGGAACTGCGCGATGACCAACTCATGTATATCCGCATGAACCCCCGCAGCTTCACGCCCTTCGGCCTTGGCCCACTGGAGGTTGCGTTCGAGACGGTGAATCAGTTTCTGAGCGCGCATCGCTTCGCCGGAAACCTGGCAGCGAACTCGGTGGCGCAATACGCATTGTGGCTCAATGAGGCCACTTCGGCGCAGCATGACCGTCTGATCCGCTGGTGGCAGGACGAGATCGAGGGCACCGGCCGGGTGCCGCTGCTTTCGACCACGCAGAAGCCCGAGGTGCTGCGTTTTGCGCAAGGCACGGACGCCGATCTGCGGCTGGCCTGGCAGGAGTTTCTGATTCGCATGGTGGCTAATGCCTTCGGCCTGCCCGCGCTGATGCTGGGCCTGGAGGCGGATGTGAACCGTTCCACCGCCGCCGATCTGGCCGATGAAGCCTTCCGCGGAGCCATCTCGCCGCTGGCTATGCTGCTTGCCGGTCACATCTCGCGGGACCTTTTCGCCAAATGTATCGGGTGGCGCGATTTCGAGTTTATCTTCAACGAACTGAGCGCGCGCGATGAGCAAACCGAGCTGGACATGCAGGTGAAGCTGCTACAGGCCGGCGTGCTGACGGTGAATGAAGTGCGCGCGATGCGGGGGCTCGCACCTGTAGAAAGGCAGCCGCTGACTTCCAGTTCCTAGGCTCCATCTGCGTCTTTCATCACGAAGCGTCAGCGGCTCTTCACCAAGTTGCACTCAGGGAAAAAAGGGAAAAGTGCGAGCCGTAGCGGGATGAGCGAATAGCAAGCAGCTACTACCTGCAATGGGCGGACCAAACATGCGACTGGAAGCAATGGCAGTATCGATACCTCACGTCGAAGGGCATCCGAACCGGGTGCCTTTTGAAGGAGTGCTGACGACGGTGAATGCAGCGAGCGACAAGGCGCCGGCGGGCGCGCGCGGGCACCGCGTGATGCTTACCCGCGAAGCTGCCGAGCAGGCGTTGCCCTCGCTGCTGGGGATGGCCGTGGACTACCGGCCGGGCTGGGACGGTCATGATGCGCGGCGCAAGATCGGAGTGCTGACGGAGGCGGAGCTGGTGGGACAAAAGCTTTCCGTGCGCGGCTATCTCTACGCTCGCGACTTTCCGGATGTGGCTAGCGCGATTGCGGCTCATTCGCCGCAAGCCCTGGGCATGAGTTATGAACTGGCCGATGCACGCGTTGAAGATATGCGCGCGGAGATCTGGAAGCTGACCAGGGTCACTTTCACAGGCGCGGCGATTCTGCTGCGCGAGAAAGCTGCCTACCAGGCCACCAGCTTCCGCATGGCGAGTTGAGGAGGTCAGCGCGCCGGCGGGCCGGCGGTTGAGGGATTGAGCGAGTTGGCAGGACGGCAGATGGGCAAAGAGGCTCCGGTTCTTCCGGAGCCTCTTCTCTTTTTCGCCCTCCGCTGCTGCCTGGCCCTCTCCGCTCCGTTGTTGCCTTTGTCCCTGTTTTCAAGAAAGGAGCACCTATGGAAGAGAAGGAGATTGTGGAGCGGCTGGAAGCTGCTACGACGCTGCTTGAACAGACTCTGCGCTGGCTGGAGGAGCGGCAAGGTGTCATGTCGGGCGAGGTGGAGCGGATCTCTGCCACCGTCGAGCAGACCCGACGCGAGGCAGAACTGAGCGAGAAGCTGGCGGCTGCCGAGCAGGAGATTGCGGATCTGAAGGCCGCTGCTGCGCAGCAGCAACCTGCACCGGTGCGGCGCACGCTGCCTGCGGGTACAGCCGAGATGCTGGCCAAGCATGGCATCGGCGAAGGTCCGGTAGACGTGCGCGCACTGGACGCGGCCCTGAGCGGGTTGAGCCTGGAGCAGCGTATCGCGGTCAAGACGCAGTTGCTGCGCGCGGGAGCGATCGCCTAGAGCGTGCATCGCAATTCGTGATCAGGCGATTGCCTCTTGCTGCAACGGATCACGAACCACGAACCACGAATCACGGATCACGAACCACGGCCCCGGGGAGGGGCGGAGAGAATCCCATGAACGCAACCTTTGCAGACATCCATGCAGCAGCAGACTTCATCGGGCCGGGTGCGGTGGAAGTGCCGCTCTACCAGACCGAGATCTTCGACATCTGCCGCCGCTCGAGCCCGTTCGGGCAGCGCATCAAGCAGGTGCCGGCCACCGGGCACCCCTCGCGCTTCTTTGAAGAGGTCGCCATTCCGAACCCCGGCACGGCTGGTTTCATGGATCCGCGCAGCATCGCGCCCGCAGTGGTCACGCCCAACCGGGCCGAGAAGAGCGTTCCGCTGAAGGCCATTGTGGCGCAGATCAACTACAACCTGTTCGACATTGAGCTGGGGCAGCAGCAAAAGCAGTTTGCCTATCTGCAGGCGAAGGACCTGGTGGATACGGTGAGCGGCGTGATGGTGACGCACGATGTTGCGCTGTGGAACGGCAACGACACGAGCCTCAGCGCTCCCACCACCACGCAATATATGGGTTGCGCCGCGCAGATCGCGGCCGGCGGCAACTCTGTCACGGTGAGCACTTCCATGAAGATCGTGGACACGATCAAGACCACGGTGGCGCAGATGGTGGCGAGCAACGGCTACTACGTTCGGCCCTCGGCCATCTACGCCAACCCGGTGCTGCTCGACTTGATCGACCAGGAGATGAAGAGCGAGTACAACGTGGTGCTCAACAGCGATCAGATCACCGGCGGATTCCGCGTGAAGATGCTGTCCACACAGGCCGGCGACCTGCCGCTGATTCCCGACTGGAGCCTGGCCGACAGCGGCACCCCGGGGAGCGGCACGGCCACTCTGCCGGCGTACATCGTCACCGAGGACCTGATCGAATACCACTGGCTGGGCGATCCGGCGCCGCGCATCTTCCAACTCGGTTTGCCTAACTCGCTCACCCACCAATACGTCGCGGTCAAGTTCGGCGCGCCGGTGGTCAAGGGCGCGAACTACGCCCATTACCAGGTGCTGGTGCAGCGGTAGCAACAGTAGACAGTGAGCAGGGAACAGTGAGCAGTGGGCAGTTATGGCACTGCCGCTCGCAAGCTTGAGCGGCTGGGGAAGAATCTGATCACTGCTCACTGGAGACTGTTCCGGAGGATTGAAATGGCTTATCTGGAGCCAGCCGACTACGCGAATTACGGCCTGCCAGCGGGGACCACAGCGGACTGGATCACGGCGGCGACCGCGCTGATCAACAGATACTGCCGGCGGCTCGACCTCAACATCATGCAGTACGTCGAACGACTGCGGGTGGTGAGTGGAGCGCGCACGGTGCTGCTCAGCTATTTGCCGCTTGCGCCGCTTGCGCCGGCCACTTCGGCGCTGGTGGCGCTTGAGGGGCGCTACACCAAGCCGCGGCGCGGGGAGTTTCCCTTCGAGCCGCTGGCTGAGATCGCGGCCGCCTTCGCGCTGCCTGGGCAGTGGGCAGCCATCGATGCGGGGCTGGCAGATGCGGACCCGAACACGGGCGAGCTGACGCTGCCCTGGAATGTCTTCGGACTGCCTTACAACGAGGTGCGGGTGACCTACACCGCGGGCCTGGCCGTTATCGGCGACGACGTGAAATCGGCCTGCGCACAGATCGTGCGCAACGCTCAGGCTACGCCGGCGCTGAATGCCAAGCGCACCAAGATCGACACGATGTGGGTGGATTATTTTTCCAGTTCCCTCATCGACGAGACGGTGCAGGCCCTGCTGAATCCGTATGTCGCGAATCGTCTGGGCTGAGCAAAGCACGGCAGAGAACAGTGAAGAAATGAAAACGGGAGTGCGGAGAATTCTCTCCTTCACGCGGGGCCTCGCGCACTCCCTGTACTTGTCCATCGCACGCTTCTGATCCGCCATTCACCGCCGACCAACCCACCTGAACGGAGAGCAACAATGAGCGACACGTCGCCATGGAATGCGACCAGTACGGCGCGGCTGCTTGCCGACGCGTTGCTGCGCAGGTTGACAGGCACGACGGCTGCGCTGCGCGTCACGCCAACCAGTACCGACGGCGCCATGTCGGAAGTGGGTCTGGTGGCGACCACATTCTCAGAAGTGACTTTGAGCCCAGTCGTGCTTCGCAAGCTGCGCCCGGTGTGGGAGCAGGACGGCGCGTCCAAGTGGGAGCTGATGGCCTCCGCCACCAGTGTGGAGCAGCAGGTGAACGCGCTTGAACTGACTTCGGCGCAGGCGCTCTTCGGGATGACGATGGCGGTTACCGTAGGCGGGCAGGACTACCTCATCGAATCCATCGCTTCGATTGAAGCCTTTGGGCAGGTCTATCTTTATCGCTTGCTGCTGCGCGAGGCGCGGCCGCAGAGCTTGTAGATGCTTGCCGCTCGCCGGTCGAAGCGGGCGCGCGAATCCAAACTGTAAACAGGAACCGAGAAGTGTTATGCAGAATGCGAAGGACTCCTTTTACATGGCGCTGCGAACGCGCTTGTGCGCCGTGAATCCGGAGCGCACCTGCCTGCTGCGCGGCGCGCTGCGGCCCGGCATCCTGGTCGAAGAGGCCGAGGCGCCCTTCAGCCAGCTTCCCAACGACATCTTCCTCCTGCGCTGGACCACGATGGGTGCGGATGTGAACCTGGCTTCGATCCTGGTCGCCGCGCAGTGCGAGGTTCTCTACTCCACCTGCGGCACGCGAAGCTTTGGCGGGCTCGACCGCGGCCGCGCGCTGAGCAAGATGGACGAAGAACTGCTGTTGATTGTGCAGCCTTTCTCCACACCCAAGCTCAACTACCAGGCGAATCCGCCAACAGCGATGTTGACGCAGGTCTTCTGGGACGAGCCGGTGTTCGCACCGGCGGTATCGCAGCGCGACCTGCTCAGCCGTGCGGTCTCGGTCACGGTGTACAGCTATCAGGACCCGGCAGAGTAGACGCTCATGGCTCGTCCTCTCGCGATTCGCGAGCGGGCGCGTCCTGCTCCTGCGCATCGCTGCACCTGGTCCATGAATCGCGACCCAGGAACCAAGAATCCCGAACCACCTTTCGAGGCTCAGGCAATGGCATCCATTTGGTTTTCTGCTCCGGCGCCGGTGGCGCGCCGGGTGCGAGCGTATTTTGCGCCGGTAAACCGGCCGGCGCAGACGCCCGTGCTCTTTGACCCGGCGCAACAGGGCAGTTTCGATCTGGACAGTCCGCCCGCGCCCTGGATCAGCCTCGGCTGGATCCAGAGCTTCGCGCGCAAGGCGGCGAGCAAGTGGATGCCGCTGTTGGCGGGCATTCCTGCTGCGCCGCTGGAGCAGGTACGGCAAACAATCGAAGCCCAGCTCAGTTTCGAGTTTCTGAGTTGGACGAAGCTCACGATGGCGCTGGCCACGGGGTCGCAGCACATGAATGTGCTGAAGACGGTCAGCGGCACGGCAACGGCCGCCGATGGCGCGCAGGCGTCGGCGGCCGTGACGCCGCAGAGCGGCTCCACGGCTACGCAGATCCTTTTGGCGGCAGCGGACGCTGCGCAGTTCTCCGCGGGTTCGATGGTTGCCGTGGACGTGGACTATAGCGGGCAGACCGGCTTTGTGGGGACGCCGGTGGCGGGCGCTTATGTGCGTCAGCCGCTCAGCGATGTGGACTATATCCGGCGCGTGACCTTCAACGTTGGTTTGGTGACACAGGTGGCGAGCGGCACCCTGACACTTGCCCAGCCCCTGCCCGGAGGCTCCCCGCAAGCTGGCGCCAAGGTGCAGGCGGTGACCGCCTTTGTCGATCGCGAAGGGGGCAGCTTTTTCCAGGAGTGGTCGGCGCTGTTCGCGATGGAAGGCAGCCAGGGGGAGCGCATCTTCTTCCACTACCCGCGCCTGCAACCCTCGAGCGGCGCCGACGAGGCACTGCTGCCCCTGGATGCGAAGAACAAGAGCGGCCAGGCCCGCATCGCGCTCCAAGGGCAATTCCTCGCGCTGCCGGTTACGGACCCGCTGGATGGGGAGCGCGTGGTGTGCTCCCGCAGCTTTGTGCCGGCGGCGAATGCAGCAGTTTAGCGAGTCAGCAGCGAGAACGCGATGAAGATCACGATTGCAGGGCGGGACTACACAGCGGCACTGGACGCAGCGCGGCCGCTGACGATCGAGCGCAAGCTAAACGTGCCTTCGGTCTGCGAGCTTTGGCTGAGCCTGCCGGCGGATGGCAGCCTGATGACGCCCGCGCAGTTTGCGCCACTTGCTGTAGCCGGGGACGACGGAACGATTTACTTCACGGGCTACATCGTGGGGACGCCGCTGCCGGAGTATGCCGGCCAGGGCATCACCGGTCCGCGCTACCGGACAGCGATTCAGGCGGTCAGCGACGAATTTCTGTTCGATCAACTGCCCATGCCAGCCAGCCCGAACCTGAGCGCCAGGACGGTGGGGGCACTGCTGCAAGCCCTGGTCGCGCATGCCGGTTCAACGGTGCTCACACTGGAGGGAGCTTCGCTGGACACTCCGGTGGGCAGCTTTTCCGCTGGTCTAGGCGCGAAGTGGAGCCGGCAGGCGGGGCAGGCCGCGGAACTGGCGCGCGCAAATTATCGCGCGCTGAACGGGGTGGTCACGCTTGCTGCGATGCCGACCGCCGTGCACCCGCTCAATGAAAACGACGGCACCCTGGAACTGGCGAACTTGGCATTGACGGCAAACGCCGAACGCGCTGTCGCCAACGATGTGACGGTGTGCGGCGAGAATGAGCCAGCGGCCTATGTAACGGAGTACTTTCTCGGCGATGGCGTAACCACGCAGTTCGAGCTGAGTGAGGATCCGTGGATGGAGCCTGCCGGCTCAGCCCATGTGATTCGCGAGTTGTTCGACGAGCCGGCGATCGATGCCCGGCTGTGGAGCCCGATGGGCGGCGCAGGCTCTTTCGCCCTGGGAGCGAATGGGCTGGCAATGAACGGCGGCAGCGGGCGCGACGGCGAGACGCTGCTCACCTGGCGCGATCCCGTCGAGATGGGCGGGACGCTGCTGATGGAAGCGGTAGGCGTGAAGCTGCAAACCGGCAGCGCGGGGATTGTTGCGGGCTTCTTCATGACGGCGGAGACGGCGGGCGACTGTACCGCCGGCTTTCAGATCACCGCCGACCCGGGCAGCGGCGCGCTCACCTTGCAGCCGCTGGTGCAAGGCGCGGCTGCGGGAACCACTTTCGCCCTGGATCCGGCGAATCAATACACGTTGCGGTTGCGGGTGCATTGCCCGGAGCGCGAACGCATCCGCGCGGCCTACTACGCCTTCGGCGATAGCGGCCTGGTTTCAGCAGGCGGCCAAGGCGTGCTGGCTCCGGCGCAAATCCAGATGGAGATTCAGCAGTTCGTCAATGGCGTGGGCGCCTCGCCGGTCACGCTCTACGATGGCGGTATCGCCAGCCTGCCGGGCACCTGCATGGCGGTGGCGGCAAGCAGTCTGAATCTCAACGGCAGTATGCGTGGGTTGAATCTGCGCCGGCTGGGCTCCGGGTGGGTGGTGAGCACTCCGCAGAATGGCGGGCCGTACACGCGGCGGGTGGGCTCCGCCGCTGAAGCTGCGGAGTGCTCGGTGGAGAGCGGCGGCAAACTGGCGTTCTATACCGGATTCGTCCCCGCGGCAGGAGAGCAGATTGCGGTGAGTTACCGCGCTCTGCGCCGCGCGGTGGGACGCGCCGTGAACACGGCGAGTCAGCAGGCGCTTACTGCCGCCGGTTCGCCCTCTGTCGCAAGCTGGATCGGGACCGTGAGCAGCCCAGCGGCGCGCAGTTCGGCCGATTGCCGCAGCGCGGCGCAGGTGATGGCGCAGGCGGCGGGCGGCGCCAGCGCCTTGTGGAGCGGGACATACAAAAGCAGTCGCGCCAGTCTCGATGCGGATGTATGGCCCGGCGACGCGCTGCTGCTGAATGCGCCTTCCGCCGGTCTGCATGCGCAGGTGGTGGTGCGCGCGGTGAAGGTGAGCTATGCACCCAGCCTGCCGGACCTGGTGGAGTACGCGATCTCGTTTGCAAACGATTGGGCGGACGATCTGGCGATCAAGACCAGTGCGACGGTGCCGGCGAATGCCTGGTTGCCCGCGCCCGTCACCCCGACGGTACTCGCAAATCTCAATGCGCTGACGGTGACGGCGGTGAGCGGCAGCACCGTGACGGTGAATACCGGCGCAGCTCCGCCCGAAGGAGGCGGTTTTGAGATCCGCCTGCGGGACTACGCCTTCATGCCCGGTGAAGACCCGATGCTGGTGCTGCGCAGCGCGGCGCAGCACCTGACCTTCTCACGGGTCTCGGCCAGCGACCGCTTCTACATCCGGATGTACGACAGCGCCACGCCGCCGAACTATTCGGAGTTCTCGGTGGCCCTGGTGATCAATCCACCGTTGAGCGCCTGAACCTCAAGCGAGGCTGAATCGCTGCCTTGCCAGTTGGCTGTACGGAGTCCCCATGCGGATGATGAATGAATTCGAGGCGCAGGTGTTGAGCGATCTCAGCGTGCTGAAGACGCAGATGTCCGGCCTGGTGGGCGACGGTAACGGCGGCCGCCTGGCAGAGCTCGAGCGGCGCATGGACCAGCACGAGCAAAACTGGCAGCGCGCCAAAGGCTTTGTGGCGGCGGCCAGCGTGGTGCTGGCGGTCATCGAGGTCGCCGTGCAGGCCTGGCACCGGCATTAGAGCAGTTTGGAAGGCCGAGACCACCGGCTGCCCGGGACGCCGCTAATCCTTCTTCGTCATTCTCTGCTGGATGATCTCCGCAGGCACGGGGTGGCTGAAATAATACCCCTGCAATTCGTCGCATCCCCACTCGGTGAGCATGCGCGCCTGTTCGGCGAGTTCTACGCCTTCTGCCACAGTATCGAGACGGAGTTTCTGCGCCAGTTGCAGCACCGATTCGCAGATGGCGGCGGCCGTGGGGCACTCGTGAATACGGCAGGTGAAACCGCGATCGATCTTCAGTACGTCCACCGGGAAGCGTTGCAGGTAATTCAGCCCGGAGTAGGCGGTGCCGAAGTCGTCGATAGCGATGCGGATGCCGAGTTTGCGCAGCCGGGACAAAGCTTCGCTGGACAAAGTTTCATCCATGATTACGGACTCGGTGATCTCCATCTCCAGGAGATCCGGGCCAATGCCGGCATCCTGCAGCACCGTAGCTACCGCATCCGGAAAATCGGGATTGCGAAATTGGGCGGCCGAGACATTCACCGAGACCGGGACGAGGTGATAGCCGGCCTGGCGCCATTCGGCTAATTGGCGCGCGGTCTCCTGCACGACCCAATCGCCGACCTGGAGGATGAGCCCGGTCTCTTCGGCGACGGGGATGAAGTTGGCGGGACCGAGCAGCCCGCGCTCGGGATGGTGCCAGCGGATGAGCGCCTCCATGGCGCGGAGGCGCCCGGTGCGGGCATCGATGCGCGGCTGGTAGACCAGGCGGAATTCATTGCGTTTGAGGGCATCGCGAACACCGGCGGCAATCTCCAGGAAGTTCGCGTTGCTCATCTCCATGGAGGGCTTGTAGGCCTTCCAGCTGTTTTTGCAGTCCCGCTTGGCGGTGAACATGGCCAAGTCGGCCTTGCGCAGCAGGTCTTCGGCGTCGGTCGCATCCTCCGGAGCACATGCAAAGCCGGCGCTGGCGGTTACAACCATATCGCGGCCGCTCACCTGCATGGGCCCGGCGATTCTGGCAAGCACGCGCTGCACGAGGCGCTCAAGTGCCAGGCGGTCGGTAATATTGGTCACCAGGATCACGAATTCATCGCCGCCCAGGCGCGCCACCAACTCGTCTCCGCGAATGGAGGCGCGAATCCGCGATCCGATCTTCTTCAGGAAGCGATCGCCACCCTGGTGCCCCAGCCGCTCATTCACGCGCTTGAAGCCATCCACGTCGAGGTAAATCACCGCGAGTTGCTGCGAATCCTCGCGACTGACCTGACGCAAAGCATGGCGCAGCGATTCCAGGAAGTAATAGCGATTCGGCAGTCCGGTGAGCGCGTCGGTCTGCGCCTGCTGGGTGAGCCGCTTACGGATCTCCACCCGTTCGGTGATATCGGTCTGGATGCCCACCAGATGGGTCACGCGGCCTTCTTCGTCGCGAACCGGGGAGAGCCGCAGTTCGTTGAAGAACTCGGTGCCATCCTTACGGTAATTGCGCAACACGAATCTGCCGCCCGCGCCGGAGACGACGGCTTGGTGGATCTGCGCGCGCACGGTGGGCGAAGTGGCGGGGCCCTGAAGAAAGCGGCAGTTTTTGCCCAGAATCTCCTCGCTCGAGTAGCCGGTAAGGCGTTCGAACGCCGGATTGACATACACCAGCGGATAGTCGGTTTCGGAGTTGAATTGGGCAATCGTGATGCCCACCGGAGCGTCGGTCACAGCCTGATCGCGAAGGCGCAGGGTCTCGCGACCCTCGCGGCGCGCGGTGACGTCGCGAAAGAATCCGACCAGGCCGGTTTCCGTCGGATAGGCATGTACCTCGAACCAGCGATTCAAGGGCGCGGGATAGTACTCCTCAAAATGGGTGGGCACGCCCTCGTTCATGGTGTGCGGGTAGTGTTCGCCAAACTGGCTCTGGGCGGCCTGAGGGAAGACCTCCCAGATTGTCCGGCCGAGCAGGTCTTTACAAGGAATCATCGCCGAGGCGGCGCGCGAATTGACGTAGGTAAAGCGCCACTCGCGGTCGAGCATGAAGATGCCGTCGGTAGTGCTTTCCAGGATGGAATCGATCAGCCGATTTTGCCGGGCAAGATGTTCGGCGGTCCTCTTTTCGCGGCTGATATCGAAGTTGACGCCCAGAACGCGCTCCGGCTGCCCGTTGGAATCGAATTGGAACCTTCCCCGGGAGTGGATCCAGTTCCATTGGCCATCCAGCCCCTTCATCCGGTACTCGACCTCGAAGGTCTCTCCGGTGACGGCCGCTGCGGCCAGCGCCACCTTGTGACGCGGCTGATCTTCAGGGTGCATTTGCGCGTAAATCTCATCGAGCCGCGGCGCGGAATCGCTCTCGTCGAAACCCATCACTCGGAATGACGCTGAATTCCAGCGCAGCTCGCCGGAGGCAATGTCGCGTTCCCAGACGCCCATATTGGTGAATTCTGCGGCGAGTTGCAGGCGCTCTTCGCTGAGAGCCGCGCGCTTTTCGGCGTGTTCGAGGGCATTCAGATCCGTCACCATCACCAGCACCCCGAGGATGCTGCCATCCGGTTCGCGATCCGGCGTGTAGGTCACGGCGACGCGGCGGCGCTGTCCGCCGGCTTCCTGCCATCCCTCAAAGGCGATCGATTCGCCGCATAAAGCTCTTTGCAGCTTGGGAAGAGCATGGCGCGCATATTCCTCGCCGAAGCAGCGGGTCACCACCTCGGAGACATGACGGTTCAGCCACTCCTCCCGCCGGATGCCACACCACAGCTCATAGGCGCGGCTCATGCGCCGATAAACGCCGGAGGTGTCAATGTAGCCGATCAGAGCAGGGGTAATTTCCAGCAGATCGCGCGTCGACGACAAGAGGCCCTCAATTCAATTTGCGGTGACGCGGCTGACGGAGCGCGCCCGATCTAAATATCTCTTCGAACAACACAGCTCCGGCGGATTCCGCGAATCAGGGCCAAGGCGAATGAGTTGTGAATCCATCCAGCGGGGAAAGCAGAGGTGCACAAGTTGGAATCGTCTTCTGGATCTCTGGTGTACCCCCAAATTATACGGCGATCGATGTAGTTTGCTGGGGCTGGCAAAGGGCGGATGAATGCTCCTCGGCCTTCGGATGCCAGTTGCGCGGCTGGTAGATGCAGCACGGCTCCTGCGAGAGCGGATCGCCGGTCAGCGCGTAGGCGCGGGCCCGGCTGCCGCCGCAGATCTCCTTGAATTCGCAGGCGCCGCACTTGCCCTCCAGTCGCGAGGTGTCGCGCAGGGCCTTGAAGATGGGCGCGTTGCGGTAGATCTCGGCCAGTGGCGTCTCGCGGACATTGCCGGCGTGGATGGGCAGGAATCCGCTGGGATAGACGTTGCCGACGTGCGAGATAAACATGAAGCCCTTGCCGTCGTTGACGCGGCGGGTGGCCCAGGCTTTGGTGCGCGCGGCGGCGTCGGCCGTCGGCGCCCCCGGCTCGTACTCGGTTGGCCTGGGAACGGAGCCCGGATGACCGTGGCCGTGCGCAAACTTGCGCTCCTCCAGGTTGTGCTGGATCAGGTAGCGGCGGTAGTGCATGGCCTCCGTCGTCTTGATTTGGAAGTTCACCCGGTGGGAGAGCTCGTAGATCTTGCCGAAGACCTTCTCGAACTCTTCGCCGGAGAGCAGGTCGCCCAGTTGTCCCCGCCCCACCGGAACCAGGAAAAACACGTTCCACATCACGATGGCCAGCTTTTCAAAGAGAGCGCAGAGATTGTCGAGGTCGCCGGCGTTGTGGCGGCTGATGGTGGTGTGCACCTGGATCGGGATGCCGGCCTCATTGGCCCACTCAATCGCCTGGATGGTGCGCGCCCAAGCGCCGGGCATGCCCCGGAACTTGTCATGAATCTCGGGCGTGGAGCCGTCGAGCGAGATGCCCAGCCGCACCAGGCCCGCCTCCTTCAGCTTGAAGATGGCTTCCCGGGTGAGCAGGGGGGTGGCGCTGGGGGTGACGGCCACATGCACGTTCTTGCTGGCGGCGTAGCGGATCAGGTCGTAGACATCGGCGCGCTTGAGCGGATCGCCACCGGTGAACACGAAGATGGGAATGTGCATCGCCGCGATCTGGTCGATGAGCTGCTTGCCCTCCTCGGTACTGAGCTGGTCGGGGTGGGGCAGGGGCTGGGCGGCGGCGCGGCAATGCTTGCAGGCCAGATCGCAGGACTGGGTAATCTCCCAGATCGCCAGGAACGGGGACTCATCGTAGTCAATCCCGCCGCGGGCGGGGATATTGTGCATCGGCTGCAGCATAGGGCGCCTCCTGTGGGCCGGGCGCTGGACGGGGACCAGTCCTGCACGGGAGGGCTGCAAATTCTATAGAAGGTTGGCTTTCGCCCGGGCAACCCTTCCTTCGCGCCTCGACTCTATATCAGAAAAGCAGTTTCAGCGGCTTCGGGCTGTGATTAAGATCACTTCTGCGTCGGAATGCGCGTTTCGCTGCGACAGCACAAACAATTTGGTTGGTGGAAACGCGATTCGGGTCTAAAGTCTACGTAATCTCCTCCTCGCGCATCTCATACGGGATTGGGGCTTAAGCCTTTCCGATGCATGAGACGAGGGGTTGCTGGACCTCCGGGGTTGTGAGGTAGACCACCTTTCCATGTGCGATGGGGCACAGTCCAGCGGGCCCTGATTGATTTGAATATATTTGGACTATCAGGAGGTTCCCCATGGCCGCCCTTCTACACCATAACTGGATCAAGCCGTCCACGATCCTGTTTGCCTCCGAGATCCCCGCAAATGAGAAGGCATTCGAGTTTGCGCTGGCCCAGGCCCGGGAATTCCAGGCGGACCTGATTCTCTTTCATGCCTACGACACGCTGGTGGTCGCGGCCTCGGAGAGCTCTGGGATTCGGTACTACGACTACGCGGCGGCTGCGCGCGCGGAGAAGCATCACCTGGAGCCATTGGCGGAGCGAGTTCGCGAAGCCGGCGTCCGCTGCGAGGTGGTGGTACGCCCCGGCCTGCCTGCCGATCAGATTCTGAGCTTTGCGCACGAGCGCCAGATCGACCGCATCGTGATGGGTACGCATTCGCCGGGCCCGATCGGAAAGCTGTTGGTCGGCTCGGTGGCTGAGGCTGTCCTGCGCAGCGCCACGGTGCCCGTATTCATCGTGGGCCCCGAGGTCGTGAGCGGCGCCTACCGCAACTTCGCCATCCAGACCATTCTCTGCGCGGTGAGCCTGAACGAAACCAGCGCTCTGGTCAGCGCCTTCGCCGCGGAGCTGGCCGAGCAGCACAATGCGCGTCTGGTGCTACAGCACGTGATCAAACCGCAGGAGCGCGCCGAGATTCTGGCCGGCCGTTCGTTGGACGAGGTCGAGACCGATCTGCTCGGCCTGATCCCCGCCGAGCTACAGACCAAGATTGAGGTGCAGACCATCGTGGTGCCGGGCGATCCGACCGAGGAACTGCTCTACCAGAGCCGTGCACAGCAGGCCGATCTGATCGTGCTGGGCGCGCAGGGAGCGTCGGCATTTGCGGCAGCCACTCGCCACGGTGTGGTTTACAAGACGCTGGCGCACGCGCAGTGCCCGGTGATTACGCTGTCGCCTGTCGTGTTGGCCGAGTGCGTCGCGAAAGACAAGGGCCGTAGCCCCGAGGCCTACATGGCGGGCGTCTTCTAGACTCCGCCTTGCGACCGAAACGCCAGGAGGCGCGCTGCATGGAGGCGCGCCTCTTGTTTTTTGGGGGATTTTGCGTCTGCGGACCGGGTCAGATCAAGCGCAGCAGGATCAGCAGCAGCACGATGGTGAGGATGAGGCTGATGCTGCCCCCTCCGTAATACCCCCATCCCGGGCCCATGCGGTAGCCGCCGTAACCAAACCCGAGAATCAACAGGATCAGAAGCAGGACCAGTAGCATAGTTTCTCCTTGGGCGCCTCGCGCCCCATCCCGGCATTCGTGTTGCAGTGCAAAGCACCGAGCCGGTTCCTGCTGTGATGCCATGGAACGGATGTGGGGCTGCATCCATTTCGTTTGATATTGCCCAAAAAGGATCCTGCTTACGGCCAACCCGGCCCGGCGCAACCCGCCGCCGCCCGCCGGCGTCCAAGGGTAACGTTGTCGGTACCTGAGCAAGAGGGCTACAGCCCCAGGAGGTGACGACATGCTTTGGACGATCTTCGTTATTCTGCTCGTCCTCTGGCTGGTGGGAGTCGTGAGTTCCTACACGCTGGGCGGATTTATTCACCTGCTACTGGTGCTTGCGCTGGTGGTGCTGCTGATTCAGTTGATCACCGGCCGCAGACCGGTGCTTTAGAGATTCCGGTGCCTGAGGCTGCCGGAGCAGTGGCGGCCTTCAGGATCGTTCCCGGAGAAACAGCAAGCCGAACTCGTTTTCCCAATCCACGGAGGTGGATTCTATGAACACCGACAAAGTGAAAGGCGCGATGGACGATGTGGCAGGCCGGGCGAAACGCCAGGCTGGCGAATGGACCGGCGACGTGAACAAACAGATGGACGGTGCAGCCCAGCAAGTGAAGGGCAAGGCTGAGAAGGCTTGGGGCAACCTGAAGGATGCGGCGCACCAAGGCAGCCCCGGCAGCAACGATGCCGACCGCAACCGGCAGTCGGCGCCGGACAGAAACCATCACTAGGCTCCGGCTCCCATAGCCCAAAACCTCTGAGACCGGCGCCGCCCGGCCGCGATGCGCAAGAAAGGCGCTCCGCGGCCGGAGCAGTGCCGGTTTCGCGTGTGTGGCAGCCAAGCAGGCTCCGTTACACTGAAAACCGATGCGATCGGGAGACAGTGCAAGGAGCAGAGCGCGTGCAGCAGCGCTGGCCGCAATATGCGGAGCGCTGGCGCTCGCTGGCTGCGGCTTCCCCGCGGCTCCGGAACCGCCGTCGCTGCGCCTGCCCCAGCCAGTGACGGATCTGCACGCGGCGCGCACCGGCGACGTGGTGGCGCTGGCTTGGACCATGCCCAAGCTGGACACCTCCAAGGTGGCTCTCCAAGGCGAGGTTCTGACGCGCATCTGCCGACAAGAGAGTGCGGTTGCAGGCTGCACAACGATTGAGAACCTGCATCTGACGCCAGGCGCGAAGGGCTCGTTCCAGGACGCCCTGCCCGCGCCGCTGGTCTCGGGCGCGCCCAGCCCCCTCCGCTATTTTGTGGAGCTGATCAACGACCGTGGCCGCTCGGCTGGACTCTCCAACTCCGCCACCGTCCCCGCCGGGCAGGCACCTGCGCCCATCGCTGGAGTCGTCGCCCAGGTGCGCAAAGACGGTGTGGCGCTCTACTGGCCGAAGGGCCCGGCCGAGCCGTACCCAACCCAGGTTCGCTTGCAGCGCACGCTGTTGACGTCCGCTGCCAAGAACCAGAAGCAGGGGCCGCTGGCCGCTCCACCCGAGCCCTCCCAGGTGAACCTGCTGGTGCCCGCAGGCGATGCCCGCGACGCCACTCTCGACAAGGACATCCGCTTTGGCGAGACCTACGAATACCGCGCCCAGCGTTTCGCCCAGGTGACGATCGATGGCAAGACCATGGAACTGGATGGGCCCTGGTCGCCGCCGGTCAAAGTCGCAGCGCTCAACACATTTCCGCCGGCGGTGCCGAGGGGGCTGGCGGCCGTGGCGAACCCCGCGCAGAGCGGCACAGGCCCTTCCATCGACCTGAGCTGGCAGCCGGACGGCGCGAGCGACGTGGCCGGATACGCCGTCTATCGCCGCGCGGCCGGGCAGCCGGAGAGCGCGTGGACGCGCATCAGCGGCCCGCAGCCGGTCGTCGGTCCTGCCTTCCACGATGGAAATGTGCAGGCGGGCCAAACCTACGAGTATGCAGTCACCGCGATCGGACAGAATGGAGTAGAGAGCAGGAAGTCCGAGTCGGCCGAGGAGACGGTGCCCGGGCCGAACTAGCAGAAGGAGATGGTGGATCGTTAGAAGACAAGGATCCCTGTGAAGCTTTGGAAAGAACGATCTTTCAGCCGGCTTGTTTCTTAAATTAAGGAGAAAAATTCAAATGAGATATTGCCGATTCGTTCTGAACGGCCGCACCCGCTACGGCCGTGTAGAAGACCGCGACGGTCAACCCTGGATCGTTGCTCCCGCGCCCGCGCCGGAGGAAGATCTGGCCTTCCGGCTGGAGCACAACAGCGCCGCTACGCCCAGCTTCGAGCCCCTGCCGCTGAGCGAGGCCGAGCTGCTGGCGCCGGTCACGCCCTCCAAGATCGTCTGCGTGGGCCGCAACTACCACGATCACATCAAGGAGCTGGGCAACGACGTGCCCACCCAGCCGATGCTCTTCTTCAAGCCGCTCTCCTCGCTGCTGTCGCCGGGTGGAACGGTGCTGCTGCCCAGCATCTGCGAGCGCGTCGACTTTGAGGGCGAACTGGTGCTGGTGATCGGCAAGCGGGTCCGCAATCTGAGGGCTGATGGCGATTGGCGCACGGTGCTCCGGGGCTTCACACTGGCCAACGATATCTCCTCGCGCGACTTCCAGAAGAAGGAAGCGCAGTGGGCGCGCGCCAAGGGCTTTGACACCTTCTGCCCCATGGGCCCGGTGGTGAGCGACGAACTCAACCTTGAAGCCGGCGTGACGCTGGAGACGCGCCTCAACGGCGAGTTGCGCCAGCAGGGCACGACGAAGGATTTCATCTTCGATGTCCCCGTCTTGCTGGAGGCGATCACGCGGGCCATGACTCTGGAACCCGGGGACGTGGTCCTGACCGGAACGCCCTCCGGAGTGGGCCCGCTGAAGCCCGGCGACCGGGTCGAGGTGAGCATTGAAGGCCTGGGCACGCTGTCGAACGCCGTGGCGGCGGAGAACTGAGATCTGTGAGTTGGATCTGAGGCGGCGGGCTGCGGACGAAGGCGCAGCCCGCCGCCCCTTTTGCTGCGTCCGGAACGGTTGCTCTTCGCCGATCTCAGGACGAAGCTGATACGCAAGGGGCCGTTCCGCGCTGCGGAGAACCTTCCGCCGGATTTTCCCGGAGAAGAGTTAATCATCCTGCGCAATGAAATCGGTTGCCCTACGCCGACACCAGCCCCTTCGCGAACATCTGCTTGATGCCGCGGATGGCCTGCCGTGTCCGTTCCTCGTTTTCGATCAATGCGAAACGCACATGCTGGTCACCGTGCTCGCCGAAGCCGATGCCGGGACTCACCGCTACCTTGGCGTCGATCAGCAGCCGCTTGGAGAACTCCAGGGAGCCGAGGCTCCGGTACTGCTCCGGAATCTGCGCCCACACGAACATCGTCGCCTTGGGGCTCGCCACCTGCCAACCGGCGCGATTCAGGCCATCGATGAGCACGTCGCGGCGGTTCTGGTAGATCTGGCAGATCTCGCGCACACAGTCCTGCGGGCCTTCCAGGGCGGCGATGGAAGCCACCTGGATCGGCGTGAAGGTGCCGTAGTCGAAGTAGCTCTTGAGCCGGGCCAGCGCAGCCACCAGCTTCTGGTTGCCGACCATGAAGCCCACGCGCCAGCCAGGCATGTTGTAGCTCTTGGAGAGGGTGAAGAACTCAACGGCCACATCTTTGGCGCCTGGCACCTGCATCACGCTGGGCGGCTTGTAGCCGTCGAAGGCGATATCTGCGTAGGCGATGTCGTGGATCAGCCAGAAGCCGTACTCGCGGGCCAGTTCCACCAGCCGCGCGAGGAAGGGAAGCCCTACGCATTCAGTGGTCGGGTTGGAGGGGAAGTTGACGATCAGCGCCTTGGGGCGCGGGGTCATGCGCGGGATCAGTTCCTCGAGCTGAGCCAGGAAGGCTTCCTGGTTGTGGACCGGGACGCTGACGATGTGCGAGCCGGCGATCACCGGGCCATAGATATGGATGGGGTAGCTGGGGTTGGGCACCAGCACGGTGTCGCGCGAGTCGAGAATGGCCAGGCAGAGGTGGGCGATGCCCTCCTTGGAGCCGATGGTGACGATGGCCTCGGATTCGGGATCGAGATCGACGTCGTAGCGCGTCTTGTACCAGTTGCACACCGCCTTGCGCAGGCGGGGCAGGCCGCGGCTTACCGAATAGCGGTGCGTGGTGGGCTTCTGCGCGGCCTCGATCATCTTGTCGACGATGTGTTTGGGGGTGGCGCCGTCCGGATTGCCCATGCCGAAGTCGATGATGTCCTCGCCGCGGCGGCGGGCGGCCATCTTCATCTCGCCGGTGATGTTGAAGACGTAAGCGGGCAGGCGCTGAATGCGGGAAAACTCTTCCATGGTGACTCCAGTGTAAGGTGCAGGGACCAAGGGAACCAGGGAACAAGGCGTCGGGGAACCAAGTGCTGGAACCCTGGCAATTCTGGCTGTGCGCTGGATTGAGATGAGGTGGTACGGATTCTAAGCGGCGGGAGCCGCCGCAGCCGCGGCCGCGCAGGCACACGCAAGAGGAGCGGCGATCCGGGAGAGCTGCTGCATGACCCGATTATAACGTGAGGGGGCGAAAAAGACGGAGAGCCAGCTACCCGGGGATTGCTCTGCCCCCAGGGCGCTCCCATTGCGATGCAGCTATGGATGAACTCTGAAAATGCTAGTGTCCTGAGTTAGAAATACGTTGAGTATGTCTGAGATGTGGTTCATACTCAGGTATGCCTGTTGGACGTCCCACTAAGCCCCTGAATGTGACTGCCGAGGAAAGAGAGAAATTGACCA
>JAJZCY010000282.1 GCA_021828835.1 Acidobacteriota bacterium | reverse complement strand
AACCTCATACGCCTCGATCCGATCAAACGCAAAGGCGGCGTCAAAGCCCGAAGACTCATCGCCGCCACTTCCGACAACTATCGCGCCGAACTCCTCGGACTCAAATGATGTTCATGCGATTGCCCTGGGGCTGCGGCGGAAGGTCTGCGGCGTGTACATGAAAAACTGGCAGAATCAACAAGAGCGCGCGCGATCAAACGACCGCAAGAGCTCAGCCTCCGGAAATTGAGGCTGAGCTCCGGACTTGCCTTTTCGCCGGCAGGCAGCAAAGGCCAGTGCAGAAGAAGAAACAAAGGCCCCGCACCCCACCGGGGCCTTGCCTGTCTTTACATGGACATGCTGAGCTGATGGCGCAGATCGGCGCCGCGGATCCAGAAGATCACGTCGGTGGCGATGTTCGAGGCGTGGTCGGCGATGCGCTCCAGGTGCTTCGCAATCAAGATGCCGTTCATTGCCTGCCGCGTGAGTTCAGGCTTCTCCTGAATGAGCTTGAGCAGATCGGTATGGGCCGCCCGGTTCATGCGATCGACCTCGTCGTCCATGTCGCGGATGGATTCTGCCAGGCGGGCGTCGCCTTCGAGCAGTGCCTGCACCGCGGAGCGGATCATGCGCCCGGTAGATTCGCCCATCGCGGCAAAATCCACCGGCAGTTCCACGGCGGGCTCGTCGAGGGTCTCTTTGGTGCGGCGCACGATCCCCATGGCCTGATCACCAATGCGCTCCAGATCGGCGTTGATCTTGATCACGGCCATGGTGAAGCGCAGATCGATGGCCATCGGCTGCTCCTTGGCCAATAGCTCATAGGCCATCTCGTCCAGCTCGCGCTGCGCGGTGTCGATGGCCCGCTCGTTTTGCTTGACGAATTTACACAGGCCCTTATCGCGGCGCAGGTAGGCCTCCACCGCGGAGTCCACGGACTGCTGGGCGAGCGCAGCCATGGCCAAAAGCTTGTCTTTCAGCTCGGCGAGCTGCTGTTGAAAGTGAATCCGAGGCACCGGTACTCCTACTGCAATGATTGTGCTGCTTCCATGGTACAGCCGGAGGAAATTTGGTGGCGCGCACCAGATCAGTCACGGCTGTCCCGACGGACGTTAGACGCTGCGCAGACCCGGAGGGATGCGACAGACCCACTTTCCTGTCCTACTCCATCGCGGGGGTGAGCTCAATGCGTCCGAGCAGGAAGAGATAGCCGAGGATGCCGATGGCCAGATAGATCACCGGCACAATGAAAACCCATGCATAGGAGTGCAGGTCCTCAACGATGTAGCCGGTGAGGATCTGGGCGGTAATGCCGGAGACCTGGCCGGAAAAGTTGATGATGCCGCCGACTTTGCCCACGTTGTTGCGCGAAGTGATGAGCGATGGGAGAGACCAGGCCACCGGAGCGGCCGCGGCAAGCCCGCTAATCGCGATGCTGACCCACAGCAGCGCCTGGCCGGCCGTAGTAGCATGCGCAGCGCCGAAGATGCCCAGGCCGAAGGTCGTCCCTCCGATCAGCACAATGCGCCGCACGCGGTTGGCGCTCGCGCCGCGGCGGATGAGCCAATCGACCAGCAGTCCCCCGAGAAACAGGTCCGTGCAGGTGGCGATCATCCAGGGCACGCTGGTGTAGAGGAACGAGTGCATCAGGTCGATGTGCAGGGCCGAAGAGATGTAGGTCGGCAGCCAGGTGAGCAGCAGGAAGAACAGGTAGTTGTAAGCGCCGTAGCCGAGTACCAGTCCGATGACCTTGCGCTGCGCGATCAGGTAAAAGAGGGAGCGCGCGGGGCCGGCAGGACGCTCATCTTCGCTTTGTTCGCCTTCGCCTGCATCGATATAGGCGCGCTCTTCCGGGCTCAGATCCGGATCGTCGGCCGGATCGCGGTACACGCGCCAGAAGAGCAGGAAGTAAGCAAAGCTCAGCAAGCCGGTCAGCCCAAAGCTCCAGCGCCAGCCGAAGCGGATCAGCACAAAGCCCATCAGCGGAATGCCAATGACGGAGGCGAGCTTGGCGGCGGCGTCAAACAAGGAGGTGGCGAAGCTGCGCTCATGCGGAGGAAACCACAGGCCGACGGCTTTCGCATTTCCCGGAAAGCTGGGCGCCTCACCTACGCCCAGCAGGAATCGCGCGCCGAACATGCCGCCCAGCGTGGGCGTAATGGCTCCGCCGAACGACGCGCAGCTCCACAACAACGTGCTGATGCAGCCCACCTTCTTCACGCCCAGCTTGTCCAGAATCACTCCGATCGGCAGTTGCAGCGACGCGTAAGTGAGGTTGTAAGCGCTCGACAAATAGCCAAAGACGACATCGCTCACCCCAAAGGCCGTAAAGAGCGCGTCGTGCGAGACCGACAAGTTGACGCGGTCGAGGAAGTTGATCAGCACGCCCAGGCCGAGCAACCAGGCAATGCGCCAGCGACGCCGCGGCAGAGTCTTGCGCCGGTGCGCGATCGTGGTTGAACCGGAGCTTTCCATCTGCGGCGGAGCGGACATGGGGGAAGCAGTTACTCCAATCGATGAAGGCTTGATTGTACCGGAGCGCCGAACGCATCCGAAAACGCCGCCGACCCGGTCCGGTGATGCCGCTGGCCTACAATCTCTCAGTATGCACAACGAGCCCTGGAACCTGCATGAACTGCGCCGCGCGTTTGCCGACGGACGTTTGCGCCCCTCCCAAGTCGCAGAGGAGGCGCTGGCGCGCTCGAATGGCAATCCCGGCCGCAACACCTACCTCTGGCAGGAGACCGACTGGACACGCAAGGAGGCCCAGCGAGCAGAGGCCATGCCGCGCGGCACGGGCGGGCCGTTCGGCGACGGGCGAGCTGCGCTGTGGGGCGTTCCAATTGCGGTGAAAGACTGCTTCGATCTGGCCGGCGCGCCGACCACCGCGGGCATCGAGTTTTACCGCGAGCGCAACGGCATCGCCCAGCGAGACTCCTGGATGATTGAGCAACTGCGAGCTCTGGGCGCGGTGCTGATTGGCAAGGCGCACCTGCACCCGCTGGCCTACGGCATCACCGGCGAGAACCCGGAGTTCGGCGACTGTATCCAGCCGGGCACAACTGACGCGCTCACTGGCGGCTCATCCAGCGGCCCGGCGGCCAGCGTAATGGAGGGCTCTGCGGTGGCGTCCATCGGCACAGATACCGGCGGTTCGGTGCGAGTGCCCGCGGCGCTATGTGGTCTGGCGGGCTATCGCGCCTCCCTGGGGCGCGGGGACTGGCGCGGCGGATTGCATCTCGCCGAGAGCTTCGACACCCTGGGCTGGCTCTTCCGCGACCTGGAAGACGCGCCGCTGCTCAACATCCCGTTTGCGCCCGCGGAGAAGAAGCCGGCGCGGAGCTTTACGCAGTTCGCGTACGTCAGCGATTCATTCCTGGACGACTGCGAGCCGGAGGTGGCTGCCTGCTTTCATGCCTCGGTCCGCGAACTAGAGAAGCTTGGATTGGAAGGCCGTGCGGTGGACGTCGGCTGGTGGGCCGAGTCGATGGACATCTTCGCGCCCATTCAGGCATCCGAGGCGGCCAAACTGCACGCTGGCCTGTTCGACCACTTTCAGCCGCTGATCCGCGACCGGCTGAAGTGGGGCGCGAGCTTCACCCCGGAGCAGATCGCGAAGCTGCGCCGCCGCCATGCGGAGTTTCGCGGCCGCATCGATGAACTCTTTGCCAGGCACGAGCTGGTGATGCTGCCCTGCGCCCCCATCTCCCGGATCACAGTGGCAGCCGCCAAAAGCGCGGAGGGCGATGCCATGCGCAAACGGCTGCTGCGCTACACCACACCTTTCAGCCTGGCCGGTGTTCCCTGCGTGACAATTCCCTGCTCCGCCGGCGGCGCCCAGATCGCGGCAGCCCGGGAGGACGACGAGGCGCTGTTGCAACTGTCCGCGCAGGTAGGGCGGCACAGGAGAGAAAAGCAAGGTTGAGCGGCTTGGTCAGCTTGCACGCTCAAAAGCGGATGAGGGGGCCGAAGGTGATGCGCAGGTTGTTGTGGCCACCGTTGTTGAAATAAACCAGGTCGCCAAACTCCAGGCGCAGTCCCACCGGGCCGAGGCTGGCTTCCGCGCCGCCGCCGGGATAGAGAGCCGCGTTGAGGGTGGAGCTGCGGATGCCAAAGACCGAGCTGGCCACCGAGCTATAGGGCAGCAGGCTGGGGCTCAGGCGGAAATCGATGAAGCCGCCCTTGAGCGTGACGAAGGGACGAAAATGGCGGTGCGCCGGCTCCAGCATCGGTCCGAACAGGCCATCGGTCACGCCGATGGAGGTGCGCCCAATGGCGGCCACTTTGCCGCTGGCGACATTGACGTATAGCTCGTTGAAATTGACCCCGTAGTCGTAGGCCAACTCGCCTTCCAGCATGACGTGGCTATGAACGCGGTACCCAAACCGTGCGCCCAGACCGAAGTTGGGGGTCTGGGTCTGGGAGACGTTCAGATAATCGAGCAGCAGGCCGGCTTCCATGCGGCTCTGCGCGCGCGCCTGCGCAACGGTCAGGCAAAACAGCAACGCCATCAGGGTGAGAGTAGCCTTGCCCATGCCGAAGATCGCCCTCCAGACTTCCGGTAGAAGTAGATGCGCATTCGGGAGCCGGTGTGCCGGCCGGGGGACTCAGATCGCGCCGGAAACGCATCACCGCCAGGGCTCAGCG
>JAJZCY010000024.1 GCA_021828835.1 Acidobacteriota bacterium | reverse complement strand
GGATTTAACGAGAGGGTGCTCGAAGAGACGCCGGGAATTGTGACCGTTGACGAATTGGACCTCCATTTGCACCCAAGGTGGCAGAGACGCGTGATTCAGGACCTAAAGAGAACTTTCCCGAAGATACAATTTATCGCCACGACGCACTCACCACAACTCATCGGGGAAGCGGAGCCTCGGGAGATCATTCGCTTGGGAGGCCACGCGCCGCAAAACGCTGTGCAATCTTTTGGAATGGACTCAAATTGGATCCTGGACCATGTGATGAGCGCAGACAAGCGTGATGAAGGGATCGAGCGCGAGTTCAAGGAGGTCGAGCGGTTGATCTCCAGTCTCAAGCTCGATGAAGCAAAGGCTGTCGTGAGCCGGATTCGCCAAGAGATCCGTGGCACCCATCCAGAGCTAGTCCGCCTTTCCGCCCGAATAGACCGGCTCGGGGGGAAGGCTAAATGAAGCGAATCAAAAGGGGGGAAGAGCCAGACGCTCTTCGCATGTGGAAAGAGGATAACCGAGCCGTTCCGGAGAACTTAGTCTATGATGCACTTCACGCAACTGAAACCCGGGCAATCAGGGAACAGATGTTACGTGAACAAGGATACATTTGTGCGTACACAATGCAGCGGATAGAGACCGTTGAGGATTGCCACATTGAGCATATAGTCCCGCAAAATCAAGATCATGACCGCGATCTTGACTACGGGAACATGCTGGCCTGTTTTCCAGGGGTGAAGCCTCCCCCGGAGTGGAGTCCCAAGTTCCCATATGGTGCCCAGCAGAAGGGTGGGACACACATCTACGATGCTAACTTCGTTTCGCCGCTAAGCGTGGACGTGGAGGAGAGATTCCAATACGCGACAGATGGCTCCGTAGGCGCCGCAGCCGTGGGTGATGCAGCCGCAGCGAGTTCGATCGAGATTCTAAGGCTAGATCATCCCGCCCTTTGTGAACTTAGGAGCGCGGCGATCGAAGAGCGGGTTCTTGATGCGGGGCTGACTGAAAAAGAAGCGCTTGAGTTGGCTTCCAGCATATCTTCCCCCGATTCAAATGGGATGTTTCCCGAGTTCTGCTTGGCGATTGCTCAAGTAAGCATTTGGTATGCGAAGGCACTCCAGCAGCATGGGACCGAGCATTAACTGTGACATTGGGGGGCAGGTGGCCCACTCATCGGTTTCACAACTGGCACTCATCACGCAGGGCTGTGGCGGGCGGCGCATCGCCAATGCCCTCATCGAGGAGATGAGGAACGATACCTTGGCTTAGGTCCAGGGACCACCTGCCGGGTTCGGAACCCTGCGGGCCGCGAGCTTCCCCCCTTGTTTTTGCAGGCCTGCCCCAGGGCTTCCCCTTCCGCTCGCGCCTTCGGGCAGGCGGCCCACTCATCCATCGCCAAAGCGGGCACTAGGCACTCAGGGCTGTGGCCCGTTCATCGCGGTTTCCTCCTCGCGATGAGCGGGCCACAGCCCTAACTCTGCCGCGGGCAGGTAGCCTGGTTCTCACGCGGCCCGTTGACCCAACCCTCCTGGGTGCCAACGCAGATGGGCCCGCGGGCGCCCGGGGCGAACGCACTCCCCCGGAAGGCTACCGATGCGCTCTGCCCTGCCGCCGGCCTTCCCGAAGCTGGATCGGGCGGGTGCGAAACGCAGGCCCGGCTTGCGAGCCATTTCCAACTCTTCGGCATACTGCACCAAGCCTCTCCACGCGGGCGGAAGGCAGGCTCGGTTTCTGCCCCCCAAATGCGCACGAACGCCCCCATAAAATCCCCGAAGTTCACGCAAAAAACACCGCAAAAAACGAGACAACCTGTTGATGCACAAGAGAGTTAACTAGAATCTAGCCCGCCTACCCCCTCCCCCCCGGTCCGGCCACCGCATCCGCTCGGTGCCGCTTCTTCCTGCTTTCTCAGACCGTTTTGGGATTTCGGGGAAAGAATCTGTGCTCAATTTGTAACGATTCTGCGCCGGCAGGTATCTGTTCCCGTGAATGCCCCCAAAGGGAACGGGAATGATGAAGTCCTTCGGTTGTCTCGTCACATCTGTTGTGCTCGCCGTCGCCGCCTCCAGTGCGGCGGCACAGTCTCCGCCGCCACCGCTGACGCTGCGCCAGGCCATCGACCAGGCGCTGGGCAAGAATCCGGCGGCTGCCGTGGCCAAGGCCGACCAGGACGCCGCCAACGCGGCGGCCAAGCAGGCCCGCACCGCGTATCTGCCGCTGCTTGGCTTTACCGAAGACATCTCGCGCGGCAACGATCCGGTGTATGTCTTCGGTTCGCGGCTGCGCCAGCAGCAGTTCACGCAGGCGAACTTTGCGTTGAACGCGCTCAACCGGCCGCAGCCGATCGGCGACTTTGTGACCCGCTTCAAGGGCTCGTGGATGGCGTTTGACAGCTTCCAGACGCAGCGCCAGATTCACCGCGCCGATCTGTTCCGCAAGAGCGCGGCCTCGGCCTCGGATGCGGCCAACCAGCAAATTGTGATCGGGGTGGTGAGCGCCTACCAGTCGGTTCTGTACGCGGAGCGGGCGCTGGAAGTGGCGCAGCACGAGCAGCAGACGGCGCAGGCGCTGCTGAACGATGTGAGCCAGCACGTGAAAGCCGGGCTGGCGGTGGATTCCGACCGCATGGCGGCCGAGGTGAACGTGGCCGCGCGCAAGCAGGAGCTGATCGCGGCGCAGGGCAATCTGGAGCTGGCTTGGGCGGACCTGCGCCTGGCCATGGGGGTCCAGGACCTGCCGCAGACGGCGCTGGCGCCGATCCAGGCGCGCAATTTTCCCGACAGCACGCTGGACCAGGAGCTGGCCGACGCGGCCAAGAATCGTCCCGACCTGAAGGCGATGGGGGAGGCGACGCAGGCGCAGAAGATGGCGGTGGCGGCGGCGCGTTCCGCGTTCGGTCCGCAGATCAGCGCCTACGGCAATTGGGAGCAGGACCGGCCCACTTTCGCCGGAGCGGGGGGCAATAACTGGGTGGCCGGCGTGCAGCTCAACCTGGATATTCTGCCCATCGGCAAGCGCGATCAACTGGCCCGCGAGCGGGCCGGCGAGCTGAAGGCCAATGCCCAGCTCGAACAGGCGCGGCAGCAACTGCGGCTGGATGTGAGCCGCGCGCACATTCAGCGCCAGACCGCCGAGCTGCAGGTGGCGACCGCGCGGGCGGCGATGAGCCAGGCCGCCGAGAACCTGCGCATCATCCGCAACCGCTATACCGCGGGGCTGGCCACCATCACCGATCTGCTGCGCGCCGAGGATGCCAACCGGGCCAGCCAATCCAACTACTGGCGCGCCGTCTACGGCAACGCCACTGCTTATGCGCAATTGCTGTTCGCGGAAGGGCTCCTGACCCCCGGCGCAGCGGAGGATCTGCAATGAATCGACCCGCACTGAATCGACTTGGCCTCGGTATCTTTGGTTCCGCCCTCGTTCTGGCCGGCGCCGGCTGCCAGAGCGCCCCGCCCGCGCAGAACCCGACGCCCGAAACCGTCTCCGCGCAGGTGGTGCAGGCGCAGCAGGAGCAGGCGCCGACGCTGCTGAATGCCACCGGCACGGTACATGCCCGCGAAACCGCAACGCTGTCCGCGCAAGTGATGGGCCGGGTGGAGCAGGTGACGGTGCATGCCGGCGATACAGTCCGGCCCGGCCAGGCGCTGGTGGTGCTCGATGGCGCCGCGCTGAGCGCGTCGTCGGCCCAGGCGCAGGCCGCGGTGGTGGCCGCGCAGCAGGAGCAGGCCGCGGCCCAAAGCCAAGCCACGCTGGCCGCCAGCACGCTGGCGCGCTACAAGCAACTGGAAGCGGAAAAGAGCGTCAGCCCGCAGGAGATGGATGTGGTGTCGCGGCGCTCCGAGGCCGCGGCCGCGCAGCTTGCCGCCGCCCGCGCCCAGGTGGAAGCGGCCCGGGCCCAGGCGACCGGCGCCGGCACCATGCTTTCGTACACGCGCATCCTGTCGCCCTTCGCGGGCGTGGTGACGGCGCGCATGGTGGATCCCGGCGCGATGGCCGCGCCCGGCGTGCCGCTGTTGCAGATCGACCGCAACGGGCCGCTGCAACTGGAGACGACGGTGGATGAATCGGCGATCGGCAATGTGCGCCTGGGCATGAAGGTGCCGGTGTCGGTGACGGGGATGTCCGCGCCGCTGAATGGAGTGGTGGAGGAGATTGTGCCCGCGGCTGACCCGAGCAGCCACAGCTTTACCGTCAAGATCGATCTTCCCGCCTCGCGGCAACTGCGCGCGGGGATGTACGGCACCACGGCGATCCCCACCGGCACGCATCAGGCGGTGCTGATCGACAGCTCCGCGATTGCGCAGCGCGGCTCGCTCGACTATGCCTATGTGCTCGACGCGAACAACATCGCCCAGCTTCGCTATGTCACTCTCGGGCCGGTGCATGGCAACCAGGTTGAAGTACTTTCCGGGCTCGCCGCCGGCGAGCGCGTGGTCAATGCCCCCGCAGACCGCGATCTCGCCGGCCGGCGAATTGAGGTGCAGCCATGACGCAGGTCCCCGAGCAGCACCTCGGCCTGGCCGGGAGACTGGCCAAGGCATTTCTCAATTCGAAGCTGACGCCGCTGTTCGTGATCACGGCGATGGCCATCGGCATCTTCGCCACGGTGGTGATTCCGCGCGAAGAGGATCCGCAGATCCTGGTGCCGATGCTGGACATCGTGACGGCGATGCCGGGCGCCTCGCCGGCGGAGGTGGAAAAGCGGGTCTCGGCGCCGATCGAGAGCCTGGTACACCAGATCTCCGGCGTGGAGTACGTCTACTCCACCTCCAGCCAGGGACAGAGCCTGGTGATCGTCCGGTTCCTGGTGGGTACGCCACAGGAAGAGGCGCTGATCCGGGTCTACAGCAAGATTTATTCCAACTTCGGCGTGCTGCCGCCGGGCGCTTCGCGGCCCATGATCAAGGCGCGCTCGATTGACGATGTGCCGATTCTGACGCTGACGCTGTGGGGCAAGAACTACGGGTCCTATCAGCTTCGCGCCATCGCCGACGAGGTGCAGCACCACATCGAGCAAATTCCGAACGTGTCGGAGACCAGCGTCATTGGCGGTCTGCCGCGCACCATGCGCGTGGTGCTGAACACCGCGAAGCTGAATGCCTACAATCTGTCGCCCATGGCCATCGTGGGCGATCTGCAAGCGGCCAATGCGCGCGTGCAGGCGGGCAGCTTTGCCCAGAACAACCAGGAAATCAGCGTCGACGCCGGGAATCTGTTCACCAGCACCAAGGACCTGCAATCGGTGGTGGTGAGCGTGGATCACGGGCAGCCCGTGTATCTGCGCGACGTGGCCGACAAGATCGTGGACGGTCCCGCCGAGCCGTCGAATTATGTGCTGTTCGGCACCACCAACAACGATGTGGGCCCGCATGGGGTTCCGCAGCAGTATCCCGCGGCCACCATCACGGTTGCCAAGCTGAAGGGCACCAACGCCACGGATATCGCCAACGCGGTGCTGGCCAGCGTGGATCACATGAAGGGCAATACGCTGCCCAACGACGTGCATGTGACGGTGACGCGCAACTACGGCGAGACGGCCAAAGATAAATCGAACGAGCTGCTGTTTCACCTGCTGCTGGCGACGCTCTCGGTTACGGTGCTGATCGCGCTGTTCCTGGGCTGGCGGGAGTCGGGCGTGGTGCTGGTCGCCATTCCGGTGACGCTGGCGCTCACCATGGCGGTCTTCTACTTCCTCGGCTACACGATCAACCGCGTCACGCTGTTCGCGCTGATCTTCTCCATCGGCATCCTGGTGGACGACGCGATTGTGGTGGTCGAGAACATCGTGCGTCACTACCGGCTGCCGGAGAACAAGGGCCGGTCGTGCAGCGACATTACGGTGGAGGCGGTGGCCGAGGTGGGCAATCCCACCATTCTGGCCACCTTCACGGTGCTGGCGGCGGTGCTGCCCATGGCCTTTGTGCGCGGGCTGATGGGGCCGTACATGCGGCCCATTCCGGTGGGCTCCTCGGCGGCCATGCTGTTCTCTCTGATCGTGGCCTTTGTGGTGTCGCCGTGGGCCGCCATGCGCCTGCTGGGCCGCCACATCGAAGGCGCGCACCTGCTGGAGCCGGAGCACGAGAACTGGCGCACACGGATTTACCGCCGGGTGATGACGCCGCTCATCAGCTCGGGCCGCAACCGGTTCTTCTTCTTCGTGGGCGTGATCGTGCTGCTGCTGATTTCAGTGGCGCTGGTTCCGCTCAAGCTGGTGCGGGTGAAGATGCTGCCGTTCGACAACAAGAGCGAGCTCCAGGTGATCGTGAATATGCCCGAAGGCACGCCGCTTGAAGAGACGCTGCGCGTGACCCAGGCGATGGGAGCGGTGCTCCAGAGCCAGCCCGAAGTGCTCAATTATCAGGAGTACGCGGGCACCTCCGGGCCGTACAACTTCAACGGGCTGGTGCGCCACTACTACATGCGCCAGCAGCCCAACCAGGCGGATATCGCGGTGAACCTGCTGCCGGCCAAAGAGCGCAACCTGCAAAGCCACGAGATCGCCAAAAAGCTGCGGCCGCTGCTGGACGATATCGCCAACCAGTACGGCGCGCGCATTCAGGTCACCGAGGTGCCGCCCGGACCGCCGGTGCTGCAAACGCTGGTGGCGGAGATTTACGGTCCCGATCTCAACGGACAGATTCAGGTGGCGCAGCAGATCAAGTCCATCTTCCATGACACGCCCGGCGTGGTGGACACGGACTGGTATGTGGACGATCCGCAGCCGCGGCTGGTGATCAGCGTGGACCAGGTGAAGGCGGCGCAGCACGGCATTGCGGTCGCGCAGGTGGCGCATGCGTTGTCGCTGGCGACCTCCGGCATGGATGTGGGCCTACTGCACGCGCAGAACGCACGCGAGCCGGTTCCGCTGGAGGTGCAGATCGATCGCGCCGACCGGTCGTCGGAGCAGGGGCTGGAAAACATCAAGCTGCCCGGGGCGAACGGGGGGATGGTGTCGCTGCGCGAGCTGGTGGACATGCGGCGCACGACGATTCCGCAGAGCATCTATCACAAGAATCTGAAGCGGGTGGTCTATGTGACGGGTGACGTGGCCGGAGCCGAAGAGAGCCCGGTGTACGCCATCCTGAAGATGAACGAGAAGCTCGACCACCTGCGCCTGCCGGCGGGTTACGTCCTGCAGCGCTACAACGCCGAGCAGCCCAAGTACACCAATCACTACTCGATGAAGTGGGACGGCGAGTGGCAGATCACCATTGAAGTCTTCCGCGATCTTGGCATCGCCTTCGCGGCGGTTCTGGTGTTGATCTACATCCTGGTGGTGGGATGGTTCCGCTCGTTTGCGGTGCCGCTCATCATTATGGCGCCGATTCCGCTCACGCTGGTTGGCATCCTGCCCGCGCACGCCATGCTGGGGGCGTTCTTCACGGCGACGTCGATGATCGGCTTTATCGCCGGCGCCGGCATCATCGTGCGCAACTCGATCATCCTGGTGGATTTCATTGAGCTGCGGCGCAGGCAGGGGGCGCCGCTGGCCGACGCCGTGATCGACGCCGGCGCCATCCGCTTCCGGCCCATGCTGCTGACCGCGGCGGCGGTGGTGGTGGGCGCGAGCGTGATCCTCAGCGATCCGATCTTCCAGGGGCTGGCGGTCTCGCTGATGGCGGGCGCCATTGCCTCTACCTTCCTTTCCTGGCCGACGATCCCGGTGCTCTATTACATGATCCACGCCAAGCAGGAAGTGAAACCTGAAGTTTGTGAACCCTCGCACTTCTAAGGAGAACCCTGATGACTGTTGAACGCGCTCTTCGCCTCGCCGCCGGCCTCGTGACTTTGATCTCGTTGGCCCTGGCCTACTACGTCTCCCCCTACTGGCTGTGGCTGACGGCCTTTGTGGGCCTGAACCTGCTGCAGTCGGCCTTCACCAACTGGTGCCCGGCGATGGTGATCTTCCGGGCCATGGGGATGAAGGACGCCACCTGCGCCACGACCAGCCAGCCGCAGCCCAGAGCGGCCAGCCGCTAAAACTGCCGACACCCCGCCCTCGCGACGCGTCTGAGAGGGCCGCCGGGGCGGGTCTTTCGCAGTTTTGCGGGAATTGGGGCTATCGCGCGGCCGGGGAGGGAAAGTCTTCGGAGAAGTCGCAGCCAGTCTGCGGACACTCCCAGGTCTCGGTCTTGCGGGAGTGATTCACCGCTGCGAGATAGAGCGCTGATCCGCAGCGGGGACAGCCTTGCGTGAAGCCTCTTGAGTCATCGAAGATGCCCTCGATGCGATCCGAATAACCATTGGAGTCGCGGAAGACGCGCGTGCAATCGCGCCGCTCACAGGCGTAGCAGGAGCGGACGTCTTCAGAGTCCTCTTCCAGCATCACGTGGCGCATGGTGGCGTGGTGCACATCGCAGAGCGGAGAGAATTGGGGTTTGGAACTCACGGCAAAGCCTTCTTTCTCCCGGAGCGGTGATTTCAGGAAGCGGTGAGCGAGGGGAGTACCGCTGCAAAGGAGCCTGCTGAAAAAGCAACAGGGCGGTCCCGAGGACCGCCCTGTTGCGAGTTTTTGCTTGTTTCTTAGGCGACGCGGACGTTTTCCGCCTGGAAGCCCTTGGGGCCGCGGACGACGTCGAAGGTCACGGCCTGGCCTTCCTGAAGGCTCTTGAATCCGGCGCTCTGAATCGCCGAGAAATGCACGAAGACATCCTCGCCGTTGGCCCGGCTCAGAAAGCCGAAACCCTTCGCGTCATTAAACCACTTCACTGTTCCCTGTTCCATTGCACTTGTTCCTTGAATAGATGTACCGCTGAACTCAATTTGGAGTTAATTGCGAGTCAGGCGGGTAAGCGGAACAAGCAAAGAAAACCAGATCGGATTCTTCGATCTATTTCATTCTACACCAGGTTCGGATTTGGTGCAGGGGCGAGGGGGCGGATGGCGCCCGCAGCCGGGCTCGTCTTCTGCCTAAGTAGCCTCTAATCAGCAGATTGAAGAGGGGCTTTGTTGCTCCGATGCGGGCGTGCGGAGGGGAGCGGCGAGGGGGGACAGCGCCGCCCGGCGATGGGTCTCGGCTAAACTCTTGGAGTCGTTTTGAATTTCGGGCCTCGAAGGAGTTGAACCGTGTCGATCTCGCGCAGGCGGCTGTTGCAGGGGATTTCTGTCGTGTCTTCTTATGCCAGCTTGAACGGATTGCGGCTGACGCCGCTGGCCGCCGCAGCCGAATCGATGGCTTCGCCGCCCGCGGGGAAGCCCCGGTTTGCGAAGCCGGAGATCATTCGCTACGACGCGCAGTGTTTCACGGTGCGGGGCCGGGACAGGTTTCTCTACAGCGCCTGCGTTCATTACCCGCGGGTTCCGCGGGAACTGTGGCGCGACCGTCTGACCAAGCTCAAGCAGGCAGGCTTCAACACGATTGAGACCTACGTCTTCTGGAACTACCACGAGCCCGTAGAAGGCCAGGTGGACATGAGCGCGTTCGCGGAGTTCATCGCGGCGGTGCGCGAGGCCGGTCTGTGGATGGTCGCCCGGGTGGGTCCGTATGCCTGCGCGGAGTGGGATGCCGGCGGCTTTCCCCAATGGATCATCGAAAGGCAATTTCCGCTGCGCAGCGACGATCCGGAGAGCATCCGCACCTCGCTGAACTGGTATGGGCACGTGCTGCCGGTAGTGCAGAAGAACCTGATCACCCAGGGCGGTCCCATCCTTCTGGTGCAGATTGAAAACGAGTATGACTTCTGGAAGCTGCCCAATCAGAACAAGCTGAATTACCTGACGGCGCTGGCGAAGTCTGCCTGGAGCCATGGCATCGACGTTCCGCTCCTCACCAACTGGGGCAAGCAGGCGCGGGAGAACTCCGATGCGGTGATGGCGCAGATCATGGATAGCTGCGACTTCTATCCGCGCTGGAAGATCTCGCCTGAAGTGGAATCCGGGCTGGCGAAGCTGCGGAAGGAGGAGCCGATGTCGCCGGTCAGCGTGGCGGAGCTCCAGGGCGGATGGTTCAGCGACTTCGGCGGCCTGCTCTCGGTAGACCAGGTGGGGGTGAGCGGCGCGCAGTTCAACGCGCTGGCCAAGACGGTGATCGAGCAGGCGACCACCTTCTTCAGCGTGTATATGGGGCACGGCGGCACCAACTTCGATTGGGCGGCCCGCGACCTGACGACCACCTACGACTATGCTGCGCCGGTGAGCGAGCCGGGCGGCCTGTGGGACAAGTACTATGCAGCGCACCGGCTGGGCGCATTCCTGAAGACGTTCGGCCCGCTGCTGGCGCGCGCGCAATCGGTTCCGGGCGGGGTCAGCTCAGACAACCACAATGTGTCCGCCAGCCTTCGCCGCAACGGAGATTTCGGCGTGCTGTTTGTGCGGGAAACCGCGGAAGCGCCGCAGGCCTTCACGCTGAAGCTTGCCGATGGCGGTGAGAGCATACAGATTCCGCTGGAGGGGAAGCTGTCGATTGCGAGCCGCGGCATGAAGATGATGCCGGTGAACCTGACGCTGCCAGGTGCCAAGATTCTCTACTGCACGGCAGAGGTTCTGATGACGGGGCGCGTCGCTCAGCGTTCGTATGTGGTGGTGTATGACGATCCCGGGAGCCTGGTGGAGATTGCGCTCCATGCAGAGGAAGCACCGGCCGTCGAAGGGGAACTGCTCTACCGGCGCTACGATGCCGCAAACCAGCGCGCGGTGCTCGGCTTCCGGATGGAGGCGGTGCAAAAGCACCTGCTGATCCATGGCGATTTACAGATCGTGGCGCTGCCGCGTAGCCTCGCCGACCGCACCTGGTCCGCGCAGCTCGCGGAAGACCAGGGCAACGAGCCTGTGGAGACGCCGCTGATCACCGATTGCGTGCTGCTGCGCAGTCAGCAGCGCGACGCCGCCGGCACAACGCTGACGCTGGAATATGCTCCCGGCGACCACGAGCTCACGCTTCTGGAGCACGTGCCGGTTATGCAGTGCACGGTGGACGGAAAGCCGGTGCAGGTGCAGAGGGAACAGCGCTCAGGGACGGCGTCAATTTCCATCCAGACACCGGCGGTGCCCGCACAGCCGATCGTGATCTCGACGGGCGAATCCCGGGTGGAGACCTTCGATCTGTCGCAGGGACGATGGATCACAACGGATTTTGTTCCGCTGCAAAGGCTCGGGCAGCTTCCTTACAGCTACGTGAAGTATCGCGCCGCGTTCGATTGGAACGGCGAACCCAATCTTTCGCTTGAGACGCTGACGGAGGATCACAAGCAGGTCTTTCTGAACGGCGCGCGGGTTGCCGAGCTCTCGCGCCGCGACCGCTCACTTAGCTGCTCGCTCGCGGGACGCGCAAAGAAAGGATCCAATCTTCTCGAGATCTCCTATGAGTGCTTCAGCAGCCCCAACTTCGGACCCACGATGGCCGAGATGAAAGGCATCCGCAGCATTGATCTTGGCGACGGCGCGAAGCGGAGGCAGATTGCCTCAGCGCAAATTCAGATGGCGTCGCCCGCGATGAATGGAAGGGCAGTCAACCCGGACTTCTCTTCGACTCCGTGGCGCAAGGCGGCGGTAGGGCCAGGGGCGCAGGCCGTGGATTTCGTTCCCGCTTACACGTGGTTCCGCGCAAGGTTCACCACGCCCGCTACCCCTGCGTGGTTCTGCCCCTGGAAGCTGGCGATTGCCTCGCAACGCGATGCGCTGATCTACCTGAATGGCAAGTTCGTCGGCTTCTACCGCACCATCGGACCGCAGGAGGATTTCTATCTCCCCGAGCCCTATCTCCACACGGACGGCAAACAGGAAAATGTGTTGACGGTGCGGCTTGCCTACACGGCAACTCCCGCATCATTCGAGCGCCTGGTGATTGCGCCTTACGCTGAGTTTGCAGCGCGAAGAACCGAAGTCCGCTTGCAGTGGTAGTGGAAGCAGTTGCCACTGGAGGGCCGGGCACGTTGCCTCTCACGGAGGCAGCGGTTCGGCCCTCACGTCTTGCAGCGAGCGAGGACGGGGCTTTGCGTCTCTGGCTCTGGCTGCAAGCACGAAGCTCCGCTCTATGGCCGGCCGTCGCGGTTCAGACGAGTGCGATTCTTAACGGCAATTCGGAGCAGAGCAAAATAGCTGGCTAAACAGATGACGCGGCATTCATCAATCTGACCTCGCATTTGTGATGAGGGTCACGTTACCAGTTCACGAGTAGGGGTTTAATGGACTGAAAACCAAGACAGAAGCACGTCAACCTGGCGTCCCCGGATGCCACCCCTTTTCCGGAAACGGATTTTTCCCGACAGATCTTTCGTTGAAGGCACTTTCCCCGAAACCAGGGCCCACAGGCGGGGCCAGTCGCAATTTTTTGCCTGTGTTGGATGGGAAGGGGAATTCGGATGGATTCGCACGAGTTGCGGTGGCGCGTTCTGAACGTGATCACCAACCACGAAAAGCGGGTGGTGGAGCATTTGACGGTGCGTTCCGTAGAGCAATATCTTCCGCTCTACGTGGAGCGATCGAGATGGAGCGATCGGGTGGTCAGCCTGGAGCGGCCGCTCTTTCCGGGATATGTGTTTGCCCGCTTTGCCCCGCAGCAGAGAATCTCGGTGATCAGCATTCCGGGCGTGGTTCATCTGCTGGGTGAAACGGAGCGGGACACGGTGGGCGAGGTGGAGATCGCCCGCATTCGGGAGGGTCTCGCGAGCGGATGTCTTCTACGACCTCACCGCGGGATTGCGGTGGGTACACGGGCGCGTGTGCTGCGGGGCGTGTTCGCAGGGGCAGAGGGGATCGTGACGGATCTTCGTCAGCACTGCAAACTTGTGATGGGGCTCTCGGCGACCGGCCAGAGCTTTTCACTGGAGTTGGATGCCGAAGATATTGAGGTTCTCGCCAAGCCAGTAGGTAAGGATCTTGCCGCGCACAGGCGAGAGGCAGCCGCGAACTGGCTCTAGCGAGACAAAGCCAGACCAGGTAGTGGAGTTCAGCGAAGCTCCCGCGTAGGCGGGAGCAGGCAAGCCCGGCTTCCAGGGGCGCAGAGGAGAGGTTGCGGTCCATCAGAATTCTCGTCGAGGATCAAGTTTTTTTGCGGTGCTTTCCCAGAACGGGCACGTCGACGGCAGGATGCGCGCCTAAGCCGCACCTGATGGCAATCGGTTCGCCCCGACGAACATACCTTCATTGAGCAAGTAAGTTCTACGCCACGCGATCCCAGCGGGCAGTAAGTGGGGGATGGCCCGCATGTCCCGGTTTGGAACAGATAGTGAGATACATCACATACCTGCTGCTCGATGAGTTAACGTTTGCGAAAGTTTTATATTAGCTCCACATTTTGCCCTTGCTTCTGAGTAATGGTCATGTTACTGTGGAGTCACTTTTCCAAAGAAGAGCTAGCTTTGCGTGAGACTCCTCACCGGGCAGCTTTTGCCACCCGCGCTGCAGCCGGCGCGAGAGGGGCTATGGGAGCGTGCTTTCTTGGTCCTTCGTTCTGGGACCGAGCATAGCGAAGCTATACGCGAAATTCGGTCCCCGCTCTGGTCACTCGAACGTTACAGGGGGAGCGAAGATGTGACTTACCTCAAAGCTAGAGTGAGACCAGAGGCCTTCCGTGGCCGTATTCGTCCCGCGCACCCGCACGATCGGTGTCCGACTCAGCGAGGAAGAGTATTCGTCGCTGGAGAGGTATTGCGTCGAAAACGGGGCACGCTGTATTTCGGACCTGGCGCGTACCGCAATCTTCAGCTTGGTAAATCGGGCTCATCGAGAGAACATGTCTGCTTCTGTGGTCCGCACGCGGCTCAGGCAAGTGAAAGAGCTGGAGCAGAAGCTGGCCAGGCTGACCACGGAACTCGCATCGCTGAAGGCGGGAATAGCGCTGGTTCCGGCGGCGGAGCCGCGCGGAGCAGCAGATGAATCCGATGAGGAACTGTTCTGACGTTTGGATCGATGGCATCAGCAACAGATGCTTGCGCAGGCAGGCCGCTGACAGGGAATAGCCGGTGAAGAAAATGTTGAGTGCTTTCAGGGCGCCAAGCCTGACCGTGGTTTGGCAGCCGATGCCAGCGGCGCTGTTCTGCGCCCTCTTGCTATTCGCTGGATATCAGGTGCGAGCAGCGGCGCAAGACTCTCTCCCCGGACCGGGAATGCAGCAGGCGCCGGCGCCGGGGCAATCCCAGGCGTGCTACCTGGGCGGAGATGCCGGGGCCTCGGGCGGACAGGGCTCCTATGCTGGATTCCCCGGCTCGGGAGGGGACGGTCTGCAGACGGGGGACCAGTACCCCTTCGATCCAGCGGTGCAGAGTGATGAGGAGTCGAGCCAGTTCCTTTCAGCGCAGGATACGAACCAATCGTCGATGTCGGCCGCCGAGATTGTTCAGATCCTTCAACAGGCTCCGGATCTCCTGTCGTCGGTCAAGAACCTTGCCGGCCAGCAGTACGGCGTGGATCCCGCCACGCTTTCGGATAGCGGCGTGTACAACTGCATCCGGCAGGACCCCAGCTTGCGCGATCAGATCTCGGCGGAGCTTGTCCGCCAGGGCTATGCCGTCGATGCGCAGCAGCAGCTGCAACAGCCCGGGATGTGGAATGGCGGGGCTCAGCGGCAGCAATATGCGGCAAACCCTCAAGGGCCAGCGGGGCAGGCAGCCATGCGCTCGGGGGGAGGCTTGGGGCGGTATTCCGGGAATCCGGTATGGCAGCGCGAACAGTTGGAGCAGCCGGGAATGCGGCGAGGAACAGCCGGAGAAGGAATCTATGCTCCGTATTCTCTTTCGCCTGGCGTCCGCGGCTCCCAATCTATGCAGCGCCTGGAGGAGCCGGCGAGCGAGTTGCGGCGGCTTACGCCGATGCCTTATCCAAACTTGCCCTCGATGCGCGATCTCTACGCTCAGGAGATTGTGGCAGGTGGCCGGTTGCGGCGATTCGGCAGCGATGCCTTTGAGTTCGGTTCCGGCAACATGAATCTGTTGCCCATGGATCTGCCCGTGGGGCCTGATTATGTTCTTGGCCCCGGGGACAACCTCATCGTGAACATGTGGGGCGGGCAGTCCGCGCGGCTGACTCGAACGATCGACCGGCAGGGGCAGATCGCGCTGCCGGAAGCCGGCACGGTGGCGGTCTCCGGGCTCACCATCGCGCAGGCTCAGAGCGTGATTCAAAAGGCGCTGGGCACACAGTTTCAGAACGAGCGGGTCGAACTGTCCCTGGGCCGGGTTCGCACCGTGCGGGTGTATGTGGTCGGCGATGTGCAGCGTCCAGGCGCCTACGATGTCAGTTCCCTCTCGACTGCAGTGAATGCACTGTACGCGGCCGGAGGCCCGACGAGCCGGGGCTCGCTGCGCACCTTGAAGCAGTATCGAGGCAAGGAGCTGGTACAGCAGATCGATCTGTACGACTTTCTCTTGCATGGGGTCCGCACCGACTTGAAGCGGCTCATGCCGGGCGATACGGTGCTGGTTCCTCCAGTAGGCCCGCAGGTGGCTGTGGCGGGCATGGTGCGCCGGCCCGCCATCTACGAACTGCAGGGGAATCAGGATCTGAAAGACGTGCTGGCCATGGCCGGCGGCGTTCTGGCCTCCGCCGATTTGAAGGAGATCAGAGTGGAGCGGGTGATGGCGCACACCAGCCACACGATGCTGCGCGTCCAAGTGGCAGACGGGGCCTCGGACGTGAATAAGTTGCCAGCGCTCGCGATCCAGGATGGTGACTCGGTTCAGGTGTCGCCCATCCTGCCCTACAACGAGAAGGTCGTTTACCTGGAGGGGCACGTCTTCAAGCCAGGGCGCTATGCGTGGCGCGAGGGGATGACGGTCAGCGACCTGATCCACTCGTACCAGGATGTTATGCCCGAAGCGGCAGACCACGCGGAGGTTGTGCGCCTGGTTCCTCCCGACCTGCACCCGGAGACGGTGGCCTTCAATTTGGCCGATGAACTGGTGGGCAATGATCCAGTTGCGCTCCAGCCCTTCGATACGGTGCGGGTCTATGGCCGCTACCAGATTGATCCTCCCAAGGTTTCGATCTTTGGGCCGGTGCTGCGCCCGGGCAGCTACCCGATGTCGGCGGGAATGACGGCCGCCGATTTGGTTCGCATGGCCGGAGGCTTCCGGCGCAGCGCCTACCAGCAGAAGGCCGATCTCTCCAGCTACACGGTGCAAAACGGCCAGAAGGTTCTGCTGCGCCACAGTGAGATCGACCTTGCAAAAGCTCTGAACGGGGACAAGGCTGCTGACGCGGCGCTGGCGCCCGGAGATGTGGTCGGCATCCGACAGTTGACGGGGTGGAACGACATTGGAGCCTCGATCACCATCAACGGCGAAGTGCGGTATGCCGGGACCTACGGCATCGAAGACGGCGAGCGGCTGAGCTCGGTGCTGAAGCGAGCGGGCGGATTTCGCGCCGATGCCTACCCTCAGGGCGCAGTCTTCGACCGCGTGCAGGTACGGCAGCTCGAAGAAAATGACCGGCAGGAGATGATCCGCCGCGTTGAGACAACTATGCCCACCGCTTCGCAGGGCGTCAATGGGACCTCCCAGGATCAATTGAATCTGCTGCAGGCGATGCAGCAGCAGCGGCAGGAGGTGCTCGCCGCGCTGCGCAGCCATCCCTCGCGAGGACGGCTGGTCGTCAAAATCTCCTCTGATATCAGCAAATGGGAAGGAACGCCGGCCGATATCGAAGTTCGCGCCGGAGACACGCTCACCATTCCCAAGCTGCCGGGCTTCGTGCTCGTCAGCGGCCAGGTCTACGATCCCACCGGCATCAGCTATCGGCCGGGCAAGGATGCGGGCTGGTATCTGCGCCAGGCCGGCGGCGCTACTCGCTCCGGGGACAAGAAGGCGATCTTCATCCTCCGCGCGGACGGCTCGGTGGTGGGCGACAGGAGAGGCACAATCTTCGACGGCGGGCTGCTCAGCGTCAAGATGCATCCCGGCGACTCGGTGATTGTGCCGGAGAAGGTCGTGGGCGGCTCGCAATTGTGGCGCAACATCATGGGCAGCGCGCAGATCATGTCGTCGGTGGCATTGACGGGCGCGGTGATGGGAGCATTCTAGCTTGCGAGGGTCACCCGTGGACTTGCCAAAATCTCGAGACCTTCAATCGACGGAAGATGAGCTCTCATCCTTGCCGCCTCTTCTCTTCCCGAGATCTCTCGACCAGATGAAGACCCTTCTTCTTAAAAATTGGCACTTCATCTCGAAGGCTGTGATCATTGGAACCTTGGCAACGGTCGGCGTTGCCATTCTGATTCCTAATGAATACACATCGAATGCCGCATTGATGCCGCCCGATCCGCAGGCGTTCAATAACTCCTCTGCGCTGAGTGCCCTGCGAGGCGCCAGTCTAGGCGTCAGCATCGGAACAGGCGGCTTCATGAGCCAAAGAACGCCCGGGGAAACAGCCATTGCCGTGCTGAGCAGTCGCAGGGTACTGGATGATGTTATCAACCGTTTCGATTTGCGTCGGGTCTATCGAGTCGAGTTGTATTACGACGCGCGCAAGGTCCTCTTGGAGAATTCGAAATTCACGGAAGACAAGAAGAGCGGCCTAATTACCATTTCTGTTACCGATCATGACCGCGGCCGGGCGCAATCCATGGCGGAGGCATATGTTCAGGACCTCAACAATATCGCCAACACGCTCAGTACTTCCTCGGCTCGGCGGGAACGGATTTTCTTGGAAGGAAGACTGAACTCGATCAAGGCAGACCTGGATGCCAACTACCGCCAGCTCAGCCAGTTTTCAAGTCGCAACGGCACACTGGATATTCAGAAGCAAGGTGCAGCAACCTTAGAAGCGGCGGGAAGGCTGCAGGGTGAGCTGGTTACAGCCCGAAGCGAACTCTCTGCACTCAACGCCGTCTACGCACGCGATAACGTGCACGTGCGAGAGACACGGGCCCGCATCGATGAACTTCAGAGACAGCTTCGGCTGGTTACGGGCAATTCTCATGATGGAGCCGGCGCGAATTCGGTTCCGAACGGAGCGATGCCTTCGATCCGTCAATTGCCGATCCTGGGAGTGACCTACTATGACCTGTATCGCAAGGTCACTACCCAAGAAGAACTCTATGAAACCCTGAGCAAACAGTATGAGCTTGCAAAAGTACGGGAGGCGCAAGAGATTCCGCCGATGATTGTTCTCGATCCGGCCGACCTGCCCGAGAGGAAATCATCTCCCCATCGATCCTTGATCGTCATGGCTGGGGCAGCACTATCCTTCCTTGCTTCTTGCCTCGTGGTCTGGATGCGGGAACGGAATCGCCTTCTGATGAGTCCCCAGGCAAACCAGGAGGCTGCTGAAGCCCTTGCGGCGCGGTCGTAATTCTTGCTCGGGGGACGGAATGCCTGGGCAGCGCTCTCGCGCATTTTTCGAATCAGCCGGGCACAGCGAAGCCCCCATGGGCAGCGCTTGCCAAGAAATGCCGGTTTTCCAACTTGAGTGGCTGCACGGCTACCGAGGTCTTCGACAGACACTCCATTTTCGCGATCGGCTCGCGAGACACTGAATTTGGCGACTCTCGAAATTCAAGACAATCTTCCTCCGGGTACGGCATCCGCTGTCGCACGGAAAGCTGTCCGGAGCGTTCTGGCGCTTGGAGTCCGCCAGATTATGAACCAGGGCATGGCCTTTGCTGGTGGAGTTCTGCTGGCGCGATTGCTGTCGCCCGCTGAGTTCGGACTCTACGCCATTGTCACTTTTCTTCTCACATTTTTGATTGCCTTTGGCGACGTAGGTCTGGCCGCAAGTCTGGTGCGGCAGCCTGACGAACCGGCAGAAGAGGATTACCGGTCCATCTTCACCGTCCAGCAAACACTGGTAGGGTGCGTCATCATTCTGTTTTGGCTATGCGCTCCGTTGATCGCAGGAGCATACCACTTGCCGGGACACGACGTCTGGGTATTCCGGCTTCTAGCGCTGTCTTTACTTTGCACCTCGTTTCAGGTAATTCCGTCGGCGCGGCTGGAGCGTCACCTGTGCTTCGATAAGCTGGCGATGATTGAAGTCGGGATGTCGTTCGTCTTCTATGGAACAGCCGTACTGCTCGCCTGGAAGGGCGTGGGTGGGTTGAGCTTTGCGATCGCTATCCTTGCGCGCTCCCTGACCGGGGCCGTTCTGGTGAACTGCATCAGCCCGTGGAGACTGCGGTGGCACTGGGACTGGCAGCGGGCGCGGGTTCATATGAAGTTTGGCATCTTCTACCAGGGAGTCCAACTCATCGGGCTCGCCACTTCCAGCTTCACCCCGTTCTTCATTGGCCTATTGCTTGGTACTGCCGCCGTCGGATACATCAATTGGGCGCAGATGGTCTCTGGCTATGCCGTCGCAGGGTTAATGGTGCTGCAGAGGGTGTATCTGCCAGCCTTCTCCCGGTTGCAAGTGGAACGGGAAGCGCTCAGCCAATTCGTGGAACAGGTTATACGGGCAGCGAACGCACTGGCGGCGCCGGTTGCGATCCTCACCCTAGTCTTAATTCACCCCATTACTCAAGTCATCTTCGGACCGAAATGGCTACCTGCGATATCGCTCTTTTATTTGTTGTGGGGAACCAACATTTTTGTCCCGACGGCGACGCCGGTATTCGCGCTCCTCAATGCCCTGGGCCACTCTCGGACCGTATTCAGCTTTATGCTGGCCGTGATGCTCGGAACCTGGGTGCTGGGCGTCCCGCTGATTTTGAGGCTGGGATTGCTTGGCTTTGGAATAGCCAGTCTGTGTGTGAATGCGATGAACGTAATTTTCTGCAGAATTGCGCAATCGCATCTGAAGTTCAGAATTCTGCCTATGATCTTACCGGGATGGATCATCGCCCTTATGATCGGAACTTCAGAGTTTCTGTTCCTCCGATATCGCCCCCCTCTAGGGATTTCTGGAGTTATCGGCTACGCGGTCCTGGGGGCAGCCACCTATGCGCTCGTTATGTTCATACTTCACCGATCGGATCTGCACAAGGCCTTGAGATTAGTATGTGGCTAGGATCCGATCTGTAGCCGCATGACCTGCTATCCCGTGGAAACGCTCCACTCCGATATAGGCACCACCAAACGCTCCCCGAGGAACTGCCAACCATATGTGCCCAAACATTTCCGTCGTTATCAATACGCTGAATGAAGAGCAGAACCTGCCACATGCGCTGGGATCGGTTCGTTCGTGGGCGGACGAGATCGTCGTAGTCGATATGTACAGCGACGACAGAACGGTTGAGATCGCGCGAGAGTTTGGTGCCAAGGTGTTCCTGCATGAGCGGCTTGGTTTCGCAGATCCGGCGAGGGCCTACGCCAATGAACAAGCATCCGGCGACTGGATCCTCTCCCTGGACGCAGATGAAATGGTTCCTCTACCTCTAAGCAAGGAATTGATACGGATCGCAGCTGCTGGCACGGCCGACGTGGTTCGAGTGCCCTTTTCAAGCTACTGGTTTGGTACGCCTCTGATGCATACAGGCCTTGGGCCTCGGCGTGAGTGGCATTATCGCTTCTTTCGGAAGGGCTACCTAGAAGCAGTTCCGACGGTACACAACAACCTGCACCCCAAATCCGGCAGCAGAATTACAGGGATCAAGTATCAACCTGGTCTTGCAATCCTCCATTTCGCTTACCTCGATTCCAAAGACTTTCTCGAGAAGCTCGACCGGTATACGGATATTGAAGCGCGGCAGGCAGTGGAGCGAGGGGAACGGGTCACCTTCGCGGGCGTAGCCTACAGGGCTATCAAGGAGCTCGGCTCGCGCTATGTCAAGGGTGCAGGCTTTCTCGATGGATGGAGGGGAGCCTACATTACGCTGCTCTATACGTTTTATCGGATTGTCTCCGCCGGAAAGCTTTATGAGCTGGATTCTCTCGGCGGAAGAGCAGCGATTGAAGCGAGATACTGCCGCGAAGCGGAATGCATTCTCAAGGCCTATAATTGCGAGCCCGCCGCATCTCCCGACGCAGTCCGCGATGCCTATCTGGACCATGCTCGATAGTACTCAGCAATTTCGCAACTCCAGCCCACCTGCGCGATCCCCGCATCGAGGCAAGCAATGGATCGAGCATGTGATCCCCGCGACCTGTGGTCTATTAGGAGCGTGCACTGCGCTGCTGATGGCTACGGTTCCAGCACTTCTGGCATGGTTGGCGGCAGGACTGGTGATCACGCTTTCAGCACTCGAAAACGAAACATTCCTGTTGCTCGTCATCTTCTTCATGCCGGTGGGCTGGATGTTGGCCGGTGACACGCCGGTACGAAATGTTCATGTTGTGTTTCACGGTCTGGTAGTCGCCGGCTTCTTCCTCGGGCGATCTCTCCGACGAAGCGTAGGACTAGCAGATCTAATGCGGCCTGCCGTATCCCGGGCCTGCCTTCTTTTCCTGGCCGCTGCAATCGTTCCCCTGCTGGTGGAAGCGCACAAGCGAAGGCACGAATCGATACGTTCAATGTTGGACCTCGTCGTATATATAGGCTTCTACTTTCTATTAATCGCGTGGGTGAACTCGCGAGACCGCATGCGGAAGATCCAGCTTGCAGTTCTTATTTCTACGATACTTACGACGCTATTTGGTTTTTATCAGGAGCTGAACGGTGGGTTTGGCGCGCTATGGACCGCGCTGTATCCACCAGACTTTTTTTATTCTCGATGGGAATGGCGAGCAGCATCATTTCTGAGTTCTGCAAACAATTTCGCGGGATACCTCAATGTTATCATTCCATTTTCATTGGGATGCTATGTGCTTGGCCTGGGAACATGGAGGTACTTAGGCAAGTGGACATTCGTGTTAGGAGTCGTGGCGTTGTTCACGACCCAGAGTATAGGCGGGCTCTGCGGGCTCGCTGCCGTGCTTACGTTAGCAACTGCACGTTTCGTGCGGACTACGACCGCAAAGTTGGCGATTCTGGGAAGCCTGGCATTATCCGCCTGCACCTTCTATGCGTTCATCCATGTGCTTGCTCCTGTGCATACCTCTGAGCAGCTTGGTTCCGACGCGGTTACGCGATTTGCGATGTGGGCGAGCGCTTGGAATCTCTTTACTCACTCGCCAGTGTTTGGCGTAGGGTGGGGGAATTTCACTGCCGTGTTTGATTTGGGCAATCCCTATTTTGTCCCCGACCAAGTCGCAGCACATAACATCTATCTGCAGTTGCTCTCCGAGACGGGATTGGTCGGGTTTGCGGCGTTTTTCTATCTTGTCTTCCAATCGTGGACACAGGCCCACAACCTTTGGCGGGGTTCAAGAGACTCGCTGGATTGCGCCTTAGCGTTTGGTGTGCAGGGTGCATTTGTCGCCACCCTGGTGCATGGGTTCGTCGATTTTCTCTTTCAAGCGGACCCGCAGTATGGCACCCTCTTCTTCACCATGCTTGGACTGCTGGTTGCAAGTAGCCGTCACTCCGGAGTACTCACGCAGAAGGCCAAAACAGCAAGGCCAGTGGCAATGTGCGAGGCGGAAGCTTTATGAGCGATTCTGACCCGCACTTTACCTTGAAGGAGGCGGAGAAGGTTGCCGCGGTCACCGTCCTGAAAACAGGCTGGCTGGCGTGGTGCCGCATTCGAGCGCTTGAAGCGTTCCTCTATCCTTGCTTTCGTCTGGCCGGCTTCTTCAAGAAGGGAGCCCCTAAACGGGGAAGCCAGATCGCAAGAATTCTAGTGGTCGAGTACGCCAATTTCGGAGATATCGTTCTTCTCTTGCCGTTCCTCGATAACCTGCGGCTCCATTATCCAGGGGCTCACGTCTCTTTAGTGGCCAATCCCAAAACGACATTGCTCCTCAAAGGGCTGGGTCTGGTAGACGAGGTCATTCCCGTCCGGGTGCCACAGGGAATGTTTTTTTCGCGCCGGCAGCGACTTAACTATCTCTCGTCGGAATGGCGTGAGGCTCGCCGGCGCATGCGCGAGCTTCAGCAGAGGAACTTCGATCTCGCACTCACCGCAAGAATTGATGTGGTCGACAACTGGCTGCTGTGGATGACTGGGGCGTCACGGCGCGTCGGATATGGCCTCAAAGGGGGGCGCTTTTTCCTGACAGATGTCGTTAAACCTGACCTAGATCATGTGCACGGTTCAGACAGGTGGCTGGCGATGCTCGACGCGCTGGGAAAATCACCTGTGCGATGCTTTCCTCGCTTGCGCATTCTGCCGGAAGAAGAGAGCAGTGCGGCCGAGTGGCTGATGGAGCGAGGTGTGCAGGAGGGAGACTTTGTGGTTGGAATCCACCCTGGGGCTCGCGTCGCGATCCGGCAGTGGGGCGATGAAAACTTTCGAGCAGTGGTGGAAAGGCTCCGGCGCGAGTTGCAGGTCAAAATTGTGTGGTTCCAGGACCCGGCTGGCGGCGCCCGTTCGTCGCTTGAGCCCGAGGGGACGATTCCCGCAATGTTGAAGCTGCGGGAATTCATCGCGCTACTCGCGCGATGCCGCGTCTTGATCTGCAATGACAGTGGACCGATGCACATTGCGTCGGCCTTGGGAGTACGAATTGTAACCATCTTTGGACCGGAAAGGCCTGAGTGGTTTGGGCCACTAGGAGCAGGCCACCGAGTTATTGTTCGAGGCGGATTCTGGTGTCGTCCATGTGGTGACCATTGCAGGTTTGACCGGCCATATTGTCTGCGCACGATTAGCAAACAGGAAGTCTTCAGCGAAGCAGCCCAGGCGATTCTTTCGCTCGGCGGCCGCCGGCAGGTCACTCATCCTCGGGAGCTTACGTCCTCCTGCGTACCCGTGCCAACCGAAGAGAGGCGATCATGAGCATCGAAGTTCTTGCAACGGAGAACGACAACATCCTTGCACGACAGGAAATGCGGCGTCGCGGTGTGGATTTTGCGACGCCGCGCGTCGCGCGGTGGCTGCGCAAGGCGCATCTGCTCCCGGGCGTCAATGTCGGCCTGCGCAGCAAGAGTTGGGACGTCTTGCGTACATTGGAGCTGCTAGATCAGCGACTCGATAAGAAGACGCCGATTCTTGACTTGGGCGCACATACCTCGGAAGTGCTGTTGAGCCTTCATCAGATGGGATTTTCCGATCTGGCTGGGATAGATCTGAATCCGGATGTTGCGCAAATGCCTGCAAGAGATTCCATCAAGTATGTGAGAGGCGACTTGATGCAGACACCTTTTCCGGATGGAGCGTTCGGAGCGGTAACGGCGATCTCTGTCCTGGAACATGGATTCTCTGCGGCGCGGATGTTTGGAGAAGTGTCGCGCATCTTGAAAGCAGGCGGATTTCTTGTGGGTTCAACTGATTATTGGCCTCACAAGATCGATACCAGCGACATTGTCCTCTACGGTACCGATTGGACGATCTTTTCGAAAGACGAAATGCTGAGCTTCGTCGCGGAAGCAGCCAAATGTCAGCTGATTCCCGTTAGCTCCATCCATCTGGATGCGGTGAAACCGACCACCCGATGGCTCCAAAAGGACTACACCTTTGCCTGGTTTGCGTTTCAGAAAGTCGTCTCGGAGGAATAGCGCCGTGAAAGTGGCTCTTGTGATCGGCCGCCGGCCCGCAGCTGGTGTTTGTGGGGTAGCTGACTATGCTGTGCTCCTTAGCGAAGTATTGCAGGCGCACGGCGTAGACGCCCGCCTGATCGTATCTGACGATTGGAGGATGCGCAGCGCGCGGAAGGTGTGCGAAAGCCTCCGTGAATACGATGTTGTACACATTCAATATCCTTCGCTCGGGTTTGGATACAAACTGGGGCCTCAGGCATTGGCATTGTTACGGAGTACGGTTGTTACGATTCACGAGGCCAGCCAGCGGCGGATTTTGCGGAAGCTCTCTTTGCTTCCATTTGTGGTCCGGCCTTGGCATGTGATTTTCACCACCGAATTCGAGAGGCAGTATGTAACCAAACGAGCACCATGGATAGGTGCAAGAAGTTCTGTTGACCCACCTCCAAGCAATATTCGGAAATTCGCCCAAACGCTCTCGCGTGCCGAAAATGAGATTATCTACTTCGGCCTGATCCTACCGCGCAAGGGATTGGAGGACGTTGTTGAACTCAGCCGCTTGATTCAGTCACAAGGCCTGCCCTGGAGAATTCGCATCCTTGGCAGCCCTCGCCCCGAGCGAAGGGAGTATTTTCAGCGGCTTAGGGCGGCAACTGAGACACTTCCGGTGGTTTGGGAGCTGAATCGCTCCGAACAGGAAGTAGCCGAAAGGCTGGCAGGCACCGCGATAGCCTATCTTCCGTTTCCTGACGGAGCCTCGGAGCGGCGGTCCACTCTAAAGGCAGCACTCACCCAGGAAGTGGTTGTCGTCACAACTCTCGGCGCACACACTCCAGAGGCGATGAAACTCGCTGTAAAGTTCGCCAGAACTCCGCGCGAAGCTTTGAACACAATCCGTGCGTTGTTCCAGGACACCGGAGAACGCGCCGAAATGGGCCGCCGAGCCGCCCAGTATGCGCAGACCTGGGGAACCTGGGAACAGGTCGCCGAGCGGCATTTGGCGATTTATGAAAACGTGTTGGGTTCAGGCCAGTGAGAGGTTCAGCCGGAGGAGCGTTGCACAAGAGGGCCGAATGGGTGTTGCCGCATCTATGAAAGAGAGCCTCGTTTACGAAGCCCGCCCGGGCCCCTGGGAGGATGTGGCGTTCCATCTGCCTCCGCTCTCGCTGCGGGGGCAGTCGAAGAAACTCCTGACGGAATTCCTCTGCTTGGTGGGAATTGCAATCGTCAAGCCGATCATGGCGCTGCGGCCCATAGATAAGGATGCCGTTCCCCGAAAAGTTCTTGTTATCCGGCGGGGCGGGCTAGGTGATGTGCTCATGGCCACGCCATTATTGCGTTCCCTTCGTGAGCACTTCCCCTCCGCAGAAATTTGCGCGCTGGTCAGTAGACAGGCAGCACCCGGTTTGAGGAGCTCTCCTTGGGTGGATCAGATCCTTGAGGTTCCGAACTCCCGTAAGGAATGGCTGCCGCTGGTGCGGAGGCTCGGAAAAGAGCGCTTTGACACTGCCTTTATCCTCCATCGCTTTTTTGCGCCATCCCTCCTGGCATGGATGGCAGGAATTCCGCGTCGCTTAGGATTCACCTGGAAGGACCACGGCTTTGCCCTTACGGACAGCATCTCCTTTTCCGCTACGAGATCGCAGACACGGCAGATCGGACAACTGATCACCCTCCTTGGTAAGCCTGCGGGCGAGCCGATCATGGAGTTCCCAACCAGAGACTGCGATGTTCGTAGCGCCCGGGAATTGCTGGCAAGTTGGGGGTTCGATGCCTCGCGACCCCTGATTGGGATCCATCCGGGGGGAGGAGAAACCCCGCTGGCGTCCGATCCCGCAAGAAGATGGCACCCTCAGCGGTTTGCCCGCCTTGCCGAGATGCTCATATTGCATGACTGCCACCAAGTGGTTGTTCTGCAAGGGCCGGGAGATGAGCCATTCGCGGAAGAAATGCTCAGAAGCATGTCTGCCGAGCCACTGGGGAGGGCGGCTGGCCTGCCTTTGCCGGTATTTGCAGCGTTGCTGGGGCAATGTGACCTCGTTGTCGTAAACGATACGGGTGTAATGCACCTAGCTGCATCCCAGAGAGTTCCAGTTGTGGCACTTTTAGGACCCACTCATCCTGCCTATGCTCCTCCCTGTACAGCCAAAGATAAAGTGGTCTGGGCCGGGCTTAGCTGCTCGCCCTGCTACCATCCCGAGGAATATGTCTATGGCCAGCGTCGTAACGGAAAGAAGTTCTTCGAGTGCTGGCGATCCAGCAATGACTGTATGAACGCAATTTCCCCAGAGGCCGTCCGCGACATCGTCCTCACGCAAGTTAGACGCTAAGTACATGAGCGATGGTCCGAGGGCGACTCAGCATGCGCTGCGATTCGACGCGCATGCCGATCCCGCATCCGCATAGAAAGAGAACCGTAGAAGCGCGGCTTAGCCGCAAGAAGAACCGACGCGCTCTGCTGGGGTAGCAATATCGTGATTCAAAAACTTCATGATGTCATCTCGCGGATTGAGAGCGACTGGAATGGGAAGCGGGTTCTTGTCGTCGGCGACGTCATGCTGGACGAGTATGTATGGGGCAGAGTGGGCCGAATCTCTCCCGAAGCTCCGGTCCCAGTTGTGACAGAGACACACAGATCGCACCAACCGGGAGGTGCGGCCAATGTGGCGATGAATCTCGCTCATCTGGGCGCCGACACCGCGTTATTTGGTTTCACCGGAGCGGACAGCCATCGGGAACTCCTGGTCGAGAGCCTAAATGCACACGGAATCACATCCCATCTCGTTGCTTCCAGCGAGTTTCCGACAACTTCCAAACTTCGCGTCTTGGGCGGGCAGCAGCAGATGATTCGTCTGGACCACGAACGGGTGGGCCGACGCACTCAGGGAGATTACGATCAGCTCGCTGGTGACATTCTTTCTGAGTTGCCTGGCACCGCCGCGGTCGTTCTCTCTGACTATGCGAAAGGCGTATTAACATCGGAGCTCTGCCAGACGATTATTGGTGCGGCACGGAAGCTTGACATTCCTACTCTGGTGGACCCCAAGAGCGCTGATTTCTCACGATATCGCGGTGCCACCACCATCTGCCCGAATCTTTCTGAGCTGGCCCACGCAGCGCATTGCGAACCGTCCGGAGTCGATGCGCTGCTGAGCGAAGCGGAAGGT
>JAJZCY010000281.1 GCA_021828835.1 Acidobacteriota bacterium | reverse complement strand
CTTAGCTGCCATTGGGAATATGCCTGGAAAGGCCCCTGCATCATCTGCAAAAAATGTTTATCTCCGCCGGACGGAGGAATTCCTCTCAGCGCCGGACGCAAAAACTGTTTACGCCACGGCTTCGGCGCGCCGGTCGAGTGATACATCGTGAATTCTCCCGATATAAATCCCATTCCTTCAGGTCCGATCGTCGAAGGTGGCTGGTCGGTATACAAAACGGCCAGATTCAGAGCATCCTGGTCGGTCATGTGAAAGGGGTGCTCGTGAAATGGGTGCTCACAATTCGCAGGGGCGAAGTCGTTCAGCCTTGTTCCCGTTTCTGCAATCATGCGGATCGCTTGTTGCCAGACCTCCAGAGACCGGCGATCCCGCGCCTGCAACGCGATAAATTCTCCGTTGTAGTAGCTCCAGCTTTCGCGCTGCGGTTCGCTCCAACCCTGTCCGCGGGCAATTTCCTTGCAAATCGCGCACAGTGGATGGTCGTTCGGCACGTTGCAATTTGTAATCTCTTCACACAAGCAGACGCCGTACCGGCTCCATCGCTCTATAAAGTTCCAGGTGCAGCGCAGTGTGATATCCGGGTCCAGGCAACATATCGTCGCCGCCGGCCCGGACTCATCCAGAATGCGGAGCAAAAAATCCGGCTTGTAGTTGGAGCAATGACCGCTCGCGAATGAGTCGCAATTCATTGAAAACGGTGACGAGAGGCCGAGAAGACTTTCCTGTTGTCTTTAGAAATTTAGAAGTTTACCTTGCGCCCCGGAAACCAGGTGAGCTGGATGTTCGTTGCCGTCACAGTCTGTTGCCCGGGAAGATAGATCGGCGCCTTCCAATGCTCCACTTCGAAGGAACCATTGACTTCAAAATTGCGCCCGATACGCTTGATCACCTGCGCGTTTACATCGTTGAGCGTGGTTCCGCCCGCAATGAAATCTTTAGCAGCCTTTTGGCGCCGGTACCCCAGTTGCACCCATTCATCTCCGCTGAGGTGATAGGTGAGCCAAGCTTGGCCACCTTTGTCTTCGCGCCCGATCCAGTGGCCAAAAATCTGCCCCTGATTTGTATATCCTTGCCGCTCGATAACTTCCCAATACATGAAGGTGCCACTGTGGCTATTGGTGATCGCCGGATCAGTCATAGCTGCTTCTGCCCGAACATCGAGCTTGGGAACCCCTGGGAAATGGGTAAGATACAGGCCCGGGCTCCATGCCGCCCGCCGTGGCGCATCAATTGGGGATACATCGTCATGCACCTCAGCATCTGTGTAGAAGGTGACCCAATGGCGCAGAAAGGGCAGGCGGTAGTTCGCATCAAAGGATGCGAAGCGGGCCCCAGGATCCTTGGGACCGTATTTGATGTTGCTTGCAGGCGAATAGGTACTGAAGAAGCTTCGCAAGAAATTCTTGATGGTGACTGGAGAGTGGCCCTCGCCGCCCCAGATGACGGTGCGCTCAAACCCAAGTTCGAGATTCTCCGTGGGCCGGAAATTGATCTTTTCCAGGTGTACCCAAGGGTTGCCTGGACTGATCACGTTTGGCTGGTTCGGCGTTCCTGGATAAAGAGGGTTAGGCATCAAAGTGTGGCCACGCAAGGCACCTACAAGAAATTCGTAGCGAAATGGGCCTGTTAAGCGCGAGAGGAGCGGCACCTCAAGTGGCTCGATCCGATTGATGTGAAATGCATAGATATTTTCTGCGTTGTTCGAGTAAGCAAAGCTGCCACCTTGATCCGGCCCAAGCCACTCGTCCATTTTGCCTAATGAGAAGACGTGGTTCAGATACTGATAGGAAAGATAGGCTTCGAGGAACCGCCCGTCTGTCGCTGTGGCAATGGGCCCCTCGGGGATGGTAACCTGGCCGGGATAAGCGAGACGTGTTATGGGATTGATCGTTCCGTCCCCAGTCGCAAGCTGCTGGTACAGAGCTGGGGAATAACCTGCTGCCGAAGGTGCCCCCTGAAATTCGGCACGAACATAGAAAGTAAAGCGCCCAGATGTGGCGTATCCGCTTATGCCGGAGTAGCTATTGAAGCCGCTCTCGTAGGGGCGGCCATAGTCGTTCACGATGGTCGCGCCAAGATGAAAGCTGTCGCGCAAAGGTGTACCGGTGATGCCCCGTGCGATGGTATACACGGACTCAACCTGTGCATTGCCTTTCAATCTTAAACATGGTCCCTGGACATCAAGCTGTAACTCGCGGCTCAGAGCCTCGTAGATGCTCTCTGCTTCCTCCGCGCCTGGATTCTTTGCGTCTGCATCTTCGATGCGCGCCCCCGCTTCCTCCAACATCTTGGCAATGCTCGCTCGCGTCCACGGCCGAATGCCAAGATAGACCGTGTCGATGTAGCCGAGAGCGTACAGCCTCCACACAGCTGGATACACCCAGCTATCCACCGGCACGAAAGGCGAGCCCAGGATGGAAGGACTACACACCGCGCCCGCAGAGGGAGGCTCAGAACCCGTTCGTGCGGCCTTTGGCTTCGTACTCTGCGCTGCCAACAAGCTGGACGAGGGGATCAAAAAGGCTGCCATGCAGCACAGAAAAACTGCAGATATGATTGCGCGCCTGTTGGGATTCATAAAGGCTACTTTAACACCCGTGACTGGTTGAGGGCCGGAATGTTCTTAGGCCATAAGAGGACTCGGTCAATGCCAACGAAGCCGCACTTAGCACCGCATGTGGTCGGCGTCATCGAAGATCTGGCGCTGTTTCAGCTTTGCCGCGGGGACGCCACTATACACGAACCATGGCTCCAAATCGCGTGTGGCGACTGAGCCTAAGCCCAGCACCGCGCCAGCACCCACCTGCACCCCCGGCGCCACCGATGCCCGCGCACAGATCCAGGAATAGGCCCCCAGCCGCATGCTGTAGGAGATCATTGGAAACCCGGGATCATCATAGTCATGCGTCGCTCCGCAGATGTATGCCTGCTGCGAAATCGTACAATGCGACTCCAAATAGATTGGCGAGGGATTGTAGATCTCTGCACCGTCGGCCAGCGTGCAGCAATCCTCGCATACCAGATTCCACGGCGCCCACACTCGTCCGCCGGGGTAGAAGTGGCATCCAGGCCCCATCTTCGCGCCGAAGAGCCGAAGGAGAAGAATCCGCCATGCGTGAAAGGGCCGAGGCGAGAATCGATAGAAGAGCAGGCACACGATTTGCCAAAACAGCCGCGCAAACCGGTTGCGCAGACTGAAGGAAGGCCGGTGGTAGGGATTCTCTTCCGCACTCCCTACAATATTGTGCTTTGCGCGTTCCCTCGGGTTAGCCATTGCATCCATGGATTCGCGTTGCCTCTTGCCGGGGCAGTTGTCTGCCGGCGCACTCAAGCACCGTCAGCACCTTCTCGCGCGATTTTTTCGACGTACCAGCGATAGGCCTCACGCATGCCCGCTTCGAACTCGGTCGGCGCGGTCCAGCCTAAGGCGGTCAGGCGGCTCACATCCATAACCTTCCGGGGCATGCCGTCTGGCTTGGAGGGGTCGAAGACGAAGGTTCCCTGCCACCCTGCTATGCGGGCAATCGTTTCCGCGAGTTCGAGAATGGTGATGTCGTGCCCGGTCCCCACATTCAGGAAAAGCTCGCCCGAGTAGTTTTGCATCACAAAAACACAGGCATCGGCAAGGTCCTCGGAATAGAGGAACTCCCGCCTGGGCGTGCCACTTCCCCATATCTCAACTGTGGGACGATTGGCCACTTTCGCGGCGTGGATCTTCATGATCAATGCAGCGACTACGTGCCCATCCTGAGCATCATATCGATCACCCAGTCCAAAGAGATTCGTGGGCATCACCGAAACAAAATCGCATTCGTATTGCCGGCGATAGGCTTCGCACATCTTTATGCCGGCAATCTTAGCTATCGCATACCACTCATTCGTCGGCTCCAGAGCTCCCGTGAGCAGCATCTCCTCCCGCATCGGCTGCGGAGCCAGCCGGGGATAAATGCAGGATGAGCCGAGAAACAGTAACTTCTTGACGCCACTCAGACGCGACGCTTCGATGACGTTTGAAGCCATCATCAGATTATCGTAGAGAAATTCCGCAGGGCGCTTGGAGTTAGCCAGGATGCCGCCTACACGAGCTGCAGCCATGAACACCGCATCGATTCTCTGCGCGGTCATCCAGGCGTGGACGTCTGCCTGTTGGCGCAGATCGAGGTGTTCATGGGCAACCGTCACGATCTCGCAATCTTCACGCGCCAGGCGCCGCACAAGGGCGGATCCGGCCATCCCTTTGTGCCCAGCTACCCAGACGCGCTTGCCGGCGAGATCAAAGCGTTTCATAGCAGCGTTCATTCGTATGAATTTCTTTGGCTACGACATCCAAATCTGACGAGACCATCTCCGCCACGAGCTCCGGAAAGGTGACTTTGTGCTGCCAGCCCAGCACACGGCGCGCCTTGGAGGGATCGCCCAGCAGCAGGTCGACTTCGGTAGGCCGGAAATAGCGGGGGTCGACCCGGACGAGCACATCGCCGGTACGGCTATCCACGCCCGTTTCCTCGATTCCCTCTCCTCTCCATTCGATGGTCCGGCCTATCTGCGAAAAAGCCAGTTGGATAAACTCGCGCACGCTGTGAGTTTCTCCGGTGGCTAGTGTCCTGAGTCAGAGATTCGTTTACAAATGCGTTCGATCTTCCTGAGGATCAGATCTGCGTCAGCATGCCACTGGAAGGGCTTGGGATTACGGTTGCGCTGGTCGAGATAATCGAGCATCGCC
>JAJZCY010000023.1 GCA_021828835.1 Acidobacteriota bacterium | reverse complement strand
AATCTCGAAGCCTGGCAGCGGTGGTGGGTCTTCCGCGACATTCACCGCGAGTTGGGGCTCAAGTTCTGGGCCTTTGTCTCCGGCGGCGGTGCGCTGCCCGGCCCTCTCGAGCAGTTCTGGAACCGCCTCGGCCTGGTGCTGGTGCAGGGCTACGGCATGACCGAAACCACCGCCCTGATCACCCTCAACCATCCCTTCCACGTGGCCCGTGGCACCATCGGCAAGCCGCTGGCCGGGCGCGAAGTGAAGCTGGGGCCCGATGGCGAGGTGCTCGTCAAAGGCCCGATGATCTCCGGCGCCACCTGGGCTGGCGGCAAATTGCAGCACCGTGAAAGCGAGTGGCTGGCCACCGGCGACATCGCCGAGCAGCAGGCTTCGGGCGAGCTCAAGTTCGTGGGCCGCAAGAGCGAGGTCATCGTCACTGCCAACGGCCTCAACATCCACCCCGAGGACATCGAGCCGGTCATCGAGGAGCAGCCCGGCGTGGCTGCTTGCGCGGTAGTACCATTCGCGACCGAGGCCGGTCCTGAGCCTTACGCTGTGCTGGCCACCCGCGACCACGGCGAACATGCGGCCGAGGCCATCGAAAAGGCCAATGCGCGCCTGGCGGAGTTCCAGCACATCCGCCGCTGGGTCCTCTACCCGGAGCCCGATCTGCCCCGCACTTCCACCGGCAAGGTCAAGCGCAAGGAAGTCACAGCCTGGCTCAACCGGATGCAGAACGCCAGCGCAAACGGCGGCGCAAGTACCCAGGCCTTCGGCGCGCAGTCCGATTGGCTGCTCGCCCTGATCGCGCAGATCTCCGGGGAAACTCCGCATGGCGTGGGCGACGAACTGCGCCTCGACGAAGACCTCCACCTCGACAGCCTCGGCCGCGTGCAGCTCGCGGCCGCCATTGAGCAGCGCCTGGGCATCGTCTCGGGCAGCGGCTTGCTGGAGGGCATTGAGACGCTCGGCGATCTGCGCAAGCTCATCTCCGGAGAAACCGCGCAGAGCGCGGAGAGCGAAGGAGCCGAAGCGCCGCCCGCCCGCGCTGACGGCACAACGGCAGGCCCAGCCGCCGAAGAATCATCCCAGGCAGGCGCGCCTGTCGAGGCAATGCTTGGCGGCGGACCCGCTCCACAATCTCTTGCCCAGCCCGTCGCGCTACGCACCGAGCGGCCGGCCAAGAAGCTTGTCTATCCCACCTGGCCGTGGTGGAAGCCCTTCCGCTGGCTTCGTATCGCCTTTACTGAAGCGGTGATGCGCCCGCTGGTGCGGCTGCTGGGAGCGCCGCGCGTCTCCCGCCCCGCCGGCCTCGGGGTGGGTGAGCCGCTTCTCATCGTCGCCAACCACGTGACCACCTACGATGTGCCGCTGTTGAAATACGCGTTGCCAACGGCGCTGCGCGATCGCCTGGCAGTGGCTATGTCGGGCGAGATGCTCGACGATTTTCGCCACGCCCGCAATCCGAATGCGCCTCCCGGGAAAAAGGGATTCTACCCTTGGGGACCGCCGGCATACTGGCTGCTCACGGCGCTGTTCAATGTATTTCCGCTGCCCCGGCTGCGTGATTTTCAGGCCAGCTTCAACCATGCCGGCCGTGCGCTCGACCGCGGCTACAACGTCCTGATCTTCCCCGAAGGCACCCGCACCTCGGGACGGCTGGCGCGCTTTCGGCCGGGCATCGGCATCCTGGTCAAGCAGAGCCATACCGCCGTGCTGCCGGTGGGAATCCGCGGCCTGGCCGAGCTGAAAGCAGGCCAGCAGCGATGGTTCCGCTCCGGTCAGATCGAGGTGCACGTGGGCGAACCGATACAGTTTCCGCCCCAGGCCACGGAGGCCGAGATCACCCAGCGGCTGCAACATGAGGTCGCCCGCCTCATCGGCGAAGAACCCGCCGCCAAGGACCCGGACACGATGTGATCGATCTCACATTGCACCGATCCTGCCAGGGGATAGCATCGTAGCTCGTTTCTCAAACAGGCAAACTGACCGATGGAAGCTCAATCGCCGAAGACTCGAAATCTGGATGACTTGATGCAGCGCGCGCGAGAAGCCGCGCAACACGCCTATGCGCCGTACTCGAATTTTCGCGTGGGTGCGGCACTGCAATTGACCAGCGGTGAAATCGTGACCGGCGCCAATGTGGAGAACGTGAGCTACAGCCTCACCATCTGCGCGGAGCGCGCGGCGCTGGTGCGCGCCGTGGCGCAGTTCGGACCTTCGATACGCATCGCCGCAGTCGCCATCGCCAACCTGAACAATGCGCCCAGCCCGCCCTGCGGAGCCTGCCGGCAGATGTTGGCCGAGTTCATCGAGCCCGACGCCCCGGTGGCCTTTCCCGCAGCCGATGGCGTCCGCACCTTGCCCTTCCGCGAAGTGCTGCCGCTGGCCTTCGAGATGAAGCTGAAATAGATCGAGAGCCAACTTCATGAAGCAAGCAGAACCTTCAGAACCGCAGACATCGGCTCTTCCCCTCCACATGATCGATATCCTCCGCAGGAAGCGGGACGGGCTGGCGCTGGAGGCGCACGAGATTGAATTCGTTGCCCGGGGCGCGGGCTCCGGAGAGATTCCGCAGGACCAACTTGCCGCCTGGCTCATGGCGGCCTGGATCCGCGGTCTTTCGCTCGATGAAACCCGCACCCTGGCCCTCGCCATGCGCGACTCGGGCGAGAAGTTCTCGTCCGCAGGGCTGGGCCGCACGGCGGTGGATAAGCACTCCTCCGGCGGGGTTGGCGACAAAACCAGCTTTCTGGTGGCCCCGCTGGCCGCGGCTTGCGGCGTGGCTGTGCCCATGATCAGCGGACGCGCCCTGGGCCACACCGGCGGCACCCTCGACAAGCTGGAGGCGATCCCCGGCTACCGCACGGCGCTGCCGCTGGCCGAGTTCGAGATTGTCCTCAAGAAGTGCGGCGCGTCCATCGTCGGCCAGACCCCGGCGCTGGTGCCCGCCGACCGCGTGCTCTACGCGCTCCGCGACCGCACCGGCACAGTCGAGAATCCCAGTCTCATTTGCGCCTCGATCCTGAGCAAAAAACTGGCCGCCGGTCTCGATGCCCTGGTGCTCGACGTAAAGACCGGCTCCGGCGCGTTCCTGCGCATGTATGAAGATTGCGAGTTTCTGGCCGCGCTCATGGTGGCCACCGCCGAAGCGACGGGAACCCGCACCGTGGCGCTGCTCACCGATATGAACCAGCCCCTGGGCTATGCGGCCGGCAACTGGATCGAGCTGGTGGAGGCGGTGGACCTGATGCGCGGCAAACGCCCCACCGCCAGCGAGGATCTGCGCGAGCTCTCGCTGATCCTCGCCGGCTGGATGATCTTCCTGGGCGGCCAAGCCGAGTCGGAGCAGGCCGGCTACGCGCGCGCAGAGAAGGCGTTGATTGACGGCTCCGCGCTGCGCATCTTCTTCGAGATGGTTGCTGCGCAGGGCGGCGATCTGCGCGTGTTCGACGATCCCGGCTTCCACAAACCCGGGGCAACCAGAGTGCTGGAGTCATGGGAGAGCGGCTACGTGGCCACCATGGACACCACGGCGCTGGGCTGGGCCGTGCAGCGGTTGGGCGCAGGACGCGAGAAGGCAGGCGAGCCCGTCGATCCGCATGCCGGCATTCTCTTCCACGCCCGTCGTGGTGCCAAGGTGGAGCGCGGCCAGCCCTTCGCCACGCTCTACGCTACAACCGCCGCGCAGCTCGACGAACCGGAGGCCATCCTGAAACAGGCCATCCGCTTTTCCGAGACTCCGCCGCAGTCCGTCCCGCTGGTGTCGCGTATCTTCACGAGCGCCGAAGCGGAAGAGTATCTCGCAAGGCAGTGAACAGCGACCAATCTCCCACGGCAAAGACGGGGCGTCTTTCGCCAGTTCCTGCGCCAATGGGAGATACACTGTTCACTGTTCAGCGACAACGAATCAATGGCTTCTGAGGAGGCTTTGCCTTGGGCCGATTTACCGGATTTCTGGGAATCTTCGCGGTCTTGCTTGCAGCCTATCTCGGCTCGACCGATCGCAAACATATTCGCTGGCGCACCATCTTCTGGGGCCTGGGCCTGCAATTCACCTTCGCCTTCCTGGTGCTGCGCTTCAGCTTTGGCCAGCGTGCCATGACCTGGGCTGGCAATGTGGTAACGAACATGCTCTCGGCCACCTTCGCCGGCACGCAGGTGCTGTTCGGGCAGCTAGGACTGCCCAACTCCGGCATGTTCGGGAAGCTGCTGCCCGCGAATCAGGGCGCCATCTTCGCCTTCCAAGTGCTGCCTACCATCATCTTTATCTCCGCTTTCTTCGCGGTGCTTTACCACATCGGCGTGATGCAGATCATCATCCGCGGCATGGCCTGGCTGATGCTCAAGACCATGCGCATCTCGGGCGCCGAGAGCATGAACGTGGCCGCCAGCATCTTCATGGGACAGACCGAGGCGCCGCTCACCATCCGGCCGTTTCTTTCCAAGGCCACGCGCAGCGAGCTGATGACCATCATGACCAGCGGCATGGCGCACGTCTCGGGCGGCATCATGGCCATGTACATCGCCCAGGGCGTGGAGGCGCGCCATCTGCTCTCCGCAGTCATCATGACCTCGCCGGGCACCATCCTGATGGCCAAGATGCTGGTGCCGGAGACCGCAGTTCCCGCCACCGAGGGCAAGGTCGTCATTCCCCGCGACGAGATGCACAAGGAGGAGAACCTGATCGGCGCCATTGCCCGCGGCACCATCGACGGCGGCAAGCTGGCCTGGAATGTGGGCATCATGCTGGTCAGCTTTCTGGCGCTGGTGGCACTGCTCGATATGTTCCTGGGCTGGGTGCACGGCGGCGTGCACTGGTTTCCGGCCAGCCTCGGCCAGATTCTCGGCTACGCGGGCGCGCCCGTGGCCTGGCTCATCGGCGTCCCCTGGCGGGACGCCATGGCCATCGGCAACCTGCTGGGCACGCGCATGGCGCTTAATGAAGTGGTGGCCTACATCGCGCTCGGTGCGCAGAAGGCCTCGCTGGCCCCGCGTTCCTTCACCATCGCCACCTTCGCGCTGTGCGGCTTCGCCAACCTGGGCTCCATCGGCATGCAGATCGGCGGCATCGGCGCCCTGGTCCCCGAGCGCCGCAACGACCTGGCCAAGCTGGGCGTGCGGGCCATGCTCGCCGGCACCATGGCGAATCTGATCTCCGCGGCGATTGCGGGAATGTTTCTGAGATAGGTATCTCAGTGAATCATCCTCGACTTGTTCTGCATGTAATCCATCAGCAGATACTGGCCCAGCGTGTCGGGGCTGGTGAAGTAGGCCTTGCCGCGGCACATGGCGCTCACCTTGTGCACAAACTGCACCAGATCGTGATCGGTGGCCAGCATGAAGGTGTTGATCATGATGTTCGAACGCTTGCAGCGCGAGACCTCTTCCAGCGTCTCGCTCACCACCAGCGGGTCTAGGCCGTAAGGATTCTTGTAGATCCGCCCATCTTCGAGCGTGAGCGCCGAGGGCTTGCCGTCGGTGATCATCACGATCTGCTTCATATCTTTGCGCTGCCGCGCCAGCACACGCTGCGCCACGCGCAGGCCTTCGCGCGTGTTGGTATGCCAGGGGCCCACCTTCACCCGCGCCAGGTGCGAGACCGGCATCTCTTCGGCCGAGTCATGAAACAGGACCAGCGAAAGCGAGTCGCCTGGAAACTGCGTGCGGATCAGGTGCGACATGGCCATGGCCACGCGCTTGGCGGGGGTAAAGCGGTCTTCGCCGTACAGGATCATCGAGTGCGAGCAGTCCAGCATCACCACCGTGGCGCAGGAGCTCTGGTACTCGCACTGGTGCACGTGCAGGTCCTCGTATTCCAGGTTGAGCGGCAGCCCAAGGCCTTCGCGCTGGATAGCCGAATTGAGCGTGGCTGTAGTGTCGAGGTTCAGCACATCACCGAACTGGTACGGCTGCGAGCCGCCGCTGGTCTCGATGCCGGTGGCCCAGTGCCGCGTGTCGTGCCGGCCGTAGCTCGACTTGCCCAGCGAGCCAAGCAGATCGCGCAGCGTCTTGAAGCCGAGAAAGTCGAGGCTCTTGTCGGTGACCTCGAAGCGCACCTCTCCCTCGACCTTACCGACGCCGCCACCGGCCTGGGGACTCCGCTCGCTGTCCTGCCACGGCTGCGATGAGGAGATATAGTTGGCCTGCTCCATGCGCTCGATGAGCTTGTCGATCAGCTCGTCGAGCTTGCCCTGCGCCGCAAGCTGGTCGAGCTGCTCGCGCAGATTCTGGTCAAAGAAGTCGCCATCTTCGAGCGCGCGGCGCAGCGCTTCCTTCAGATCATCGAGCGTGTTGTCGAGATCCTGGAATCTCGAATACGGATCATAGAATCCGGAATCAAGAAAAAAATCCGACAACGCCTGCAGCAGGTCTTCGAGATCGATCTCGGAGGCCAGGTCGCCGGTATATTTGCTGTAACGGACGCGCTTCATAAAAGCAGCTTCTAGCTCCTAGCTGTCAGCTTTCGGTTACCAGCTCAGGCAGCTGGCCCCCTTGTCCCCTCGTACGCTGTCTCTAATTGAAGCCTCCGCGCCGCGAACTCCTGCGGGCGCGCTGCCAGTCCTCGTACTCGACCTCCAGTTCCTGCCGCTCCTTGCGCGCCTGAGTCTCCGCCGCGGCAAAGCCGCGATCCTCATTGCGGCTCAGCTTGCGGTGCGCTACCAGGCCCTCGAGCAGAAACTCCGCCGCGGCCACCACCATGGGCGCCGCATCCGACGGCTTCACGCCAACCGCGGCCAGCTTGTCGAAGAGGCCCTGAATCTCGTGCAGCTCCTTCACCGCGAGCGCGGCCGGCTCGCGATCTTCAAGCTTGAACGTGCCGCCCAGGTTGAACCACATCTCGATCTGCTGCGTGTCTTCGCCATCGAAGTAACGGCTGTAGATCTTGCCCACCGCGGCGCGGATCAGATCGCGCACCACGGTGTCGGCGCCACGCATCTCGCCCTCGTACTCCAGTTCCAGCTTTCCGGTAATACCAGGCATCGCGGCGTAGATATCGGAGACCCGCGGCAGAACCAGTTTGTCTCCATTCAGCAGAGCGCGCCGTTCGGCGTTGGAAACCACCAACTCCAGCGTGGAGATGGGCAGACGCTGGCTGACGCCGCTGCGCTTGTCGATCTTCTTGTCCTCGCGGGCGGTGAAGGCCACCTGCTCCACAATTTCGCGGACGAACTGCGGAATTTCGAGCTTGATGCCGCGCTCCGCCCACGCCTCCTGCGCCGTGATCGCAATCCCCTCTTCCAGCGTTTCGGGATAGTGGGTGCGAATCTCGGAACCGATGCGGTCCTTGAGCGGTGTGATGATCTTGCCACGCGCGGTGTAGTCTTCGGGGTTGGCGCTGAACACCAGCGCCACGTCAAGTTCCAGACGTACCGGGTAGCCCTTGATCTGCACATCACCTTCCTGCATGATGTTGAACAGCGCCACCTGGATCTTGCCCGCCAAATCCGGCAGTTCGTTGATGGCGAACAGCCCACGATTGGCGCGGGGCAGCAGGCCGTAGTGCATGGTGAGTTCGCTCGACAGGTCCTCGCCGCCGCGCGCCGCCTTGATGGGGTCCAGGTCACCGATGAGGTCGGCGATGGTCACGTCCGGCGTGGCCAGCTTCTCCACGTAGCGTTCCTCGCGGCCGAGCCACGCGATCGGGGTGGAATCGCCATGCTTGGCAAGCAGATCGCGGCAGCGTTTGCACAGCGGCCGGTACGGGTTGTCACGAATCTCGCAGCCGGCCAAGTAAGGCATCTGCTCATCGAAGAGCGCCGTGAGCGCGCGCAGAATGCGGCTCTTGGCCTGGCCGCGCAATCCCAGCAGAATAAAGTTCTGGCGCGAGAGAATGGCGTTGACGATCTGCGGCACCACCGTATCTTCATACCCGATGATTCCGGGGAAGATCGTCTCGCCGGACTGAAGGCGCGCGATCAGGTTGGCGCGCATCTCGTCCTTGACGCTGCGGTTCTTCAGGCGCGCTTCGGCATACTGGCTGGTGGCGCGCAGTTCCCCCAGATTGTGGGGAAGCGGGGCTGCTGCGGGCATGAACTCGCTCCTATCAACTTCTGGCTGGTTCGGACAAGCTGCCGCCGACCGGCTCTCCGCCGGATGCGCGGCCATGTGGGTATGACGCGCGAAAAAGGGATTCGACTCATGGGCAGCCGCGAGCCTGCCGCACCGCCGCAGTATGCGCCTCTTTGGCCTTAATTTCCAGCCGGTAAGAACCTGATGCTATCCATGCGCGGCGGTTCCATGGTCAGTCCCTCGGGGGGAAGGCGCAACATACTTGGCCGCGTCCGGTTCCTCTACCTCCTCAGCCGGCAGGCGTGAACCACGGCGCCGGCGCTTCTCAATCAATGTCTTCAGTTCCACCAACCAGGCCTCTGGCGGCTCGAGAACCCGCACCACAAGATCGAACGCCGCTTCGATCAAACCGCTGTGACTTTGACGGAACACGATCAGGGGTGAATCGCAAGAGCTGCGCACCGCTTGCAGTGATTCCTCGGTCGCCGCTTCCTCGGTAAACAGCACCGCTTCCGCCTGCACTGCGCCCAGGCTCTCCGCGCACCGGAGCGGCAGGCGGAGCTGCTCCACCGTGTAGCCCGCCGCCGCGAGAACCGGGATGCGGTGGCAGGTGTCCTCCCCGACATAGACGATGCATGTGGCCATGGCACGGACCTCTGGGGGGCCGGGAAAAACTCTTTCCGCTCTTCCGGAAATCCACCTACGAGTGTGATCTCAATCTCCGCCGAGAAAAGTCACCAGGTTCCCTACTTTGCACGTAAGGTCATAACCCGACGAACGTGCCCGGCTGGATTCCCGCAAAGCAATTCCGTAACTGTCAGGCGCATCCCATGAGCGTGAGGAAAGCGGCGTCGGGTGCCGCACTTCAGGGCTGGAGCGAGGCAGCGCGACGGTGGGGTTCATGATGCAGAGGGCCAGCAAGAGCGGAGCGCGACGGATTGCAGGAATGGCGATGGTCATCGTCTTTTCCTTGGCCGCGGGACACTGCGGAGGACAGGCCGCACCGCCCGCAATGCCTTCCCGCCCGCCGGTGCAGACCAAGCCGGTTCCACCCACGCCCATTGCCATCAAGAAAGTTGAACTGGGCGACGGCGACCCCTGGAATCTCGCCTGGAACCGGATGATCGAGAGGGCCATCCCGCGCGACATGCTCTCGGCGCGGCGCGCCGCCGCGGTGGCCCCGGTGTGCCCGCGCTTCCGCTGGATGAGCAGAGCCAGCCGCCGCGCCTTCTGGGCTTACTTCTTCCAGGCGCTGGCAAGCGCCGAGGCCGGCTTGCGGCCCACTGCCGACGTCAGGCACAACGACCCGCAGGTAGCGGTGATTGACAGCGTCACCCACCGCACCGTGCGTCAGGAAGGCCTGCTGCAGCTCACGTACATGGACAGCGTGCGCTACGGCTGCCGCTTCAACTGGACACGCGACAAGTACCTGCCCGAACACGACCCCGCCAAGACCATCCTTCAGCCGCGCAACAACCTGCTGTGCGGAATCAAAATTCTGCGCCATCAGCTCGTCAAGCAGCACAAGCCGCTGCTGACCGAGTCCAGCTACTGGGTCACGCTGCGTCCCGGCCACCCCAGCTTCAGGATCTTCGAAAAGCAGATGGCGAATGTGCCGGCGGCCTGCGGTTCGCCCTTGCGGGTGCCGCAGCCGGCTTTGCCGCGAGCTTCGGAAGCTGCAGCGAGAACGCCGGCGCGCCAACAGCCGCGCGCGCGACCATCTCAATCCCAATACGTTCCTACCGCAGCGGCCCAGCCGGCGTTGACTGTACCCGCACGATAGCCCGCGCCAAGCCCCCTCTTTTCGCCCGCACGTTCTACAATCTGCCCAGTGAGCAGGGTGCAAATTTTGGCAGCCATTGCACTGGCCGCGGCGCTGGCCGGCGTGGCCAATCTGGCCTCCGCGCAAGCCGGCTATGTTGGCTTCGACCGCAACAACTATCCCGGCGATGCCGCGCTGCCGGCCCTGCGCAAAACTTTCCGCTATACGAGCTACTGGCTCAACAATCCTCCCGGAGAAAGCCGCAACACCTGGGCGGGCAAACGCGAACTTCTCAAGCAGCAGGGGTTCGGATTCCTGGTGCTTTTCAACGGCCGCACGGATGCGCAGTTAAAGGGCGGCGACGCGGCCGCGCTCGGCAAAGCCGACGGCCAGGCGGCGTTCACTGCGGCCCGGCGCGAAGGTTTTCCCGCCAACGTGCGTATCTTTCTCGACCAGGAAGAAGGCGGCCGTTTGCTTCCGGAGCAGGCCGCGTATGTCTTCGCCTGGATCAATGCAGTGCAGGTGGCGGGCGCTCGCGCCGGGGTCTATTGTTCCGCCATTCCCGTGCAGGAAGCCCACGGCACCATCAGCACCGCACAGGACATCGCCCAGCGGCTTGCCGCGTTTCGCCAGCAGCCGCGCACCCCCGTCGCCCTCTGGATAGCGAACGATGCCTGCCCGCCTGCCCCGGGCTGCACCATGAAGCCGCCGCCGCTTCGTTCTCTCAAGTTCTCGTTCCAACCTGCCTACGTCTCTGTCTGGCAATACGCGCAGTCGCCGCGGCGCAGACAGTTCAGCGGGTCCTGTCCCCGGAACCAGGCTCCCGACGGCAATTGCTACGCCCCCGGCCTGCCGCCCGGCCCGGACAGCTTTATCGATCTCAACGTGGCCCGTTCGCCCGATCCCTCGCAGGCACCCTGAGCCCCGGCGATCGCTAGCGCCCCACACCTACCCCGCGCGCCGCATCCGCTCGGCACGCGAATCCCCGTCAAACTGTCCACTGCGTAAGGTATGATCTCGTTCTATGACTCAGTCCCTCGACCAACCCACCAACCAGCAAGTGCAAACCGCGAACGAGCCAGGATTGGTGCGCGGGATGGGTCTCCTGCACTCCATATCAGTCAATATGTTGCAGATGCTGGGCATTGGGCCCTTCATCACCATGGGCATCATTCTCTCCGCCATGGGCGGCCCGCAGGCGCTTCTCGGCTGGCTCATGGGAGCTTTCGTTTCTGTCTGCGACGGCTTGTCCTGCGCGGAACTGGCCGCGGCATTGCCCGGCGCCGGAGGCCCCTATCTCTACCTGCGCGAAGCCTATAATCGCAACACCTGGGGCCGCCTGCTTTCTTTCCTCTTTATCTTCCAGACCATGCTGGTGGCGCCGCTCTCCATCTCCGCCGCCTGCGTCGGGTTTGCCGACTACGTCCAATACGCCGTGCCCCAACTGACCAGCACCGAGGTGAGCTTGACTGCGGCGGCGGCCTGCATCTTCGTCACTTTCCTGCTGTTCCGGCCCATCGCCACCATCGGCAAGCTGACTGTCATCATCCTGACCATCGTCATTGGCGCTATGCTTTGGGTGATCGGCGCCGGATTCCTCAACATGCACGTCAAGATGGCGTTCGATTTTCCCCCCGGCGCATTCCACCTCTCGACCGGCTTCTTCTTCGGCATGGCCAGCGCCACCTTGTTTGCCCTCTATAACTACGGCGGCTACAACACCATCACCTATCTCGCTGGCGAGGTTCGCGATCCCATCCGGAACATTCCCCGGGCCATCGTTCTCTCCATCCTCGCCGTCGCTGTCTTCTACGTCTGCATGAGCGTGGCCATCGTTGGAGTCATTCCCTGGCAAAAGGCTCAGCTGTCCCACTCGATCGTCTCGGATTTCATTGGCCAGCTCTATGGCCACGGCGCGGGCACCATCATGACCGTGCTCATTCTCATCGCCGCCCTGGGCAGCATCTTCATGATGATGCTTGGCTATTCTCGGGTACTCTACGCCTCGGGTGAGGAAGGAACGTTCCTCAAGGCCTTCGGGCGTCTGCACCCCAAGGGCCGGTTCCCCACCGTCGCGCTTGTGGTGCTGTGCGGTCTCTCCATTCCGCTCTGCTGGTTTTCCATCGAGAAGCTGATTGCGGCGATGATGGTGATTCAGATTATCTTCCAGTTCATTCCGCGCAACCTGGCGGTCTTCGCCATTCGCCGCTACCGCAAGGACATTCACCTGCCCTTCCGCATGTGGCTCTACCCCTGGCCGGTGGTCATCGCCACGCTCGGCTGGATCTACGCCGCCGCCACACCGGACCAGCGCGGCTACTTTGCCTGGGCCGGTGTGCTGCTCGTCTTGGGCGTCGCTACCTACCTGCTGCGCAGCCGCAGCACTGGTGAGTGGCCTTTCCGCACGCAGGACTGATGCAGCCGCCGGCGGGTCCAGATGAGGATGACGCCGGATCTCTGCAAAAGAAATGAGCCGCATCCGCGGAGTGGTTCTTAGCGTAGCGAATCCGATGCTGCCGCGCGCTCCAGGGATTAGGACTCCTGCCCTGTAGAATGGCGGAAGCGAATCGACAGCACATGAGCATGACCTATTACGACCAGGTAGCCGAGGCGGCCGCATCTCTCAAGGGCAGGCTGGGCGGCGTGACACCGCAGATCGCCATCGTGCTGGGCTCCGGGCTGGGCGCGGTGGCCGCGGCGGTCGAGCAGCCGGTGATCGTTCCCTACGGCGAGATCCCGCACTTTCCGCAGTCCACGGTGGAGGGGCACTCCGGCCGCATTGTGGCCGGATGCCTGAACGGCGCGCCAGTGGTCGTCCTGCAGGGCCGCGTGCACTTCTACGAGGGCTACACGCCCGAGCAGGTGACCTTCCCCATGCGCGTGCTGGGCGCATGGGGCGTGCGCGCGGTGGTTCTCACCAATGCGGCCGGCGGCATCGCCGAAGGCTACCGTCAGGGCCAGCTCGTCCTGCTCGCCGATCACATCAACCAGATGGGCTGGAACCCGCTATGCGGTCCCAACGAGCCACGCTTCGGCTTCTGCAAGGGCGCCGGGCTGCGCTTCTTCGACATGACCGAGGCCTACAGCAAAGCCCTGCGCGCGCTGGCGCACGACGCCGCAGGCGAAGAAGGCTTCTCGCTCGCCGAGGGCATCTACCTGGCCACTCCGGGGCCCAGCTTCGAGACCCCCGCTGAAGTGCGCGCCTTCCGCACGCTGGGCGCCACGCTGGTGGGCATGTCCACCGTGCCGGAGACTATCGTTGCGCGTCACATGGGCGTGGAGGTGCTGGGCATCTCCTGCGTCACCAACCTGGCAGCCGGCCTGAGCGGAGCCCCCCTGAGCCATGAAGAAGTCTCCGAGACCGGGCGTCAGGTGGAGCGCCAGCTCGCGGCGCTGTTGAGGCGTCTGGCGCCAAAGATCGCCGCACATCTGGAAGCGACAGCGTGAGCGGCACAGCAGAACAGATGGAGCGTCGCCTCCCTTTCCCGCCGGTCGCCGTGGGCATCGCCGGCTGCTCGGGCTCCGGCAAAACCACGCTGGCCGCGGAGCTGGGCCGCGAACTGGGCGGCATTCATTTCCCTCTTGACCACTACTATCTCGACCTCGGTCACATCCCCCTCGCCGAGCGCTTCCGCCAGAACTTCGATGATCCGGCTCTGATGGAATCTGCGCTGCTCGCGCGCGATGTGGCGGCGTTGGGTCGCGGAGAAGCTATCGCGCGGCCTGTCTACGACTTCTCCACCCACACGCGCGTCTCCGGTCAGACCGAACGGATCGATCCCGGGCCGTTTCTCTTCGTCGAAGGGCTGTTCGCGCTCTACTATGCCGAGTTGCTGCCGCTCTACCATCTGCGCGTCTACGTGGATACGCCCGACCCGCTGTGCTTCGAGCGCCGCCTGAAACGCGACACCCTCGAGCGCGGGCGCACGCCGGAATCCGTGCGGTTACAATACGAGGCTACGGTGCGGCCGTCGAGCCTCAAATACGTGCGGCCCTCGGCAGCCAGCGCCGACCTCACTCTCGATGGCCGCGATGCGCTCGATTGGAAAGTGGAACAGGTACTGGCGGCGCTGCGCCTGCGCGGGCTGCTGGCGGCAAAAAGAGGCGACGGCCGGAACACCGCCCACTCTACTGCGGCAACACCTCAATCCCGGTGACGGTGGCGTAACCGCGGACCGGAACGAAGCTCAACAGCAGCTTGCCTTGCGCGTTCGGCTCCAGGCCGCTGAATCGGCGCACCAGCACATCGGACGCCACGGCCTCTTTGCGCAGATCGAACTGCCCCAGCAGCAGCTTGCCGTTGCAGAAGACATTGAAGACATGCTCCACCCCCGACCCAGTCTCCGCTGCGGCAGCCACGGCCTGATTCGCCTCCACGGGCTGATTCGCAGCCCCGGGCTGAGCCAGGGGCTGGTTCCAGTTTCCATGCCGCACAGCGAAGTAAAGCCGGACAACATACTTGCCCGGCGCCACCGGAAGCGCATAGGAGAAATTCCCCCAGCGCTCGGTCTCGAAAAGCTCGGAGTCTTCGTTTCCCTTCACCGGGGCCGTATAGCTGGCCAGCACGCCGCCCTGGAAATAGACATCGGGGCTCCACCACTGGCTGTCATTCGAGTAATACGGCGTTTGCCGCGTAAGAATGCGCACCGGGCGAATGCGGCTCTTGAAGCCGGGCACGATCTCGATGGCCGAGAGAATAGCCCGCTGGCCGTTTTCCGCCAGGAACTCCAGGTGCAGCATACCGTCGGCGGCGGGCTGAATGCCCGGAAACACCTTCACATCCGCGGTATTACTGCCGCCCGCGTCGGTGACCACATCAAAGCCGGAGAGCAGCAGCAGCCCGTTCGCGCGCACACTCATGATCCGGCTGCCCTCGCCTCCGTTCCCCGAGGACTCCGGCCCATAGAGGGTCTCGGCAAAGTGCAGGTGCAGCTCGTAGATACCCTTCTCCAGCGGGATGTCATACCGGAAGGCCCCTTGACGGCTGGTGCGGTAAAAGCCCTGCTCCTGGGTCCGCCAGATATGCTGCGCCGGCGCCCGCACCGCGCTGCCGCCGCTGAACCAGGCATCGGAGCTCCACAGCTTGCCGGAGTGATCGACCAGGCTCCGCGAACCGCCGGCGAGGATCCGCACCTCCTGGCCCGGCGGCGGACCGAAGGAGGGTTCACCTGACCTGCTCGCGGTTGGGATCGATGCGCCCCCCGGCGAGACCGCCTGCTTCTGCCGCGCGTGGAACCATGCCCAAAGCATCAGGAGCCCGGCGACAACCGCCCCAGCCATCCACAACCAGCGCGACAGCTTCTTCAATCGCTCAAAAGTTCCGCGCACTCCGCGCCAGCGGGCCGGACTCGCTGCGGCCTTCGAGACAGCGCTGAGAGGTTCGAACCGCGGCACATACTGGCCAAGCGGAATGGAGATGCGAAGGGCGTGGCTCGCTCCCTCGCCTTCGTAATACTCCGCCAGGTGGCGGCGCAGACGGTTGGCTTCAACGCGCACGATCGAGTCCATCTCCGGATCGAACTGCGGTCCGCGGCGGAAGACCTCTACGCCGATCGCATATTCCTTGATTGTTCCCGCCTCGCCGCAGAACAGCTTCTCGCACAGGTAGATGAGCAGGCGGGCCAGGGCCGGAGCACGCACAAATACCCTGGAGGCGAGCACCACGTTGAGCTCCGCTCGCTGTCCGGCAAACCCGGCAGACTGCAGTTCGTCGACGGCCATCCGGAACCGCCTTTCGTTCTGCCACCAAGCTCGGCTACAGGAATCGGCTGGAAGTATGGTAACGCCACTCCGCTTGCTTCCGCCGTGTCCCGCCGATGCGCAAGAGGCAAGGCAGGTAACGGCGCGGTAACGGGAATTCAGGCCGCTGCAACAGGGAGATAACCCCTGTAGCGTTGCACGCGGGGCGAGGCAGTGGTTGACTGAGCACGATGCGTGAGGCGGCTTGGCCCCCCGGCAGTTCGCAGTCGGGCTGCCAAACGCCTCCGCGGAAGGGAGGCATGCCATGCAAAGGCACGCATTCTTGAGCTTGCTCCTGCTGCTGGGGGTATGCCCCGTTCTGGCTCCGCCCCGGGCTCAGGCGGGGGACCAGCCGAACCAGCCAACGCGGGTACAGGTAACTCAAACAGCCGAGGTGCAGGGAGATGCGGCTCGCGCCCGCGAGAACTACTACTCTGCCGAATGGTATTACCGCAAGGCTCTGAAGAACGACCGCAAAAACGCAGTCCTCTACAACAAATTGGGTCTGGTGCAGCTCAAAGTCGGCAACTATCGCGGAGCGCACGACAGCTTCCGCCGCGCGATCAAACTCGATTCCCACAACCCGCACGTCTACAACAACCTGGGCGCGTTGTATTGCCTCCAGAAAAAGTACAAGCCGGCGGTCAAGGAGCTGAAACACGCGCTGGCGCTCAATGAGTCAATGGCTGCTGCTCACATGAATATGGCCGAGGCCTGGATGGGCCGCGGCGATGCCAACCGGGCGATGAACGAGTATGCGCGGGCCATCGAATTGGATCCCGATATTCTGGATTCCAGCCGCAACGGCGTGATTGCCCAGATCGCTACGCCCGAACAGCGCGCGTGGGTGAATTACCTGATTGCGAAGGCCTACGCGAAGCGCGGCAACATTGAAAACGCGCTCGAGTACCTGCAGCGCGCCAAGGACGGCGACTTCCCGAACCTGCACAAGGTCTATGACGAAGAGGAATTTGCCGCGCTGTGGCCGGATCCGCGGCTGGAGAAGATCGTGAAGCGGTGAAGAAGGCCCCAGATCGATCTGCAAGTCCGTCCTTGGGCAGCGACCCCTGCGCTGCCCACAGGGCGATCTCTTACGGGATGCGGCGGTCGCTGCTCTCCGGATCGGTGGTCAGCGCGCTCAGCGGCACCAGCATATCATCCTTGCGCATCACCAGGTTGGTGGCGTTCAGTTGCGCCAGCTCGAATCCGTGGCCGTGGGTGATGGCATCCGTGGGACACGCCTCGACACAGTAGCCACAGAAGATGCAGCGGTTGTAGTCGATGTTGTAGACCTTGGCGTAGCGCTCCGAAGAGGAGATGCGCTTCTCGGAGGTGTTGTCGTCGGCCTCGATGTAGATGCAGTTCGATGGGCAGGCGGCGGCACACAGGAAGCACGCCACGCACTTCTCCAGCCCGTTCTCATCGCGCTGCAACACGTGCGCCCCACGGAAGCGCTCCTGGAACACCGCTCCGCGCAACGGCCCCGGACCGTCAGGGTAGTTCTCCACCTGGGTCGGCTCGAGCATCTCGCGGAAAGTGATGCTCATGCCCTTCGCAATGCCCGCTACATTCCGCACGATTGACATGCTTCCAGTATACCCAGATCGGCGGGCGGGCTCAGCCCGGCGGGTTCATGAGCTCAAACTGCCTCAGCGCCCACCCATGCGGCCGCGATTGTTCGCGGGCGGCGTGGTCACCGGCCGGCGCGTGCCGTGCTCCTTCAGCATCTTCTGGCACAGCTCCGAATCCTGCCCCCGTTCCAGCCCCTGTACCGCATCCTGCCCGCTGCAAATCTGCAGCCTCAGGCCCTCCGTCTGTTTCGACGTGAGCTGCGCGGAGCGCTCCACATCGCTGAACGGGTCCAGGTCGTAGCGCACGATGAAGTCGTCCGGCACCGAGTTTTTGCCGTGGTCGAAGTGATTCCAGGTGTAGAGCGCCACGTGCCCCTGGCCGGCCGGCAAAACCGCGTAAAGCTGGGTCCACTGCACCCCTCCCGGCCGGTCCGTGTTCCAAACCACCACCCCCTGGCCGCCCCGGAGCCAGCGCGCACCCCAGGCATGGCTGCGCAGATCGTAATAAAAGGCGGTGAAGTAGGTGTTGGGCTGGCAATCCTGGCAGTTGTCGTAGAGGACCGGCCACTCCTGCGGTGTTCCGTCGGCGAAGCGGAGGCGATCGTACCAGCGCAGGTTCACCCCGGAGATCAGCCGCGTAACCTCATGGTTGGTCAGCGAAACCGACCAAACCGTGAACGTCCCCTGTCCTGGCGGCGCCTGCGGATTGCTCCGTTCGGTGGTGACGACCAAAGCCGCGTCGTACACCACCCCGATCTCGCGGATGACTGTCCAGTTGTCTACCTGGAGCGCCCGGGCCACCCAGGTCACGATGTTCTGGTCCTGCGGCGCGTGAAAGTCGATCCAGCGGAAGCTGTCGGAGGTCTGTTGCTTTGCCGTCTTCGGCTGAGAAAGGCTCTGGGCGGAGAGCCCCGCGGGAAGGAGCGCAAGAAGAAAAAAGAGGGCGATCCGGCCACGGCTGCTGCGCATGTCCCAGGTATATCAGACAGGCAGGCCGGGGCAAACGCACCACAGTTGCCTAAAGCGTTTGAAAGGGCACGGCTTCAGCCGTGCCAATAGATGCCGTTGAAATGTGGGGGCTTTAGCTTCGGAGGGATGGATTTTCAGGATACAAAACCTTCCCTCCGGGCCTAAAGGCCGAGCTTCGCTCGGTATTTTGTGCGGCACGGCTGAAGCCGTGCCCTTGCAAAGCCATGCTCATCCCGCACAGTTTTTAGGGTGCGTTTGCCCTGACGGCCAGGCCTGTTCCTCTCGCGCCGCGGCCGCATCCGCGATAATAGAAGGCTGGAGATCAGTTCTTTGCGATCCGGATTTGTCGCTATCCTGGGCCGGCCCAATGCCGGCAAAAGCACCCTTCTCAACGCCCTCACCGGCGAGAAGGTGGCCATTGTCACCGCCAAGCCGCAGACCACCCGCAACCGCATCGCCGGCGTGGTGGAGGTACCGGCGCGCAAGGGAGCGCACCCGGCCGCGCAGATCGTCTTTGTCGATACCCCCGGCGTGCACAAGCCGGGCTCCCAGCTCGACCGCCGCATGCTCCAGGAGGTCTACGAAGCGCTGGAGACCCGCGACCTGGTGCTGGTGCTGGTCGACGCTACCCGGCAGGTGAAACTCCTCGAATCCGAAGAGGCCGCCGGGCAGGAGTCCCCGGCGAGCACCACTCCGGAGACCGGCGGCGCCAAGCGGGCGCGCGGCGGCTGGGCGAGCGAGGACGAGTTTCTCTTCGGTCTGGTGCGCAAGGTGGACTGCCCGGTCTTCCTGGTGCTGACCAAGATCGACTTGGTCAAGAAAGACGACCTGCTGCCCCTGATCGACAGCCTGACCAGGCAATTCAGCTTTGCCCAGGTGATCCCGGTCAGCGCCCGCAAGCGTGATGGCCTCGATCTGCTGGTGCGGCGCATCGTGGAAGTGCTGCCGCAAGGCGAGCGCTACTACCCCAAGGACCAATACACCGACCAGCCGGTGCGGTTCATGGTGGCCGAGCTGATCCGCGAGAGCATCCTCATCGAAACCGGCGAAGAGGTGCCCTACGCCTCGGCGGTGGTCATCGAGAGCTTTGAGGAGCCTGCTCCCAACGCTCCGCGCCCGCTCACGCGCATTGCCGCCGCCATCTACTGCGAGCGCGATGGCCAGAAGGCCATCCTGATCGGCAAGGGCGGGTCGAAGCTGCGCGACATCGGCGCCGGCGCGCGCCGCAAGATCGAGTCGCTGCTGGGCACGCGGGTCTTCCTGCAACTGCACATCATTGTGGAGCCGGACTGGAGGGAGTCGCGGCGCTTCGTCGAGTCGCTGGACTGGCGCAACCAACTGGAGAAGCTGGCCGGAACCCAGGCGGAGGAATCCGAAGAAGCGGAATCGGAATGAAGTTGCATCGCCGTCGTTGCCACTTCCCGCGCGCAACGACCACAGGGGCCTATTTGCCATCGAACTGACTTTGGGGGGGACTGCACTTGCCTATCCGGCCTTTTGCTCTCAGTGTGCTCTTTGCCATCCTGTCTTTCACCCTGCCCATCACGGCGGCACAGCCGCCGACCCACCCAGATCCTGCCCCTGCTCCGGCCCCACCGCCCGGTCCTTCGCCGGAGAATCCGGTGGCGAACCCCAGGGCCGAGGTGGTGCTGGACCACGCCCGCTTCACCGTGCTCACCGCCCAGCTCATCCGCATGGAATGGTCGGCCAGCGGCCAGTTTGAAGACCACGCCTCCATTGTCTTCATCAACCGGCGTCTGCCCGTGGTCCACTTCACTCATTCGGTGACGACCGAAAAAGGCGTCAAAACCCTCAAGATCGTCACCGCCGCGCTCACCCTGACCTACATTGACAAAGGCGACGGCCACTTCACCGCCGACGACCTCTCGATTCAACTGAACGTTGGCGGAACGCTCGCCGTGTGGCGTCCGGGCTTGCCCGATACCGGCAATCTCCAGGGGACCACCCGCACCCTGGATGGAGCCCTCGGCAGTCATACCCGCGAGCCCATCGGTCCTGGGCTGATCTCGCGCTCCGGCTGGGTACTGGTCAACGACACCAAGCGGCCTCTCTTCGACTCCACCGACTTCCGCTTTCTGCACGGCGAAAAAAGCCCCTGGCCCTGGGTGATGCCGCGACCCGTCTCGGAGAATCCCCGGGTATACGCGGATTGGTACTTCTTCGGCTACGGGCACGCATACCGGCAGGCGCTACAGGACTTCGTCCGCGTCGCCGGGCGCATTCCGCTGCCGCCCCGCTTCGCCTTCGGCATCTGGTGGTCCCGCTACTGGGCCTACAGTGATCAGGAGCTCGACCAGCTCGTCCGCGGCTTCCGCCTCAACTCCACGCCCCTCGACGTGCTGGTCATCGACATGGACTGGCACATCAACGCGCAGCAGCTTAAAGAAGCGCACCAGAAGGACCAGTCCGGGCAAACTCTGGGCTGGACCGGCTACACCTGGAACAAGCTCCTCTTCCCCGATCCCACGGACTTCCTCCGCCACGTCCACGACCGCGGTCTGAAGGTCACGCTCAATCTGCACCCCGCTTCAGGCATCCAGCCGTGGGAAAAAGCCTACCCCGCCATGGCGCGTGCCATGGGCATCGATCCGGCGACCAAGAAGTACGTGCCCTTCGAACCCACCAACAAGAAGTGGGCCGAAGCTTATTTCCACTACGTGCTGCATCCGCTGGAGCGGCAGGGCGTGGACTTCTGGTGGCTGGACTGGCAGCAAGAGCCCATGATGACCAACATCCCCGGGCTGAGCCAGACCTGGTGGCTCAACTACCTGCACTTCACCGATCAGCAGCGCGAAGGCAAGCGGCCGCTGCTCTTCCACCGCTGGGGCGGCCTCGGCAATCACCGCTACGAGATCGGTTTCAGCGGCGATACGATCTCGGTTTGGCCGTCGCTGGCCTTTCAGCCCTGGTTCACGGCTACCGCCGCCAATGTGGGTTACGCCTACTGGAGCCACGACATCGGCGGCCACATGCTGGGCGCGGTCGGTCCGGAGCTGTTCACGCGCTGGGTGCAGTTCGGCGTCTTCAGCCCTATCCTGCGCACCCACACCACCAAGAACCCCGACGCCGAGCGCCGCATCTGGGCCTATCCGGAGCCGTACTCGTCCATCCTGCGCAAGGATTATCAGCTTCGCGAAGCCCTGGAGCCCTACATCTACACCGAGGCGCGCCGCACCTACGACAGCGGTGTGGCCTTCCTGCACCCGCTCTACTACGACTGGCCCGACGCCGACCAGGCCTACAGATTTAAAGACGAGTACATATTCGGCAACGAGATGCTGGTCCGTCCGGTGACAGCTCCCGCCGACAAGAGCACCGCCCTGGCCACGGAAAAGCTCTGGCTCCCCCCGGGCAACTGGATCGAGTGGCCCACCGGCAAAAGCTTTGCCGGCGATACCACCATTGAGCGCAGTTTCTCCATCGACCAGATTCCCGTCTACGTGAAGGCCGGGGCGATCGTGCCCGAGCAGCCCGCCATGCTGCACACCGGACGCAGACCGGTGAATCCGCTCATCGTCGAGGTGTGGCCGCTTCCTTCAGGCGCAAGCACCTCCTACTCGCTCTACGAAGACTCCGGCGTCTCCGTCCAGTACCAGCGCGGCGTCTACGCGCGGACGCCCATCAAGGCCACCGCCACTAAGGACACACTGGAGGTCGAGATCGGCCCGGTGCAGGGCAGCTTCCCCGGCATGCTGCGCAACCGCAGCTATACGCTGCGGCTGCCCGACGACTGGCCGCCGGCTTCGGTGACGGTGAATGGCAAACCCGTGCCGCAGGGCGGTGTCGGCAAAGCTGGCTGGACCTTCGAAGGCAACACCCTCACCACGGTGATTCCGACTCCGGCCTTCGCCACCAGCCAGAAGGTGACCGTCGTGATCCAGCGCGCTGCCGGACTTGAGGCCAGGCGCAGCCAGATCGACGGCTTCCCGGGGATCATGGACCGGCTGCGCGGCGCCTACGACGCGCTCCAGCAGTGCTGGCCGGTGGCTCAGCCTCCCGATGTGCTCATCGACGCCATGCAAACCGGCGATCGCCTCAGCTATCACCCCGAGACGATCGTGAATGAGATGGATCACTTCCGTCAGGTTCTGCCCCAGGCGAAAGCAGCCGTAGCAGCACTGGGCAGCACCTTTAGCGCGAAGGTGGACGCCTACGCGGCGCGCATGCAGACCAATCCGCTGCGCCCCGCCGACATGGGGGCGCAAAAGCAGAGCCGTCTGGACGAGATGTCGCGCGCACAGGCGCTCGCCGCCGCCGCCGGCCAGTAGCAGTAGCGCCGGCCTCCCGGTCGGCTGTCGTGTGGGCCCTGCCGGCACCCACACACCCGCTGGCCGTGTCGGCTCGCAGGTTCGCCGCAGGCTGTATAGTGGTGCGCAAGGTTTCCACCAGGAGAACTTGCGCATGAACCTCAACCGCCGCGCCTTTCTGAACGCCTGCACCGCCGCGGGCATCGCTTCGCCATTGCTACCCGGGATTCTGTACACACTGGCCGCGCAGGCCGAGGGGCCTGCGACCGGGGCAAAGCTGGCGAAGATCACCCCCGAGATGATCGACCAGGCGGCCGAGCTGGCCGGCGTGGGCCCGTTCACCGCGGACCAGAAGCAGATGATGCTCGACGGGCTGAACGATCAGCGCGATGCCTATGCGCAGATCCGCGCGATGAAGCTGGGCAACGGGGTCGCGCCGGCGTTTGTGTTTCATCCTGAGACGGCAGCAAACAGGGCAGGGGATCCCAACTGCAACATGCCGCACGCGCAGGAAAGAGGAATCGGAACCAGCTCCGATGCCACCCTGTCCGCTCCCGCAAAGATCAAGGATCTTGCCTTCGCGACAATCCCGCAACTATCCGCCCTGCTGCGCGCGCGCAAGATCACCTCACTGGCGCTCACGCAGATGTACCTTGCCCGCCTCAAGCGTTACGATCCCACGCTGCACTTCGTCATCACCCTGACCGAGGAGCGCGCGCTGGCGCAGGCGAAGAAGGCCGATGAAGAAATCGCAGCCGGCAAATACCGCGGCCCGCTGCACGGCATCCCCTGGGGCGCGAAGGATCTGCTGGCCGTGAAGGGTTACCCCACTACCTGGGGCGCGGGCGGCTTCGAACACCAGATGATCGATGAGGACGCAACCGTGGTGAAGCGCCTGGACGATGCCGGCGCGGTGCTGGTGGCTAAGCTCACGCTGGGCGCGCTGGCCATGGGCGACTGGTGGTTCGGCGGGCGGACGCGCAATCCCTGGCGGCCGACACAGGGCTCCAGCGGCTCGTCGGCCGGCCCTGCCGCTGCTGTCGCCGCCGGCTGTGTTGGCTTCGCCATTGGCTCGGAGACGCTCGGCTCCATCTCTTCGCCCTCGACGCGCTGCGGCGACTCGGGTCTGCGCCCCAGCTTCGGCATGGTGCCGCGCACCGGGGCCATGGCTCTGAGCTGGACCATGGACAAGCTCGGCCCGATCTGCCGCTCGGTGGAAGACTGCGCTCTGGTGCTCGAAGCGATCGCCGGCCCCGACGGCCAGGATCCCGCCGCCGCGCGCGTGAGCTTCCAGTGGAATCCCGGGCTGGACTGGAAGTCACTGCGCGTCGGCTATCTCAAATCAGAGTTCGATCCGCTGCCGCCGCTCAAGCTCGCCGAGGCCAAACCCGGTGAAACTCCGGAAGAAGCAAAGAAGCGCGAGGAATCGAACGCAGCCAGACAGGACGAGCGCAAACGGCGCGAGTACGACCGCCGCTACGAGCAGGCCGCACTCGCCAAATTCAAAGAGATGGGCGTCAACTTGATCCCTGTGGCGCTGCCCGACGTGCCCTGGTCCGCCATGGTCCCGCTGCTCACCGCAGAGGCCGCCGCCGCCTTCGACGAGTTGACCATGACCGGCCGCGACAAGCTGCTGACCCGGCAGGGGCCCGAAGATTGGCCCAACGCTTTCCGCGTGGCGCGCTTCTATCCCGCGGTGGAGTACATCCAGGCGAACCGCGCCCGGATGGTGGGCATCGAGCAGATGCGCTCGCTGTTTGAGAAGGTGGATGTGATCGTGACGCCCTCCACCGATGCGCAGCTCATCGCGACCAATCTGAGCGGCAACCCGGCCATCATCGTCCCGAACGGATTGCGTGGCCCGGACGCGCCTCCGCCGCCCGTAGTGGACGACGGCAACCACGACGATGTCGGCGGACCGGGAACACCGGTCTCGCTCACGTTCTTAGGGGGTCTGTACCAGGACGCGAAGCTGGCTGCGTTCGCGCGCGCCTATCAGGACGCGACGGGATTCGAGAAGCTCCATCCCCATCTGTGAGGAGCGGAGCACTCCGCTCCTCACGGATCACTGTCCACGGCCGATTATGCACTCTGCGTGGTCCGTTTTCTGCCGTGCACTGCTCTTAAAAGATTCTGTAACTGAGCCCGACGCTGCCGCCGTACGGATGCAGCGCCGGCGTCACCCGCCACTGCTGGTACTCAAAGTCGAAGCAGCGGACGGAGATTTTGCGGCTGAGCTGATAATCCACGCCGCCGCCGTAGGCCCACGCGGTGGCCCGTCCGGTGAGAAAATCGGCGCTGCTCCACCCGAAGAGGAACTTGCCGTAGGGCGTGAAGTTTTTGAAGGTTCCCACCGGCACCTTCGGGCCGATCATGTACGTGTTTTCGTCGATGTTCGCGTACTGGTTCCAGTGCAGCCAGCGGCCTTCAGCCTCGATCTGAATCCAGCGCGTAAAATCGGCGTCCACATAGGCGCCAATGCCTATCAGCTTTTGCGGGCTCGATTGGGCGATTCCCTGGCCAGCGTAGTCGGGCTGGAAGAACGAGACCTCGCCACCGGCGTAGATCTCCGTTCTGTGGCTAGCGGCGGAAGGCGCAACCTGCGCGTGTGCAGAAACAGCCAGCACGGCAAGCATGAGGGAACAGAAAACAACGATGGATCGTTTCATGGGAAAGTGGTCCAAGTACGTCCAACGAAATCAGGTTTGAGTTCGGGATGAGCCAGCCGGCGAAGTGCGGCCGAAAGGCGAAATGATACGGCACAGCGGCGCCGCCTTCCAGACGACGCCACTGTGCAATCAGATGCTACTGCGCGTTCTGCGCGGCGTTTGGCTGCGGCGTCGCACCGGTGCTGCCGGGCTGCGCCTGGGCCATATCATACCGCTGCAGCCGGAAGAAGACGGGGGTAACCTCGAACGGCATCTTGTCCCGTGCATTCATCGGCGCATACCGCTTGGCGTTGAGCATATGCACAGTGTCGTCCCAGGGATCCACCTTCAGCCAGCTACCCAATGGGAGTGCCGCAACCTGGTTCAGGTTGTCCCAGTTCAGTGCCGGAGCCATGTGTTCCAGCGCCGCCATCCACGGGGTACCGTCGGGCTGGAGCAGAGAATCGCCCAGCTTGGGCGTGTTCAGCGCCTTCAGCACCTGGCCACGCTGCTGAAGCTGCTCATAGTAGAGCCCCGCGTTCGCCAGCCGGTCCTTGTACATCGAGTTCTGGAGGTAGGTCAGGGCCTTGGCTGCGGCGGTCTGGTTGTCGATGTCCGAGTGGTACATGTCGATACGCTGGAAGGTCGACTCATCCGGGAACAGCAGCCGGTCGTTGAAGGCATAGCGGGTGTCGATGTGGTGACCGAGCGCGATGTGCGCCAGTTCCATCGCGATGACCGAAGCGATCGACTCCTCGTTGGGCAGCGAGTCCAGCAGCCCCTTGCTCAGGATGATCGTATTGCCCACGGTTGTCGCTTCGATGGTATCGGTAAGCAGCACCCGGCAGTGAATCTGGTCGGTGAAGGCCAGGTTATTGGGCACGATCAGGTTGATCACGATCTGATCCAGAACCTTCTGCTCGTAGCCCCCGGGCGTGACCGGAGCCACCAGGCCGGCTTCCACCAAACGATCGATGACGTTGTTCTCAGCCTGCGTGATCCACATGCGCGAGGCCTGCAGCGGACCCACATCCTGCGAGTCATCGCTCTTGTCCACCGCATCGTCCACCTTCACGCTCACGTTCTCGCTGTCACGCGTGGGCATCTTCAGGGAGTAACCCCAGAAGTGCGTCTGCGCCTTCAGGCCAACCGCATCCTTGCCCTCGGTCCGCTGGCTCTCCTCCACGTACACCTCGACCGGCAGCCATACGCCCGGCTGAAGATTCATCCGCCAGCTGTCAAAGTGGAAGTAGTACTTCGACGAGTCCTCGTTGGTGGAGTGCGTGTAGGTGCCGTTGAAGCGCACCACGTTGCCGCCCTGGTCTTCAATCCAGATGCGTCCGTAGAAGCGGCCCGGGCCGGCGACCTTGGGGTGCACGTCGAACACCACCGTCCGCACGTTGCCCAGAAACTCGCGGCGCACGTAGCTGAAGTCGTAGTGCTGCATGTCGAAGCCCGAGGGATCGATGAACATCATCTCCATGAATCCCGTCGGATTGTAGGTGAACTTCTCCAGTCCCAGCGCCTTGGTCAAGAGCGAAATCGAGGCCAGCGATCCCTTGAACCAGCCGTGCGGCTTCTGCTGCGAGCGCGGCGTGTAGGACTTGTCGAAGAAGCCCTTGCTGAAATCCACCCGGCTCAGCATATAGTGATCGTCCACCGGAACCTCGTAGAGCTTCACATCCGGACGAGTGTCCTGGATGTAGGTCTCCACCAGCGGAGTCCGCTTCTGGATCTCCTGGATGAGAACCTTCTCGCGCGCGATCGCCTTCTGCACCAGGGCGGTTTGCGCCGGCGTCAACGGCCGGGTGGGCTCATACTTGGGCAGCTTCTTGGCGTACGCGCTTCCCGCGGCCACCGTAAAAAAAAGAAGGAAGTTCACGGGAATCTTCCGTAAGTTCATCTCAAGCTCCTGGTGATCTCGTGCAAGAACAGACCCTGGATGGTTGAAATAGTGGTGCGTCTTCCCATTCAGACCCTGCCCTCAAAAGGTTGTTGCGCTGCTGTGTTGATGCTACGCCAGTTGAAACGTGATCGTGATGTTGGTGGTCACGTCCACCGGGCGACCGTTGCGGGTCGCCGGACGGAAGCGGATTTGCTCAGCCACCCGGCGGGCCTCCTGATCGAGACCGTGGCCCAGCCCGTGCACGATCCCGTGCACCACCACCTGGCCGTTGGCCAGAAAAGTAACGTGCAACACCACGTCGCCCTGAATATGCATCTGGCGGGCTTCCGCGGTGTAGCGCACGGGCGGTTTGGAAAGAACCTCAAGATTGGTGGTAGCCGGCGCCGCGCTCTGGCGCTGCATCGGCGTTGACGCTACGGTAGCCGCGGGAATTCCCGCTGAGGCTACGTGACCATACACCGAGCCGCCCCGAGATGCTTCCCCGGGAATTCCAGCCGAAGCCACATGTCCATAGACCCCGGCATTCGACCCGGCGCGCAGCCCGTTGCCGATTCCGGTGGATCCAACCACCCCATGCGGCGCCTCCGCCGGCCCCTTCATCCCTCCGTAGGGATTTCCCAGGGCTGCAACCGTGGCCGGACGCTGCGCATTCGGATTCGGCTTGGCGCCAAACGTCTCTCCCAGGTGCACCGCAGCCGTGCTCGCCTTCATGTGCGGCGTCTGGGCGGGCATCGCGGCCGTGATGGCTGCCTTGGGCTGCGGCGCCTCCACAATGTTGGGCTTCGCCTGCTTCATGACCGGCATGGCCAGCTTGGCTTCCATCTGGATCGGCTTCGGCTCCGGGGGCTTGGGCTGCTCCACGGCGATCTTAGGCGCCTCCAGTTTGATCTGCGGCGGCGGAGGCGGAGGCGGCGTCTTGGGCACCACCACCGGCTTCACCTTCATCGGCGGGGGCGGCGTGGTCGGAGCAAACAGCTCCGTCATCTCGT
>JAJZCY010000280.1 GCA_021828835.1 Acidobacteriota bacterium | reverse complement strand
CTTCATGGCCAATCATTCAGACCAAGATTCCAGCGTATCGGCCATTCCTTCGAGAAGCCGATGGTCGCGCCGCGGCTTTCTGCGCGCAGGCATGTCCGCCTCTCTGACCGCCCCCCTGCTTCTCAATGGGGGCCGGCTGGCCGCTGAAGATCGCAGAGGCGAAGCCCTCGATTCCGCTTCCAGCTTCGGGACGGCGAAAGACCGGCTCGACCAAGGCCCCTTCCCTATTACTCAGGACGAAGGCTGGATGACCCTGGCCGTGACCACGCCGACGAAAGAGCATATTCGCAACTTCGGCCTGGGGCTGGTTGGCTACACATGGGAGGAGAACGGCCCCGCACTGCGTGTGCGCAACGGCAAGCAATCACTCGCCGATGCCGTGGAGCGAATGGCGAGCCTGCCCTTCGTAGATGTGCTCTACATTCGCTGCGACTGGCGAAACGTTCAGTCGCAACCCGGCAAGCTGGACCTGAACCCGGTATTCGACCTGACTCGAGACGCCGCTCGCCGCCACAATTTGAAATTTGCCTTCCGCATCCAGCTATCGAATCCCGAGTTCGAGCCGCAGCAACTTGCGCTACCTGACTTCGTGCGCGAGCAGGTTCCCCTGGTGCCCATCGGCAAGATGCACTACCGCGGCCGCGCCACCGAATTCGTGGAGCCTCGCTACGATCATCCCGCATTCCAGCGCGCCTTCCGCGAGTTGAATGAACTGCTGGCAGCCAAGTTCGATGGCGATCCTCTGCTCGAGTGGATGGACCTGATGCAGTACGGCTTCTGGGGTGAGAGCCACACCAACAACCTGCCCAACCCCTTTCCCAACTTCTACACCGCCGAGCAGACTTTCCTCCACATGACGCAGTTCCAACTCGACACCTGGAAGAAAACGCAATTGGCGGTAAATACCGAGCCGGACATCAGCGGCGTCGGCAACAACCAGGTGAGAGACCTGGCCATGCGCAACGGGTGCTGGCCGCGGTCCGACAGCATTGTGGTGGAAGAGCCTATCCAGATCGACCAGCTGGCAAACCGGCCCCCGTGGCTGGCCGCCATCATGGAGGACGGCGCTTACCGCCAATACGACCTCTCGCATATGCCCATCGATGCGGCAGGAGTACCGGAGCGCGAGAACGCCATGCTGCATGTCCTGGACCTTGGCGCAAACTACTGGGCCTTGTGGACCGAGGCAGAGAACCTGGAAGCCTATAACGAGAAATATCCCGAAGGCTTCCGCGCGCTCCAGCAGCGCATGGGGTATCGGATCCGTCCCGCATGGGTCTGGCAGCGCAAGCGCTGGGGCACGGAAGAGGTCATCGTGGCCGTCGCCAATGACGGCGTTTCCGGTTTCCCCGGCGTACTGCGGCTCACCCTGGAGAATGCGGATGGCTCCATCCGCGCGAGCGGCACCCTCGATCTCGGCCAGCCCTACGGCGGCAGAATCCGCGAAGCCTCGCTCATCCTGCCGCCCGGTCTCGGCGCCGTGGACATGAAATTGACTGCGCAGTTGGAGACCAAAGCCGGAGTCGCGCGCAAGGTGCGCTGGGCATGCCAGCAGCCTCTGGATTCCGACGGCGCCTTCCCGATCAAGCTGATGGCCCCGAACGATCCCAAATGGCGCAAGGGCATTTAGGATTCCCACCCTCATCCCGGCTGCTCAATCGCGCGAGCAGCCCGGGATGTTCACACACCGAGGACAGTTGAGATGACGACGAGAAGGCGGTTTCTCGCTGCGAACCTGTTTGCCGCGGTGGGCTTCGGCTCCGGGCTAAGACGCTCCTTTGCGCAAGAGAAACAGGCCGATGCCGCGGGCCACAACGCGGCTCCCGGAGGAGCAGGGGTGGACTTCTGGAATGACTGGGCTGATCAACTCAAGGCCACGATGAACCGCACCCGCGCAGCACGTATGAGCACGCTGGCTGAGATTCATTCGCCGTCGCAGGCAAACGCGCGCGTAGAGATGATTCGCTCCAGACTATGGCAGTTGCTGGGCGGTCAACTGGAGCACGGTGACCTGAATGCGAAGATCACCGGCTCTCTGCAAGGCTCCGGATTTCGTATTGAAAAGCTTGTCTACGAGAGCGCGCCCGGGGTGGTGGTGACGGCCAACCTTTATCTTCCCGCTGCCGGGGCTCCCCCGTACCCGGCAATTCTGGCGCCCGTAGGTCATTCGGATAACGGAAAGGCCTATCGACCGTATCAGCATCTCTATCAGAATCTCGCTCGTCAGGGCTATGTTGTGCTCGCCTATGACCCGTGGGGACAGGGCGAACGTCTCCAGTACATCAATCCGAAAACCGGCCACAGCTTGATGGAGCCCACCGACGAGCACTCCATGGCAGGACGCCCCATGATGCTCCTCGGCCAGAGCCTGGCTCAATACTTTACCTGGGACGGCATCCGCGGAGTGGATTACCTGCTCACCCGCACCGAGGTCGATTCGAAGCGCATTGGCTGCACCGGACAATCCGGCGGCGGCACTATGACCATGTATCTGGCCGCGCTGGAACCACGCATTGCCGCCGCCGTAGTGAACGAGGGCAATACTGAAAACGTGGCCGGCCCCCAGTACGAGCCGCCCGGCGCCGTAGATGATGCGGAGCAGGACCTTGTGGGCATGCTGCCGCTACACCTCGATCGCGGCGACATCCTGGCTGCCGCCGCGCCCAAGCCGCTTCTCATCTGCTACACCACTCACGACCGCGGAGAAACCTACTCACCTGTCTACGACGTGGCTACCCAAGAGGTCTATCGCGAAGCCGCAGCGGTGTACAAGCTTCTGGGCGCGGAAGAGAAGATTCTCCTCACCGCCTCACATCTGCCCCACGGTCTCGATTACACCAATCGCCAGCATACCTACCGCTGGTTCAATCGCTGGCTGAAGGGACATGACGATGGACCAGTCGCGGAACCGGCATTTACGCCCTTTGCAGACACCCAGCTGAATGCCACCCGCACAGGACAGGTGGTAACTTCCCTGCCCAGCCGCAGTTCCGCACAGGTAGACCGCGACCGCCTCGCCCTCCTGATGAAGACGCGCAAGGCGCAGGCGCCGGATGCAAACCAACTCCGCTCCGCACTCATCTCTTTGCTGGCCTTGAAAGCCGCGAGTGGACCCCCTGCCTCGCAGGTGCTCTCGACCACCGTGCACCCGGGGATGACGATCGAGCAGTTCTTTTTCGAAACCGAACCTAATGTGCGCGCTCCCGGATGGCTGCTGCGCCCAACTTCGGTCGAGCGCCCCGCCGTCGTCCTGTATCTGGCGGATGACTGCGGTCATAGCCTCGTCGAAGATCCCGGCTCCTGCGATCGTCTCCTCGCCGCGGGTTATGCAATTTGCTCCATTGCCCCGCGCGGTCTCGGTATTGCGCGGCCTCGGTTTCCGCGTGGAGGCCCCAACTACTACACTCCCATCTCCATCGTCGCCGAACGCTACGCGTGGGCATGGCTCGCGCTCGGCGCTCCGGTGGCTGGACAGCGCGTCCACGATGCGATCCGGGCCATCGACTATCTCTCTACGCGAACCGATGTCAATGCCACGCAGGTCCGCGTCCTGGGGTCTGGCAGCGTCGCGGTTGCAGCTCAGATGGCGGCTTTCCTCGATAAGCGGGTCAACTCTCTGCTGCTCGATCGCAGTTTGGTGAGCTTCGCCGCCCTAGTCCAGACTCCCAATTACTCTCTCGATTTTTCCTGGTTTGTTCCCGAAATCCTTCAGCACATGGATCTGCCCGATCTTGCCGCTGGACTCGCGCCTCGCTCATGCTGGATTCGCAATAGCATTGACGCCGACGGCGCACCTCTCGATCACAGCACCGTGAAGCAGCGCTTTCTCGAAGCGAGCAGCGGGCATCAGGAATTGCCGGGCAATCTTCACTTCATCGTGGAAAGCTCCGAGGATCCGCAGACGACCTATCTTGACTGGCTGCGAAGTACATAGGCAGCTCTCGAAGACACCTTTCGTTCTTGACATGTTTGGCTCCACACTCCTATTCTTTCGTTCTTATTGGTAAGTAAACGAAATATCTTACGAATCTTCCCTGGAGAGGAATGCGATGGACAGACGAGAATTTCTGATGGGCGCTGGAACAGCGCTGACCACCGCCAGCATGACGGCGCGTTCCTATGCGCGCATCGCCGGCGCCAATGACCGCATCCGGCTCGCCCAACTGGGCTGCGGCAGTCGCAGCGAGGGGCACGTTCACATGGCCCATCTGGCCAGCCGCACAATTCCAGTGGAGGTGGTGGCCGTTTGTGATCTCTGGAATAAGGCCCGCGATGCACGCGCCGCCCAAGTGCAACAACTCTTCGGCAACCGCCCCCGCACCTTCCAGTACTCCGAGCAGATGCTGGCTCTGCCCGACATTGACGGGGTGATGATCGCCACGGGCGACTTTCAACATGCCAAACTCTGTACGGAGGTGGTGAAGGCCGGCAAGGATTGCTATGTAGAGAAGCCTTTCGCCAATGTGCTCTCAGAGGCAAAAGAGGCCCGAGACACCGTCAAGGCGTCCAAGCAGGTAGTGCAGATGGGTACCCAGCACCGCAGCCAGCCCTATCCTCTGGCAGTCCGTGACATCATTCGTTCCGGACGTATCGGCCAGGTGGTGCACATCGAGCAGGAATGGAACGTCAACGAGGAACGCTGGCGGTTTGTGGAAGGCGACACGGGCATCTCGCCTGAGATGCTGCAAGACCGCAACATGGAATGGAAGCAGTGGCTCTATGGCCGCAAATCGGGCCTGCGGGCGGAA
>JAJZCY010000279.1 GCA_021828835.1 Acidobacteriota bacterium | reverse complement strand
CCAGCGCCAGGATGCCGAGCAGAATCATGAGCTGCTCGGCGCGCAGATGGCGGCTGAGCCTGGCTCCTATCTGCGCACCGAGGGTGGAACCCACGGCCACCAGCAGGGCCAATACCACGTCCACGATCTGGTTATCGCCGGCCTGCATCACGGTTGCTCCGGCGCAGGTAAAGAGCGCCTGGAAAAGGCTGGTGCCCACAGCGACGTGCGCGGGCATGCGCAGCATGTAAACCATCATCGGCACCAGAACAAATCCGCCGGCGACGCCCAGGATGGCGGTGAGGATTCCGACCAGGAAGCACAGAGCAAACGGGACAAAGACGGAGTGGCGAACGCCGGAGTGGGGGAACTCCATCTGCAGGGGAAGGGTGGATATCCAGGTGCGCCTGGGGAGGCCCCCATGCCTGGCGCGAACGATGAGGCCGCTGCGCATTTTGCGTAAGCTGTCGCGCAGGATGTAGCCGCCGACCAGGCCCAGCATGATGATGTAAGTGAAGGTAATGACCAGGTCGGCGCTGCCCAGGTGCCGCAGCAGGCGAAGCAGATGCACGCCCAGCCAGGAACCCGTAAGCCCGCCGCACAGCAGGATCGCCCCCATCTTGTGATCTACATTGTGGAGGCGGAAATGCGCGGCGACGCCCGAAGAGGAGGTGGCCACGATGGCATTGGTTCCGGAAGCCGCGGCCACCGTGGGAGGCACGCCCACCATCATGAGGATAGGCGTCATCAGGAAGCCGCCGCCAATCCCCAGCAGGCCGGAGAGCAGCCCGATGATGGCGCCGATTCCAACGACTGCTCCAATGTGGACACTGATTCCTGCAATGGGCAAGAGGATCCGCATCAGATTCCTCCTGCGCGGCTACTCCGCGCGACCGCAGTCATGACGCCACCGCCTTAGGTTGTTCCGCGGCTTGGTGGAAGCCGTAATTGCCTGCCAGGAACTGTTGCACATACCATCCGGCAACAGCGCTGCTGGTCATGTACATGTCGAGCTGGCAACTGCAAGCCATCAGACGCCCGAGAATGTCGAGATTAGCCTCGGTTTGCGCAGCGGGCGCCTTTTTGTACCAGGCGTTCACCAGGTCTCCGCGACGGTCGACTTTGAAGCCGTAGTGAGAGAGGCAGCCTTGAATGAAGGACGCGCGCAGGTTGCGCCGGCTGCGGCCCGCTCCGCCGCCGGCAAAGCGGAAGGAGATGGAATTGTTACTGGGAATCTCCGAGACACAGGCATCGACCAGGGTGAAGTGATAGGCGAGCCGCGAGTTCAGGTTCATGTACTCATCGGCAACCAGCAGATAGCTCTTTTCGCCGAGGGCGCGGATCGGACCGGTGGATGTCGCGAGCGAGGTGGTCATGACCGAAGCGAGATCGCTCAAGCTTGCGGGAATTTCACGGGTCCAGGAGACGCCCGGATGGGTGACTCCGTGCCATAAGGCTTGGAAGGGCCGCGAGACAATCTGCTGCGGGGTGACTTCAGCCGCCGCGGCGGCGCCGGCTGCCAGGCCGTGCCCAAGATCGAGCACATGCAGGTTGACCGGCGCCGGAGTACGGAGCTTCTTGACGGAAGGCGCACCCTGCGCGATCTCCGCATCGTTCAGATCGAACATCGCCTGAATGGCTTTTTCATGGCAGAATCGGAGGACGTCGTGGGCCGACTTGCACCCGGACGGGCGAAAATTGAACGCTCCGGGATCCTGCAGATTGAGGGTGAGCAGCCGCTGAGTGATGGGATCGCGCGGGCTGCGGCGATAGCGATCGGGCAACGGCTGATCGAGGTTGCGTTCCGGCCAGAGTTTTCCCGGGTATACCCGAGGCTGCACCGCATCCAGGCTGACCTCATCGCCGTTGCGCAGTTTTTCAAAGGCGCCCGGCATTTGAAAAACCGACGGAATGGCGAACTCGCGCAAAAGCGAAGCAGCGTGTCCGGTGACATTCCCCCACTCCGCGACCAGCCCCGAGATACGCGGAAACGTCTCCACGATCTCGGGCGAAGCTTTCCGCAGGAAGAGGATGGCCCCCGGCGGTGCGTGGCCGAAGTCCTTCTTATCGGTGACCAGGTGAGCGGTTCCGGAAACTCGCCCGGGGTAGACGGTGCGTCCGCCGGTGAGGACCGGATCGCCATGGATGCGCGACTTGATGTGCCAGGTTTTGGATTCCGCCAGCGCGAGCGGCCGCGATTGCACCACCCAGAGTTTGCCTTGCTCATCGAGGACCCACTCCACATCTTGGGGGCAGCCAAAGTGGTCCTCGATGCGAAGCGCCCACTCCGCGAGCATCTGCAACTGCGGTTCAGAGAGGCAGGGACGATCGGCCTGCTCGCGGGCGATTGGCTGGCGAACGATGCCACCGCCCGGCCCGGGGATGAGAAGTTCTTGTTTGTGCGCGAGGTTCTGCTCGGTGATGGGGTGCGGGCGCTTGCGCGAGAGGATGGTGAGGTCGGCCGGAGCGCGCCCGCTCGCCACGTCGAGGCCCAGTCCCGCGGCAGAGGTGATCCACAGAACGTCGCTCTTCGGGTTTCTGGGATCGCGCGTGTACAGGATGCCGGCGGCCTGCGCGCGGAGGACCTGCAAGCACAAGACCGCCGTGGGGCTTTCAGCCTCTGGAACGCTGGAAGAGAGGCGGTAAGACAGCGCTTTTGCGCCGAAGCGGCTGGCGACAACATCGCGATAGGCGGAGACAACTTCCTTGAGGGGGACATTGAGGATGCTGAGGAACTGGCCGGCGAAGGTTCTTTCACCGCCCTCGCCCACAGCGCTCGAGCGAACGGCCAGGCCCGCGCCGGAAGCTTGCAGAAGCTGCGCGCGATCCAGCAGAGCCACTTCAATGGCTCGGGGAAGAGGAAGCTCGCGGACCCGCGCGGTGAGTGCGGCAGAGACGGTTTCGAGTGCTTCCAGATCGTTTAAATCGAGGTTCCGGACAGCGTCGCGGATCACTCTCCAGAGGGGCATGCCGCAGAATTGCCGATAGGCCTCCGCGGTCATCACGAAACCCTCGGGCACGGGAAGCAGCAATTTCTTCCTGATCTCTCCCAGCGCCGCCGCTTTTCCGCCGACCTCCGATTCCGCGCTGCGATCGATCTCGCTCAGCCAGCGCGCCAATGGGGGGCTGGCAAGTTCATCGCGCGCGGCGATGTACGATTCAACTTCCTGGCTCTGTGCATCGACGGCTGCTGCCAGACCGGTGAAGCGTTCTCCTGCCAGACGCTCCAGCGCAGAGACAATCTCCTGAATCTTCTCGAAGCTGACGGCCACCCGATTGCCGAGCACATTGTGGTGGGCAGGAGCAAACTGCAGATCTTCCTGGATGCCGGCGAGAAGTTCCAGACAATCATTGTTGAGAGACAGGATCTTCCGAAAGCTCGCGTACTTGGAGCGGATAGACACTTCCGGCGAGGCTGTTTGTGTTGCCGGCCTTCGCCACCACGGGCTCATGGTCTTCGTCCTCTTGTCGTCCTGCCCCGCACTCGCTCGATACTGCTTCAGCTCAGTCGCTTCCCACCAGGGATAGCAGGAGCGCGGGCCTGGCGATGAGATCGAGCGACATTTTCACGGTGGTCGCCAGCACGATACTGGCGAGAACGATCCGCAACTGTTCCCCGCGCAACATGCGCGAGATGCGGGCACCCGCCTGGGCGCCGATGGTTGAGCCGACCGCCACCGCCAGCGCCAGGACGATGTCTACGGTCTGATTGGCGGCGGCCTGCATCAGCGACACCCCGGCACAGGTAAAGAGAATTTGAAACAGGTCGGTACCCACAGCCACATGCATCGGCATGCGCAGCAGGTAGACCATCATTGGCACCATGATGAAGCCTCCGCCGACGCCCATGATGGCGGCCAGGATCCCCACCAGAACGCACAGCATAAACGGCACGAAGACGGAATGGCGCACATTGGAGCGGGGAAAGTTCATTTGAAACGGCAGCTTCTTGAGCAGCGTGCTCTGGCGGACGGGGCTCGACGCGGGCTGGGTCATGAGTCCCCGGCGCAGGCTGTGCAGGCTCTCGACGAACATGAACGAGCCCACGCTGCCGAGCACCACGACGTAGAAGACGGTGATCACAAAATCGGCGCTGCCGAGGGCGCGCAGCAGCTTGATCACGTGGACCCCAATGGCCGCCCCCGCCAGCCCCCCCAGCAGCAGAATGGTGCCCAGTTTCAGGTCTACGTTGCCCAGGCGAAAATGCACCGCGGTGCCCGAAGAAGAGGTGCTGACGAGCGAACAGGCTCCGGAGGCTGCGGCGATGGTGGGCGGCACCCCGATCATCATCAGAATCGGCGTGAGCAGAAATCCGCCGCCGACTCCAACCAGCCCGGAGAGCAGGCCGATCATGCACCCTACCCCAATCAGAAGGAGCAGGTTCACGCTCATTCCCGCAACCGGTAAATACAGTTCCATGTACGACCGCCTTTCCGGGCCGATAGTGGAAGGTGTCTACCCTTGTACCGGCGGAGCGAGTTTGTCGAGATCGAGGTCGATCACCCCCGGAATGTCCATGGCGATCCGCCTCACCTCGGCGAACTGGCCCGCAGAGGAGAGCTTCCCCTTGAGCTTGACCACCCCGTCGCTGGCGATTGCTTCCAGTTCCAGGCCCTCGGTAGCTGGCGCGACGGCCAGCATGGCTCGCACCTTGCTAGCCAGTGCCAGGTCCGCGAGCGCCTTGCGGCAGGCGGGCGTGAGCTCGAAGCAGCGCCGGTGCACGGCTGCCGAGACGATGTGGCACGCCGTTTCGATGGTCATCTGCTCGAGATTGATGACGAGATCGTAGAGCTCGGGAT